>NZ_QUKM01000006.1:0-174666 GCF_003481245.1 Blautia sp. TF10-30
GTCAGTGTCGCTATCATCTGCGCTGTGTAGGGGATATGCTCGTCAAGCTGCAATTTCCCGCCGTTTTTCAGCGATTTTAAGTACAGCTTCAAGAGGATATTGGAGTATAAAATCCCGTCTTTCATATCTTCCAGCAGCACAATGGAGTCGCTGTCAAAAAAGTTCTCTTTCAGCTTGAGGTAGTAATACTTGCGGTTATCTGCCATTGTCCCTGTCCTCCTTTTTCCGGCGTTTGGAGTAGTAGTGGGGGCAGAGTATGATAACCGCCCGGAAGCTCTGCTTGCAGCTATGGGTACAGCCCCGGCAGAGGTCATTGTATGTGATACGATCGCAGGTGGAATTCCCGACTTTCACTTGCCGCAGGAAAAAAGACCATTCCAGCCGCCGTTTCTTGCTCATTCTTGGCATGGGTGCGCTCCTTTCTGCCGTTTCCGCTGGTGTGGCGGTATCGGCGGTAATTCTGTATCATCTCGGTATCATTTTCGGGTTTTTTCTGCCCTATAAGCCCGTTAAAAAATCCTTTGGTATTTGCGGATAGGGTACGGGGCAGCCCCCTTGTTCTGTATAGGTTCGGGTACATTTTGGGGCGGTTTTTATCGTTCCTGTTCCTGCCTTTTCACAGGCTTGCGCTCCCGGTGTAAAATCTGGTCGATATTGCCCTTGACAGTCTGTAAGCGGCGGTATTCCTCCCGTTTTGCCCGGTAATCGTTGTAGCCGCTGTTTTTCTCTTGGATAAGGGTTTCAATCTCTGCTTGCAGGGCTTTATAGCTCGGCAGCTTGGAAATGCCGTTTTCCCTGAAATAGCGGGCGGCTGCGTCTGCTATGATAAAGTCGCTTTCGTACTTCTGACGGTAGGCTGCTTTTGCTTTGGCGTTTTTCTGCTGTTTCAGCCCGTCCCGGACAGGGCGGGTCTTGGAATAGGCAAGCACCTGCCGTTGCAGCTCCTTTTTCCCGTTCAGCGTCTTTTCCATCTGCTTCAGCTCTGTAAGGCTTTCCCGCATGGCGGTATAGGCGGCAGAACAGGCTTCGTCCAGTTCCTCCGGGGAAGAAAAGCCGTACTGCTGATAGGCGGTAACGGTAGCTGCCATTTGCTTTAGGTTGTGCTTTGCCGCCCAGCGGTCATAGCCCACGCCCTTGCCCTCGGCTCGCTTGGCTTCCCGGTCAACCATGCGCTGCAAGGTGTTGTCTGCCGGGGTGGTTTTTGTGGTTTTTTCCCCTTGTGACAGCTTTTTAACCGCGGCAGGGTATTCGAGTATGGCTTTGCTCTGTTCGGCGGCTCTGTGGGCGTTCTGCGTAAGCAGGACAAGGACAGCAGCCTTGTCAAAATCGTCCCCCAGCTTCCGGGCTGTGATAGGCTTTGTCCTGTCCGGCGTGAGGTAGGAAAGCCGCCCCCGGCTCTCCTTGACGGTCACACCCTCCCGCAGCAAAAGGGAAGAAAATTCGTCAAAGCTGCCAGCTTGGGAAAGTGCCTGCCGTATCGTCCGGCGCAGCTTCGCCTTGTCCGTTTCAAACTTGGTGGGCTTGGTCGGCTGTCCTGCGGCTTCTCTGACAGCGTTCTCTTTATCAAGGGCAAGCTGTCCTTTCTTTGCCGCCCAGTATTCCCGTTCGGTTATCCGTTCCTTGCTGCCGCTTAGGAGGTCGATTTGGTAAAGCCCCTCCCGGTGGCACATCTCCATGACTTCACTCTTGAAATATTCCATAGCGGCGTTGGTGCAGCGGTGCTTGCAGCCCTCCCGTGTGTCGGCTGGTCTGTCCATGTAGGGCAGAAGCGGGACTTCATAAATCCGCAGGGAGTTGATGACGATATGCACATGGATATTGCCGCTGTGGTTATGCCCGTCCGGGTGGGTGCAGACTAAGGCTTGGTGTCCGGGGAAATGCTCTTTACAGAACTGCTCGCCCAGCTCCTGCGCCCGGTCTACGGTCAAGCCGTTGTCTGTCCCGTCCCGTGGGTCAAAGCTGATGATATAGTGGTGGCTTTTCACATCTTCCCGTTTTTGGTTTTTCTCATAGCGGAGATTAGCCCGCATACAGGCAACAGCGAAATCCTCGCCCCCACAGTTGAGGGAAGAAATGCGGTAATCCTCCCTCGGTATCAGCCGCCCGTTTTCATCAAGGGTGGGCTTCATGGTAAACTCGTCATGCTCAAATGTGAGATAGGCTTCCGCTGCGCCATAGTCCGCATTTTTAGAGCTGATATGTTTGAATGTTGCCAACAGCGTCACCCACTTTCTGCAAGACTTCAAACTTTAGGGCAGCAAGGTCGGAAACCGCCGCCCGTACCTCCCCGGCAAGCTGCGGGTAGGGGCTGTGCCACTCGTTCAGCGTCCGGGCTATCTGGTTTAAGTTGCCGCCGATCCTGCCGTATTCGGCGGTCAGCTTCCCGACAGCGGCAAGCAACTCGTCATTGACGGGGGAAACGGTTATGATGGGGCGTATGGCTGCCCCGGTTATGGCTTGCCGGATAAACTCGGCTTGGCTCATGTTGTAAGCAGAAAGCCTTTCCGCAAACTCGGCGTATTCTTCCTCGGTCATGCGTGTCTTGACTACCCGGCTGCGGTGCGGCGTGTTATATCGTTTTCGCATGGTAAAACCTCCTTCGGCTGTGCGTGGTGTCCTCTCACTAATAGGAGAAAAACAGGGTGTAAAGCGGAACTGTTTTTGAAAAATCCGAAAAATTATTTTGAGGGATTTTCCAGCGGCGTAAGCCGCATAAGCAGGGTTTGGGGAAGGCACTCCCCAACAAGATTCCCGCAGGGGCAAAATGAGCGATAAGCGAATTTTGGTACTGCGGTAGAATCTTGCTCTGAAAAACTCCGGCGTTCCCCGGCTTCCGTACTTTCCGCTAACAAGACGTTTCAAAAGGGCTTTGCTACCCGCTATTCCGGCATATCTTGAAAATTTTCCTTTCACTACCTACAACACCACGCAAAGCAAAATGGACGGAGATTTTTAGAATTTCCCCTTATTCCCTACAACACCACGCAAGCCGAAAAAGGCGGACAATGGCAGTATTTTTTTCTTTGATACCCTCCACGGATAAGTAAGGGATTTTGCCAACTGCGGCGGCAATTTTCCCTTTTGTTTTTTCATACTGGGGATTTTCAAAAATGCCAAACAGGAACGAAAAAAAGCAGCAAATCTGTTGAATAGATTTACTGCTTTCTGGTTGCCGGCGAAGCGGCGGTTATTCAGTTGTAGGCGGTAGGGCTATCTCCCAAAGCGGAACTTGAAAATAGCTGTGAGAAGCGTCTGGGTGATGTAGTCCTCTGTATCTTGGTCTACCCGTCCATTCACACGGGCGGCACATTGTATGCGGCGGCGGTAATACTGCAATACAGTTCCCACCGCTTCCGGCTCCCCGCTGGTGGCTTGGACGATTGTTTCATAGGGGAGAAGCCTATTATTTCTCATATGCCATTCCCTCCATTTCCGCTTGGAGCTGCCGTAGGACTTTTCGGATATGGTAGCCCGCTGTGCTGCGGCTGCGCCCGTACTGTCTGCCAATTTCGTGCTGTGGAATACGCTTGAAAAAGGACAGGTAAATCATTTCCCGCTCCCGTTCGTCCAGCCGTGACAGGGCTTCCGCAAGTAAGCCGCTGCTGAAAATGACCGTATCGCCGCAAAGGGTAAGTATGTATTCCTCGTCCGGCTCCGGGGCTTGGAAATATTCATCTGTCGTGCCTAAAGGGTAGTGCTTTTCGTCTGTGAGGTATTCAAGGGATATTTCTCTTTTGTGCTTCCTGCTCCGTGTCCTCGCTGCGTTGATCGTTGCATTTCGGATAACGACTTTGCAAAAGGCATGGAAAGTGTACTCGATATGTTCCCGATATTCTTCTGTACAGGTCATGGAAAATCCCCCTTTCCTCCCAAAAGGGCTGTGGCTGGTTAGTAGTTGCTTTTTATGATAGTAAGGGGCGGCAGCACTTTAGGCTGTCGCTCCTTGACTGCCTAACTGCAAAACCGGGCGGGGCTGTCAACGGCGGGCGAAGCCCGTTCATCTTGACCGTTGACTGGCTCGGCCAGGTTTGCTATTTATCCGGCAAACTTGAATTTATTTTAAGCTATCACGTTTTACCTTTTTAAGCCTTACTATCATTACCATAGGAATTTCTTTGTTGTTTTTGAAACATTCTTCATAAAATCCATCAATGACAAATCCAGCTCTAAAACAAAGGTTAAAAATATCTTGTATGGAACGATGATAATAAATCTGCTCCTCCGGTTGCCCTTCAATCGCTATACCATAGTAACTGTGCGGTGTCATATATTTTTCAGTCAACGTGATAAAACAAGGGTGTTGCGTTGCAAAGACAAAAATTCCGCTTTCCTCCAACAGTTCATAAACAGCCATAAGAAGTGGTTCAATATCCGTAATATCCATAATTGCCATATTAGAAACTGCTTTCGTAAAGGCTCGATTTCTTTTTAATTCTAATATACTTTCTCTATTGGTCGCATCCGCTACACAAAATTCAATTTGTTTTGCATATTGTGATTGCCGTCTTTTAGCCAATTCTATCATTTTTTTGCTGTAATCAAAAGCGACAATCGAAGCGCCTCTTTGTGCAAGATACGAAGAATAATTTCCATTGCCACACGCAATATCCAAAATGTAATCCGCAGGATTAGGAGATAGAAGTTCCGTTACTTTGGGACGCACTACCTCTCTGTGAAATTCATTAGATTTGTCACCCATTGCATTATCCCAAAATTGTGCGTTTTTCTCCCAGATTTTTTTACTTTCCTCTGTTCCCATGTTCTCTCCCACTCCCAAAATTTGCCTTTTTGCTTCCATTAAATCTTCCTTACTATATTCCATTGTTACCCTCCATAACTTCTGATTGTTGCCGTCTTGACTATTATGTATCTTTTCTTTCCAAAATGGTATAGGCTTTTATTTTTATAATGCTGCAAAACTTTTCTTCTGTAAGGTATTCAAAGGATATTTCCCTTTGCCGCCGCTATTGGAAAGCCAAAAGCAGCGGCTTTTTTACGCGATATGACCGAAAAGTCTAGAAAGCAGGATATGTCATCATTTGTCATTTCTTCTCAATGTAATAACTGCATGGCATATCAAGCCAAATACAAGAGAAAAACAGCCACCGCCAAATAGTGATGCTCCCCACCCTGCACCCGACATTGTCATAAAACCGCCAACAAAGAAAATACCAATGCCAAGAAATATCCCGACACCATAAAAAAGTCCAATTGCCATATCATACTTATTAAATTGTCGTTTCTCTTTTTTTTCACATGTTTCCATTTTTGTTATTACCTCCTTCGCAAAATCGTCCATGTGGACTCCAAAAAGAAAACAAATTTTTTTCAACGTATTTAAATCGGGTTCATTAACATCTCTCTCCCAATTCGATAGCGCCTGCCGGGTAACATTCAATTCCCCAGCCAGTTCTTCCTGTGTCATTCCCGATTGTGTTCGCAGATGACGTATTTGCTTTCCTGTTGTAATATCCGTCTGTTTCTGGTTCAAAATGGTTCCTCCTCTCTGATGCTGATTTTATCAATATACGATACATTTATGCAGACAACACCACGGATCGGCTTTTGGCTGGACAATTCCAATCAAACACCACAGCAGACAGCAGAAACCATTCTGAACACCAGGAAGCCGGTATGATTGTTACATATAAGGGGAAGAAAAATTTCTTTTAAGTACTTGCTTTCCTAAAACTGATGTGATATAATAGCTTCATTCCAGAAAAGGAGTAAAAAATATGCGGCAAGGTATTCTTAAATAAAACTATAATCAAATAGTGGGAACAAAGAATTATGATAGCTCCTTTTGTGGGGGCTTGGTTTTTTGTACCCAATTTAAGAATACTTTTGCCTTATCAATTTTGACATATTCAAAAAACAGCAATCACAAATAGGTGTATGCTGTATATGTGTATGTCCGCAAATTAGAATCCCCAGTGGTAAAAGTATTTTACTGCTGGGGATTTTTATGCCCTTTGGGGCTGTAAAGGGAGGACAATCACATGAAAATAATCAATATCGGCATTCTGGCCCATGTAGACGCAGGAAAAACTACATTGACAGAAAGTCTGCTATACACCAGTGGAGCGATTGCGGAACAGGGAAACGTGGATAAAGGGACCACAAGAACAGACACTATGATTTTGGAACGGCAACGGGGAATTACCATTCAGACAGCGGTTACTTCTTTTTATTGGAATGATTATAAAATCAATATCGTGGACACTCCCGGTCATATGGATTTTTTAACCGAAGCATACCGCTCTTTATCTGTCCTTGACGGAGCTGTTTTAGTCATTTCAGCAAAAGACGGCGTACAGGCACAAACCCGTATATTATTCCATGCGCTTCAGAAAATGGACATTCCGACAATTATCTTTATAAATAAGATAGACCAAAATGGGATCGACCTGCAGTGTGTTTACCAAAGCATTAAAGATAAACTTACCAGTGATATGATTGTCATGCAGGAGGTTTCCCTGTCGCCAAAGATAACCATGACCGATATTTCTGATTTAGACAAATGGGATATGATTATTTCCGGAAGCGATGAACTATTAGAACGATATGTTGCAGAGGATTCTTTGGATATACAGGAATTACAATATGAAAAGTGCAAAAGAACCAGATGCTGCTCTTTGTTTCCTGTTTATCATGGGAGTGCAAAAGACAATTTAGGAACAGAAAAACTGATTGAAGCGATTATAGAAACTTTCATTACAGAAACGGACGATATTCAGTCTGAATTATGTGGATATGTTTTTAAGGTTGAGTATACAGAGCGGAAAAAACGGCTTTCTTATTTACGCCTGTATCATGGGACGCTCCATTTACGGGATACCCTGCTGCTGTCAAAAAAGGAAAAAATAAAGATTACAGAAATGTGTATTCCGTCAAATGGTGAAATCGTCCCGGCTGACCATGCCTGTCCGGGAGAAATTGTTATTTTAGCTGATGATACTTTGAAACTGAACGATATCCTGGGAAATGAAAAACTCCTGCCTCACAAAACACGGATTGATAATCCCATGCCATTACTTCGGACAACGGTAGAGCCGCAAAAGCCGGAGCAAAGGGAAGCCCTGTTAAATGCCCTCGCAGAGATTGCTGATACAGACCCTCTTTTGCATTTTGACATTGATACTGTTACCCATGAGATTATGTTATCTTTTTTGGGAAAAGTACAGTTAGAAGTTATTTGTTCGCTATTAGAAGAAAAATATCATGTGGGCGTGGCTATGAAAGAGCCTTCGGTTATTTATCTGGAAAGACCGCAAAAAAAAGCGAGCTGCACGATTCATATTGAAGTGCCGCCGAATCCGTTTTGGGCATCTATTGGTTTGACTGTAACACCGCTTCCTGTTGGAAGCGGAACACAATATAAAAGCGAGGTATCTCTCGGCTATTTAAACCAAAGTTTTCAAAATGCCGTCATGGAGGGTGTGCGTTATGGAATGGAGCAGGGCTTATATGGCTGGGGAGTGACAGACTGCCAAATTTGTTTTGATTATGGAGTTTATTACAGCCCGGTCAGCACCCCCGCTGATTTTCGTTTTCTTGCGCCTGTCGTGTTGGAGCAGGCATTGAAAAAAGCAGGGACACAACTGTTGGAACCATACCTTTCCTTTACCCTTTTTGCACCGCAGGAATATCTTTCACGGGCTTATAATGATGCACCAAAGTATTGCGCAATCATTGAATCAACCAGACTTGAAAAAGATGAAGTTATTTTTAAGGGTGAAATCCCTGCCCGTTGTATCGGTGAATATAGGAATGATCTGAATTTTTATACAAATGGAAGAAGTGTCTGCATTACAGAATTAAAAGGGTATCAGGAAACTTCCGGCGAGCCTGTATTTCAGCCACGCCGCCCGAACAGCCGTTTAGACAAGATCCGGCATATGTTTCAGAAGATAATGTAACGTCTTGCGCAATGCAAGCGTTCATTGCTGGCTATTGCGAAATATCCCAGAAGGCCGGCTCCCAAGGAGGAAACGTCAATGATCCTGCCTTCAGTGATTATACCTCTATATTTTGTCTGGTGCATTAAGGAAACCTCAGACACGGTAAATATGTCCTATAACTTCTGATGGAGGGGGAACTCCTCCTTCCGTTATATCTATATAGATTTATTAGATTGGACTTTGTAACTATTAACCAGTAGTCGTTCTTGACTACACCATTATTATACTAGGAGAATGTAACTTCATGTTTGCTAAAAATTCAAAGGCATATTCTGTCTACCTGCTGTTCCGATTTGTCTGTTCCCTGGCGGTTTCTATGTCCACAGTGCTTTCCATCGTGTACCACCTGGAGGTGGTGCAGCTGGATGCTTTCCAGCTTGTCCTGGTAGGGACGGTTCTGGAGACCTCCTGCTTTCTGTTCGAGATACCCACCGGTGTGGTGGCGGATTTGTATAGCCGTCGGCGCTCGGTGCTGATTGGAATGTTCCTCTACGGCCTGGGCTTTCTGATGGAGGGTGCGCTACCGTGGTTCGCGCCGGTTCTGCTGGCCCAGGTTGTCTGGGGTTGCGGTGATACCTTCATCACCGGCGCTCTGGAGGCGTGGATTGCCTCGGAGGAAGAGGACAAACCCATAGACAAGGTGTTCCTGCGGGGCAGTCAAATGGGGCAAATCGGCGGCGTTCTGGGCGTGGTGCTGGGCACACTGCTGGGAAACATAAACCTGCAAATGCCTGTCATCTTGGGGGGCAGTTTGTGCTTGTTGTTGGGGCTGGTGATGGTTCGCATCATGCCAGAAACCAACTTCTCCCCTGCTATTGAGGAACGGCAGGGCTTGCTTAAAGACTTTGTCTGCCTGTTCAAGCTCAACCTGGGCTTTGTGAAAGGCGCACCTGTGTTGCTGGCGCTCTTAGCAATCACACTATGCGGGGGACTTGCCAGTGAAGGCTTTGACCGGCTCTCCACCGCTCATTTTCTGGATGACACGGTAATACCCGTTATCGGGCCGCTGAACAGCGTCACTTGGTTCGGTGTTATCAGTCTTATCGGCAACGGCTTAGGTATTCTGGCTTCTCAGTTGCTCATCGCCCGCATGGAGAAAAAAGGGACTGTCAGCCGAACCAGTGTGGTCATGTCCACCAGCGCCGGGTATATCCTGTGCCTGGTTCTCTTCGCGGTGGGGCGGAGCTTTTGGTTCATGTTGTTGGTGTTCCTGCTGGCGGGGCTTATGCGCACCATCAAGGAGCCTGTGCTGGCCGCCTGGATGAACGACCATGTGGATGAGAAAATGCGCGCCACAGTCTTTTCCACCAGCGGACAGCTGGACTCTTTCGGGCAGATCATCGGCGGGCCTATTGTGGGGCTGGTAGCCCAGCAGGTGTCCATACCCTGGGGGCTGGTCTGTACCGCTTTCCTGCTGTTGCCCGCGCTGTTCTTAGTGCCGGTGGCGGGAAAGAAGCGGGATTGATATGGCATAGTTAAGTTTACTGACGAGCGGGAGATTACTTCCGCTCGTCTTCATTTAGTAGCGCAAAATTTGAGGACTCTTTATTTCCTTATTCGGTATAGCGGAGGCGGCTGTCAATTCGACATAATTTTCTTGTGATACTTTACCGTACATGAGCATTATGTCGAGGATTGTAACGGGAGACGGTATTGATATTACGAGCAGCCAGGATGTAGAGGTGAAAAATTGCTTTATCCGTTCCACAGACGACAGTATCTGCATCAAATCCCAAAGATTGTTTGAAGATCCGTCAACGGTACGTGATGTAACAAAAGTGCGTGTTCACAATAACGTAATCTGGAATGCAGAACCCGGTAATGCCATAGAGCTTGGTTATGCCCTTCAGAGCGAAATCCACGACCTGGTATTTGAAGACTGTGACATCATACACTGCCAGTATGAAGGAAACATGGGTGGTGCGGCGATTTCCATCCATCAGGCAGATGGCGGTCATGTTCATGATATACATTATAAAAATATCAGAGTAGAGCAGGCAGAACAGAAACTGTTCGATATTAAGGTTTTGCTTTGCAAATATACGGAACAGCTTGCCAAAGGAGAGATTAATGATATCTATTTTGATAATATCCAGGTGCTGAACGGAGATATCCCGGTTTCCGTGATCCGGGGGTACCAGACACCGACAGAAGAAGTACGTGTTCATGATGTCCATTTTGATAACATTACTTTTATGGGGAACAAGTGTGAAACCTGGCAGGATATGCGGCTAGTCACAGAACTGGCAAATGATATTTACGTCAACGGTGTCAGAACATGCAGACAGATGAAATTCTGAGAATATTACCATATAGGGAAGATTCAACTTCTTAAATGAATATAGTTTTTTCAATTATATTGAAAAAGCAGAAAAACAGTTCAGGTGCAGAAATGCACTTGAACTGTTTTGACGTTAGGCGTATCAATGACTAATCCAGCCGACCTGAATGGATCAAGGAAACGTTTACACTTGTTGATTTACCGTTCTTTCTTCATCTCAAACACCAACGCAATCGGTGCTGAGCCTCTTCGGTATCCTGCCGGAACGGTGATGCAAAGTCCGCCTTCCACTTCTCTGAAAGCAACCGTTTCCCCATTCTCCACCATGCAGATCTCAGAAATCTTCTCTTCTGTATACGGCACGAAAATCTCAGCCTCTACCGATTCCTGCACCGTCGGATACAGCCGGAATACATACACGGAGTCACCCTTCTGTGTGAACGAAAGGTTTCCGCTCTGGTACGGTGCGCAGACGCGGGTTCCGTAGATGGCGTCGCCGTAGGTTTTCATCCACTGTCCAAAGCCGTTCAGGCTGTCCCAGGCGTCGACCGGGATACGGCCGTCTGGCTGCGGGCTGACGTTCAGTGCCATGTTGCCGCCTTTGGCAACGATGTTAACCAGCAGGCCGACGAGTTCACGCGGGGATTTGTAGTGATCGCCGTATTCGTACGTAAAGTCTACGCCGAGTGTCAGGCAGCTCTCCCACGGAACGTTCAGCGGCTCTTCCGGAATGCAGAGCTCCGGGGTAACGTAGTTCTCATAAGCGCCGCCGATCGTACGGTCAACGGAGAGAACCCATGGCTGAATCTTACGCGCTTCGTCAACGATCCCGCCAAGATCGATATCCTGTCCGTTATGCTCGCACACCCAGCCGGCATCGAACCAGAGAATATCCAGCTTGCCGTAATTCTCGCAGAGCTCCAGCACCTGATTCTTTGTATATTCTTTAAAACGGTTCCACACTTCCGGGTACTCCTTCGGATCGTAGGATGGTCCGCGGGATGTCATGCCGTCTTTTCTAAGCTCCTCATTCCAGTAGTCCGGGCAGTGCCAGTCTGCTTTGGAAAAGTAAGCGCCGATGCCGATGCCTTTCTTACGGAATGCATCAAACATGGATTTCACGATATCCGCATTTTTGTGCTCATGGAACGGGCAGTCCTCTGCGGTTGTCTTATAATCGGTATATTTCGTATCCCAGAGGCAGAATCCGTCGTGATGCTTTGTGGTCAGAATCAGATATCGGAACCCGCAGTCCTCTGCCATCTGTGCCCACTCCTCCGGCTGGAAGCGGACTGGGTTGAACGAACGGTTCAGATTAAAATACTGTTTTTTGAACGTTTCTCCGTCTGCCCAGTTTACCTGGTGGCGGGACCAGTCAGAATCCTTGTCACTTAATGCCCAGGAAGCAACCATACCCGGCTGGCAGTACAGACCGAAATGCATCATCAGTGCCAGTTTCTGGTCCTGGAACCACTCAAGCTGCTGCAGAATGGCCGGATCGGTCGGACGCACATACGTTTCAGCGGCGCTGTAGTTGTGAACACCCTGGGAAACAATTTCCTGTTCCGGATCAGCGGGTGCTTCATTGCTCCGGATATCGATGGTCGGTTCTGGTGTTCTGTTTTGATCTTCGTGTTCTAAGTTCTCTGTGCTCATAAGAGAGTCTCCTTCTCATCAAGATAAAATTCACACCAATACTCGAAAATACAGCCAGAACCCGTAAAGAACCGGTTTTGGCACTACAATTAAGAAAGAATCCTGCTTTATGGGATTCTTTGGCTGCAGCGGGTTGAAAAAGCGACATAATTCCTCGCTTCCGCAGTGCGATCCTGCCCGGAGGGCTTTTTTCTATAGAAAAAACCGCGGCGACCCGATGACGTGCAGGCGGCCGCGGATCGGACAGGAATCCTGTCCTCGAGATAGTGTGTGTACGGACTCCCGACACCGGGGTATCCGTCTGTGTTGTCTATAGAATACCATATAAATGTTAAAAAGTCACCCTTTAATTTTAAACAAAATGTTCATAAAAAATCGGTAAAAGTGAACAAAAAGGATCGCGGAAAAATCTGAAAAAATAACCCCCACGGGGGCTTGCAGGACGAATTTTAGCGTAGTAAAGTAAAAAAAGAAAAAAACAGAAAACGAAAAGGAGGAGAACATTATGCATATGGCTGATGCGCTGGTTGCGCCTGCAGTGGCTGCAACAATGTATGTCTGTTCCGGCGGAGCAGCTGGTTTTTCTGTAAAAAAAGTACGCCTGGAGAGCGACCCGAAAAAGATCCCAGTGATGGGAGTGATGGGTGCGTTTGTCTTTGCGGCGCAGATGATTAACTTTACAATTCCGGGCACAGGATCGAGTGGTCATCTCTGCGGAGGGATGATGCTGACTGCATTACTCGGACCGTACGCCGCATTTTTAACAATGATCGGTGTGCTGCTGATCCAGTGTCTGCTGTTTGCGGACGGCGGTCTTCTGGCGCTTGGGTGCAACATCTGGAATATGGCGTTTTATGGGTGCTTTCTCGGCTATTTCCTGTTCTGGTGTCCGATGATGAAAAAGGGAATGTCGCGCGGAAAGATTGTAGGTGCTTCCATCCTTGGGTGCGTGGTGACGCTGCAGCTTGGTGCTTTCAGTGTGGCGCTGGAAACACTTGCATCCGGTATTACGGATCTGCCGTTTTCTGTATTTGTGGCAACAATGCAGCCGATTCATCTCGCGATTGGTCTTGTAGAAGGCCTGATTACAGCGGCCGTTCTGCTGTTCGTCTATGAAGCGCGTCCGGAGATGCTTTCGTGCAGCGAAGAAAGGGCAAAGAGCCGCTTTTCTTTCAAGAAGACAATTGCGATTTTAGGCATCGCAGCACTGGTGATCGGCGGAGCTGTTTCTCTTGCGGCATCCTCCAATCCGGATGGACTTGAGTGGTCCATGGAGCGTCTGACTGGCTCGACGGAACTGGAAAACGACGGAACCGGCGCACATGCAGCGGCGGAAGAAATTCAGGAAAAAACGGCACTTCTGCCGGACTATGGATTTAAAAATTCGGATTCCACGTTTGGAACCAGCTTTTCCGGAATTGCGGGATCCGCAGTCGTTCTTATTGTCTGTGTCGGTGCATGCTATGCATTCCGTTTCTTTAAAAAGAAAAAGTCATAAGCTGCACGGAACAGGAGAAAGAAATGAATAAACTTGGCAATGCACTATATGAAATCCATCATATGGATATGCTTGCGGCGAAGGACCAGTGGGTGAACAGGCTTCATCCACTGGTTAAACTTGTTTTAACGATTGTTTTTCTGACCGTAACCATGTCCTTTCAAAAATACGATCTGACCGGCCTGCTGCGCATGGGAATTTATCCGATTGTACTCTTTATCGTCGGCGAAATTTCATTCCGCGACAGTATCCGGCGGCTTCGGATTGTCCTGCCACTTGTCTGCTTTGTGGGGCTGTTTAATCCGATTTTTGACCGTCAGGTAATCGGGTATATTGGTACCGTTCCGCTGACAGCAGGGATGCTTTCCATGGTGACGCTGATGATTAAAGGCATTTACAGCGTACTGGCGGCGTATCTTCTGATTGCGACAACATCCATCGAGAAAATCTGTTATGCACTGCGTCTGGTTCATATCCCTGCCATTCTGGTGACACAGGTGCTGCTGACGTACCGCTATGTCACGGTGCTTCTTGAAGAGGCAAACCGTATGACCCAGGCGTATAGTCTGCGCGCGCCGAATCAGAAGGGTGTTCATTTCAAGGTATGGGGAACACTGGCCGGCCAGCTGCTTCTGCGCAGCATGGACCGCGCAAATGAGGTGTATGAAAGCATGACTTTGCGTGGCTATCAGGGAGAATTTTACTATACAGCGAAGGAGCCGTGCAAAGCGAAGGACTGGCTGTATATGGGTGTGTGGCTTGTACTTTTTGCCGTACTGAAAGTAACGGGATGAAGCGCTGCGTGGGAAGACATCTATTTGCAACAAGTCGGAAGAAGTAGAAAAGCAACCTGGTGCAGTTGCCTGCACGCGGGAAGAGAAAAGAATTGTCGGGAGATATCAAAAATGAGCCATATTCACATCAATTTTGAACATGTTAATTATTCTTACGAAAAATCAGTCCCGATTCTGCAGGACATCACGTTTACTGCACACGAAAATGACAGCATCGGACTGATCGGCGCGAACGGTGTTGGAAAATCGACGCTGCTGAAACTTCTGGTGAGACTGAATCTGGACTACGAAGGCAGCATCCGTGTGGAGGAAATGCCGGTTGTAAAAGAGATGCTTCCCAAAGTGCGCGAAAAAATCGGCTATGTCTTCCAGGATTCCGACAGCCAGCTTTTCATGTCGACGGTATTTGAGGATGTTGCATTTGCTCCGCGAAATTACGGGCTGCCGGAGGAAGAGGTGGAAAAACGTGTAAACCATGCACTGAAACAGATTCACATCGAGCATCTGCGGGACAAACAAATTTACAAAATGTCGGGCGGAGAAAAAAAGATGGTATCGATCGCGACGATTCTCGCTATGACACCGGATATTATCCTGATGGACGAGCCATCGATTGCACTCGATCCCAGAAACCGCAGATCACTGATCCACATTCTGAACGATTTTGAACATCTGAAAATCATCGCATCGCACGATCTCGACATGATTCTGGAAACGTGCAGTCGCGTGATTCTGATGTCCGGCGGGTGCATTGTCTGCGATGGAGATGCAAAAGAAATTTTGACGAACCAGGAACTTCTCGAGGAAAATGGACTGGAACTGCCGTTCTGCCTGCAGAAGCCGGTGTGGTAGAAAAGGCCGAAAAAAACAAAAGAAAACAACACCCGGGGATATCTGAAATCAAAAAATCAGATATTCCCGGTTGTTGTTTTTAAAAAGAATCCGAAGGTCGAATCGGGATTCGGATTTCTGTTACAAATTTTTCTGGATCGCTTGTCATTCCGTTGTCAATTAAGGTGATTTCCTGCGATCGTCTGTCATAAAGATATCTCCAAAGAAAATTTATACAGCAGTACGAATCGGTTTCTTCTTTAAGTACCGAAACACCAGCAGGCAGAGGATAATAGAGGTCAGAGATCCACATGCCGTTGTAATGCCCATCGGGAACAGCGTGTCCGGGAACCAGATGGAAGTCAGATACACACCGGGGATTCTAACAAGCAGAATGGCAATGATATTGTGCAGGAAGGAAAATTCCGACCGTCCGCAGGCACAGAAATAGCCGCTGAAGGTGAAGTGGACTCCAGCAAAAATGCAGTCCCAGATATAACCGCGGATATACTGACCGCCGAGGCGTGCAACCTCCGCATCTGTTGTGAAAAGACCGACCACAGGAACGGAAATAAACTGAATCGTAATAGCGACGATCAGTCCGAAAACGACAGCAATCAGTGCAGCACACCACATGGTCTGTTCGGCACGCTTCTGCTTTCCAGCACCGATGTTCTGCGCGCCGAGCGCCGAAACAGTGGAAAGCATGGAAGATGGAATCAGGAACAGGAAGCTGATGATTTTCTCTACAATACCGACTGCAGCCGCTGCTTCCAGACCGCGCCGGTTAGCGATGATGGTAATGATGATAAAGGCGATCTGAATAAAACCATCCTGCAGGGCGATCGGAACACCGATTTTAAGAATCTGTCCCATCACAGCTGTCTGAGGGGAGAGATCCGACCGGGTAAGACGGATGCCGGTATCACGTTTGCGGATCGCAATCAGTGCCAGAATGACGCTGAGTGTCTGGGAAAGCGTGGTTCCAAGCGCGGCACCGGATGGACCAAGATGCAGGGCGCCCATAAAGAGATAGTCGAGTGCGATATTGGCCGCACATGCGACTGCGATGAAGTACATCGGGCTTTTCGAATCACCAAGTCCACGGAAGATGGAACTGATGATATTATACGCGGTGATGAATGGAATACCAATGAAACAGATCGTCAGATAAGCGACGGTGCCGGAAACGGCTTCGGATGGTGTGGACATCACAAGTACGATCGGCTTTACCAGAAGAAGCAGGATTACCATCAGCACGACGGAAACACCGAGAAATAAAGTGATGGTATTTCCTGTGCAGCGTGATGCCTGCTTTTTATCTTTTGCGCCGACGGCCTGCGCGATGCTGACAGTCGTTCCCATGGCAAGTCCCACGATGATAACGGTAATCATATGCATAACCTGACTGCCGATGGAAACGGCTGTTGTACCGGCCGCACCGTCAAACTGACCGATGATGAAAAGATCTGCCATGCCGTAGAGCGTCTGCAGAAAATACGATAAGAGATAAGGCAGCGAAAAATAGAAAATATTTTTCCAGATACTGCCGGTTGTTAAGTTTCGTTCCATGATAGGGAAACCTCCTGTTGTAGAATGTTACGATTATAGTAAACCCTACAATAATTATAGAGTCAAGAATATAATTTTCTGCACTTTATAAAAATACTTTAGATTTATAAGTTCGAACGTTTTCCGTGTACACTCCTTGACAAATGTTCAAAAAAGAACTATTATACAAAAAGTTCAAAATAGAACAAATAAGAATATCAAGTTAAAAAAGAAGGTGAAAAAGTATGTTTGATGAACAATGGCAATTTGCAGTGGAGGTAGAACGAAAATACGCCAAGTACCGAAAAAAGGTCATGGTGCGTTATGATCTGTCAGCTGCGGAAGTGGATGTTCTGCTGTTTCTTGCGAATAACAGCCAGTTTGATCTTGCAGTGGATATTGTGCGTGTGCGGAAAATGCAGAAATCGCATGTTTCACTGGCAGTGAACAAGCTGTGTGAAAAAGGATACATTCAAAAAGAAACAGATGCGGCGGATCGCAAGAAAGTGCATTTGAAGCTAGAAGAAAGTGCATCAGAAATTATCCGCTTTGGACAGGATTGCCAGAGAGCGTTTGGAGAATCGTTGTTTTCCGGAATTTCCAGAGAAGACAGGGAAGAATTTCTCAGATTATGCGAGCTGATTCGGAGGAACGTGACGGAAAAATAAAAACGCTGAAAGCCAGAGAGAAGAACATAATAGAAAAATAAGACAAAACAAAAACAGAAAGAGGAGGAAAACAGTCATCTGCCCCTAAATGGCAAAGTACAGGAAAAGTGCAACGGATCTAAGCGGATGACAGAAAAACTATGACAATAACACAACTTATCGTATGTATTGTGGCTGGTCTTGGCGCCGGCCTTGGCACGGGACTTGCGGGACTCTCCGCAGCGGCCGTTGTTTCACCGATGCTGATTACCTTTTTACACATGCCGGCTTATCAGGCGATTGGCATTGCGCTGGCATCGGATGTGCTGGCATCAGGAGTAAGTGCCTGGACTTATAAAAAGAATAAAAACATTGATATCCGCCATGGCGTGATTATGCTGATATCTGTTCTGATTTTTACACTGGTCGGCAGCTTCGTATCTTCGCTGGTGCCAAATGGAACCATGGGCGGATTTTCGAAAGTGATGACACTGTTTGTCGGACTGAAATTTATCATCCGTCCGATCATGACGACGAAAGAAGTACAGGCAAACAAATCAGAAAAACAGAAAATCCAGCAGTCGATTCTCTGCGGTGTTGTGATTGGATTTATCTGTGGATTTGTCGGAGCAGGCGGTGGCATGATGCTGCTTCTGGTGCTGACCAGCGTGCTCGGATATGAGCTGAAAACAGCAGTTGGAACGAGCGTCTTTATTATGACCTTTACAGCTCTGACCGGTGCAATCTCTCATTTTTATATCGGCGGCGCGCCGGACATTCCAATTCTGATTGCCTGTGTCATCAGTACCCTGGTCTTTGCACAGATTGGAGCGAAATGGGCTAACGGGGCAAATGTGAAAATGCTGAACCGCATGACGGGAATTTTGCTCTGTGCGCTGGGAGTGGTGATGCTGTTTTTCTAACTACGTCGACTGACACTTTAGAAGTTTTCAAATATGATTTAACCAAATCAAGGAAATCCCTTGCTTCCATGGTGAAAAACAATAAGCAGCGAATCGGATTGAGAATATCTGCTGCTATATAGGAAAAAATCCTGTGGGACATGAACTGCCTCCCAATCTTCAAAATGGAAAGCGGAAGATTGAGAGATAGTTTAACGTCTTGCAGGATTTTTTCTATCATAAAACTATAGATTTTACGCAGATAACCTCAAAATCAGAAAATGGTGTACAACTGGATGAAAAATAAATCAGGATCTCATCGCACCATCCACGGAAAGAATTTCTCCGGTTACATACGAAGCCATATCGCTTGCCAGGAAGAGGAATGCGTTTGCAATGTCTTCTGCCTCACCAATTCTTCGAAGAGGAATGCGGTTGATGAGTGGATCGATCATTTCTTTTGGAAGTGCGGCAACCATATCGGTACGGGTGATGCCAGGTGCAACCGCGTTTACACGGATATGGAAAGGACCAAGTTCCCGTGCGAGGGACCAGGTCAGACCGTTGACCGCATATTTACTGGATGGATAGGCAACGCCGCCCGGCTGGCCGCAGATGCTGACCATTGAGCTGGTATTTAAAATACAGCCGCCGCCCTGTTCTTTCATAATAGCAACGGTTGGAAGGATGCCGTTCATCATGGCGTTGACATTTAGATCCATGACACTGGCAAAGCGCTCTGCGGTATACTTGTCAATTGGCGTACTGTCTGAGACACCGGCGTTGTTCACAAGAATATCGATTTTGCCGTATTTTTCTTTGACTTTGTTGATCTCATCTACCATGGCAGCTGCATCGGTCAGCTTTGGCCATGCACCGGAAACTTCCCAGTCCGGGTTTTCTTCTTTTAAAGATGCAACCGCTTTTGCAACGGTCTCTTCCCGGGATCCGAACAGGACGACTTTCGCGCCGTTCTGCAGAAATTTGTGCACAATGGCATAGCCGATGCCTCTGGTTCCGCCGGTAACAATTGCAACTTTATCTTTTAACATCATACCATTCACCCGATCCCGTTTTTTCGTATCAATGAAAACTGATTATGCAGGCTGTAGTTTTTATTTTTTTAACGATTCGGAGAAAAATGAATTTTGCATGAAAAATCATTTGACTTTGAATGATGATTCGTTTTGGAGAATACAAAAAACGGGATATTTCCTTTCTCTTAAATTTTGTTGCAAATCCTTTCCTTTACTATACGGGATATCGTTGGTGGACAGTCAATGCAAATTTTTTCAGAAATAAACAGCATTCTTTTCTCAAAAGCAGAAGATTTCTATGGAAAAAGAGAATTGTTACGTGGCTTTTTGAGGGAAAACAGGATATAATAGGAAACAAAAGTATACACCAGGTGTATGCTTTTATAAAATCAAAACGAAAAAAGCGGAAAAACAGAAAGAAAAAGAGTGAAAAAAAGAGAAACAGTCAGAATGCGGGGGAATGACTGGACAAAAGGAAAAACGGGGTGCAACAATGAGAATTCAGGAAGTAATCAAAAAAACAGGATTGTCCAGGAGGACAGTTTATTATTATATCGATCAGAAGATGATCTCGCCTGTTGTTGATGAACATAACGGTTACCATGATTTTTCAGAAGCAGATATTCAAAAACTTTTTATCATCCGCAAGCTGCGCGAGGCAGGACTTTCACTGGCGGATATCCGCGCGATTCTTCACAAGCCGCGCACAACACCATTTTATCTGCATAAACAGCTGAATGCACTCCAGTCGCAGATGCTTACCATTCAGCAGACGATCAGCGAAATGGATCGTCTGAGCGGACAGCTTCCTGTGTGCCAGTCGCTTGAACAGCTTGCGGGGATGCTTGCAGATACCGATTTTTGCCCGGAGGATCCTACCCGGAATCAGATGGAATCCCGGGATGCCCGGCTGCTGGCACAGTATTTGTGGATGGCATATCTGGATACGCCGGTTACGGAATATCAGCAGTTTTTGTGGCAGAAAATCACACAGCATACGATTGAGCACGCAGGTACGGATTTGAAAATGATGTCCCGTTATTTACAGTACATTTCTCCGGAGCAGATTGATGCGACGAATATCAACCAGTATCTGCGCAATCAGAAAATTATCTCTCTGACGGAGGAAGATTATCCGGGTTTTATGGAAGAGCTGAAAGTTTCTTTGCTTGCGTTTGCGGTAGATCCAGTACAGCAGGAAAAATGGCGTCTTCTTTATCAGCCGGTGATCCATCCGACGGCGTTGTTCTGTGTATCCGTGAGCGGATGGATGCGGAAATTTCATCCGGCATACCGCCGCTATTATGAAAACACGCACACCTGCTGCCGGATGCTGAAAGATTTTATGGACAGTGATGAGGGAGCAGCGCTGAATGCGACACTGCGGGAGGCGTTCCAGGGAAATTGTGATGTGCGTACAGGATATTACGGAGAACTGGAAGTGGCGGCAACATTCCATAAAAGTATTTATGCATTGCTGCCGCCAGAGAAGATCCGAAAATTTCTGGAAGAAAATTCAGATGAAAAATGATCTGGTTTTAGGATTCTGTTTTTATCATTCGAAGCGAGGATGCCCGGGGAACAAGTGTCACCGGCAGTACAATTTTTTCCGGTTCCGCCGCAGGGTTTTCCAGTGTGGAAAGGAGAATCCGGCTGGCTTCCCGTCCGATGCTTTCAAAGTCCTGATGAATAGAGGTAATTTCAAGACTCCGGCTGAGACTCGTGTCATCAAAACCACAGAGGCAGAGATCTTCCGGAATCCTAAGGCCAATGGTACGGCAGGCGAGAAAGATGAGTTCGGCAACCTGGTCATTTTCTGCGAGAAGTGCAGTAATTCCATTTTGCCGCAGGGTAAGGAGCTGCTGTTGAAAAGGTGTGATTTCTGTTGAAAGGGCATCTTCTGTAGAAAGTGCATGTGGCCAGGTGATAAGCTGCCGGGAATCGGGCATGATTCCGGCGGCTTTTATTTCGTGCAAAAATCCGCCGAAACGATCACGGACCGACGAGGTTTCGGAAAGGGGAGCTGTTGTGAAAAAGGCGATGTTGCGATGCCCTTGTTCCAGAAGGTGGCGGGTGAGCTGCCGTCCGCCATCGTAATTGTCGCAGACAACATTGTTTAAATACGGACAGTCGGTCTGCTTGTCGATGATGACAACCGGGCGGTTTGCAAACAGGAAATCGTTTAACTGTTCCAGGTGGATATTGTCACGCTTGGGATAGTAGACAAGTCCGGCGATATTCTGAGAACGGAGCAGTTCCAGTGTGGCACGTTCCTTCGGAGAGGAAGAGCCGGTGATATGAATGCTTAAAAAGTATCCTTTTTCCGCCAGTGCGGCACTTAAGGAACCAATCGTTTCCGAAATGTTTCCCTGTGTTGTGGCAAAGGGAAGCAGCAGGGAAACCATTTTTGATTTGCTGTCGGTTTCTGATGCGGAGGAGGAAACCGGTGGGATTTTCTGCGAGACAAAGCTTCCAACGCCGCGTTTTCGATACAGGATTCCCTGCTGTTCCAGATCTTCAATCGCCCGCTTTGCTGTGATGCGGCTTACCTCATATTGCTCCGAGAGCATTTTTTCCGTGCAGAACACGGCATCGGAAGAAAACTGTCCGGTGCGGATGCGCTCTAAAAGAGCTTCTTTGATGATTTCATATTTGGGTTTCGTTATTCTTTTATTTCTATCCATGTCTGTAAAATTCCTCAAATAGTATGATTGGTGACAACTGTATTTGTAAAAGTGTGATATCGACTTGCTTTGTATTATAATCTCGGGAAAAAGATAAGTCAAACTAAAAATAATATATCAAATAAAAAGAAAATGATATAAAATCATGGAAAAACGTAGAAATACTTGACAGAAGCATTGCGTTTTTTTATGATATGATATATCAAATCAACACGGCAATACAGGAACAAGACTTAATATAGAAAGAGTTTTAAGTTTGAAAATCATTTTTATAACAGGAGGAAACACATCATGAAAACAACTGTTCATATTATTTCCCATTCCCACTGGGACAGAGAGTGGTATCAGTCTTTTGAAAAACACAGAATGAAACTGATTGAGCTGGTAGACAATATTTTGGAAAAAGCAGAGAACGATCCGGAATTTGGCGGATTTTTCCTGGATGGACAGACGATTGCCCTGGACGATTACCTGGAAGTGCGCCCGGAAAAACGCGAGCAGGTGGAAAAATGCGTCCGTGAAGGAAAAATCCAGACTGGCCCGTGGTACATTCTGCAGGATGAGTTTCTGACCAGCGGTGAGGCATGTGTCCGCAATCTTCAGGTCGGCATGCAGGAAGCAGCGCGTTACGGAGCGATCGGAAATGTCGGTTATTTCCCGGATGCATTCGGAAATGCGGGACAGATGCCGCAGGTGCTGAAGCAGGCGGGCATGGATGCGGTTGTGTTCGGACGCGGCGTAAAACCGATCGGACCGAATAATGAGGTAACCGGAGGACAGTATGAGTCCACGTATTCCGAAATGATGTGGGCATCCCCGGACGGAACGAAACTGCCGGGTATTTTGTTTGCAAACTGGTATAACAACGGAGTGGAGATTCCGGTGGATGAGGCAGAAGCAAAAGTTTACTGGGACAAAAAACTGGCCGATGCGAGAAGATTTGCGGCAACACATCAGCTTCTGATGATGAACGGATGCGACCATCAGCCATTGCAGAAGGACATTACCGAGGCAATCCGTGTCGCACGGAAACTGTACCCGGACATTGAATTTATTCATTCGGATTTCAAAACCTATGTAAAGGCAATGGAAAAAGAAATTTCCGAGAATTTCTCTACGGTAAAGGGCGAGCTGACAAGCCAGGAAACAGACGGAAGATGGACCCTGGCAAACACCGCTTCTTCCTGGATGGGACTGAAAGTGGACAACCGTGCCGGCGAAACAGCGCTGGAGCGGAAAGCAGAACCGGCGGCAGCCATGGCAGAGGTGCTTGGCAAAGCATACCCGGAAGACCAGATGATTTACAGCTGGAAAAAGCTGATGCAGAATCATCCGCATGACAGCATCTGCGGCTGCAGCGTCGATGAAGTAAATGAAGAAATGAAAACCCGCTTTGCGAAGAGCAGACAGGTGGCGGATGCGATTTACGATGAGAGTGTAGAATATCTGACCGATCAGGTGAATACCGCGGCACTTCCTGGAAACAGCGAAAAGATTCCGTTCGTTGTATGGAATACTTCTGGTACCGCGAAAAAACAGGTCATTGCAAAAGAACTGCACCTGTTCCGCGATTACAATCTGTTTGTATGGGATGGTTATGAGGCGGCGGAGGCGGTAGAAATGCCAAATCTGGTGCTTCGCGATGCAAACGGAAATGCAGTTCCGGCAAAAATCGAAAATGCAGGAATTTCCTTCGGATATGATCTGCCGGATGACCGGTTCCGTCAGCCATATATGGCAAAGAAGGTGCTGGTAACGTTTGAGGCAGAAGTTCCGGCGATGGGATATGCAACATATTATCTGGAGCAGGCAGAGCCGGATCAGAACCAGGAAACCTCTGCAGATTTTGCGAATGAGCGCGTTCTGGAAAATGAAAACCTGAAAGTTACGGTCAATGAGGACGGTTCCTACCAGATTTTGAATAAGGAAACCGGAAGAACGTATGAAAATCTGGGATTCTATGAAGATACCGGAGATATGGGAAATGAATATATTTATATTCAGGACTCTGGAAAACAGACAGTCACAACGAAAGGCATGAAAGCTGAGATTCGCTGTGTGGAGAAAAATGCATTCCGCACGGTAGTTGAGATCTGTCACGAAATGATGATTCCGTCCGGTATGGGAGAGGAACTGCAGAGACAGCGTGAGATGTGTATTGACCCATATACGCGTGTGGCAAACCGTTCGAAGGAACTGGTTCCGATGGAAGTAAAGACGGTTCTGACACTGGAAAAATCGGGAAAAGGTCTGCGTGTCGCAACAACGATCTGCAATCAGGCAAAGGATCACAGAGTCCGCGTTGTAATGCCGACGGGTCTGAATACGTCTACGCATCTGGCAGATTCTGCCTTTGAGGTTGTAAAGAGAAATAACCGTCATAATGATACCTGGACGAATCCCTGCGGATGTGAAAGACAGCAGTGTTTTGCTGCAATGGAAGATGAGACAAATGGTCTTCTTGTGGCAAACCGCGGATTGTATGAATATGAGGTTCTGGCGGATGAGGAGAATGCGATTGCGGTAACGCTGCTTCGCTCCGTTGCGGAGATGGGTGACTGGGGTTATTTCCCGACGCCAAAGGCGCAGCAGATCGGAACGTTTACCCTGGAGTTTGAAGTTGTGCCGTATGCAGCCGGTAAGACGGGCGAGGCATTTACCGAGGGTTACGCATTCCAGCAGGATCTGACAGCAGCACAGGCCGGTCTTTCGAAAGCATGGCTCAGAAAGCCGGGTCAGGTAAAACCGGAACTCGTATCGGGCGAGATGCCGCTGGAAATGAGCTTCCTCCGCTTTGAAGGGGAAGGAATTCATCTGACGGCGTTTAAGAAGGGACTTGAGAAGAACGATCTGTTTGTGCGGTTTGTGAACAATATGCCGCAGGATGAGGTGCTTTCCTTCCGAAAGGAGAGCTGGATGAAAGAGGTTTACCGCAGTAATGTAGTGGAAGAGAAGGGTGAGGTACTTTGCCCGGATGAGAACGGGGTGTATCATGTGACACTCCGGGAGTTTGAGATTGCGACGTTTGGGGTTGTGAAATAACGGCTGGCGCGTGAGCTGGGAGTGAGAACGGGAGGAAAGTCTGGATCCGCCTGAAGGGCGGATCGGCGCAAGATGGTTGAAAAGAATAGGATGGAAAAAGCAAGAATGTGCTGGACTTTAGAGGGGACAAGTTATATGCTGGAAATATGAGAAAAATTTCCAAAGGAGGGTTTTTAAGATGCAGAAATGGACGAGCAGGATTGAGACCCCGATCAAGGCAGAGCTGATTTGTTATGATGTGAATGGAATTCATATTGTGTTTGGGGTGACGGAAGAGAATCAGCTGAAGCTGTTTCATTTTTCACATGCACCGTTTGACGCGGAGAATCTTTGCCGGAAGCCGGATGGAGTGTGGATGATGGAAGGAATGCGGGAAGCTCAGATTAAGGAGAGCTTCCAGCTGGTGCAGGTGAATTTTTCGGGGTATAACCGGCCGTATGAGAAGCATGGAAATAAGTATATTGTGACGGCTCCGGGCTTTATGCTGAAGTTTGATTCGATTTCGGAGGAGAGAAATGAGAACGGGGATCTGCTTCGGATTGTGCAGTCGGACGATGTGACGGGCGCGAAGGTGGAGTCTGTGATGCAGTTTTTTGATGGGATTCCGGTTGCGAGAATGTACAATACAGTGACGAACGAAGGAAAGGAAGACCAGACACTGGAGTACATCTCGAGTTTTAGTTACTGGGGTATTGAGAAGGAACAGAAAGAGGGAATTCCAGAGCTTGTCAGCTCGGATGACAAGATGTCGATGGTTGTGGTTCACAATGGATGGCAGAAGGAGCTGACGGTGAAGAAGTACCGGTTTGCAGATCTTGGCATGGCGCAGACGCAGCCGCATAATTATCAGAGAACTTCGAAGACGATTGAGATTACGAATACGGGCAACTGGTCGGCGAAGGAATATGTGCCGATGGGATATATTGGAAACAGTGCGGCAGATTCGAGTCTGTTTTTTGAAATTGACCACAGTGGTTCCTGGCATTATGAGATCGGAGATCAGAACTGCCATTTTTATCTGGCGGTGAGCGGTCCGACAGAGATTCAGTCACACTGGTCGAAGAACCTGAAGCCGGGAGATTCCTTTACAACGGTTCCGGTGGCTGTCGGCGTAGGTCATGATGATTTCGAGGAAGCGATTGGTACTTTGACGAAGTACCGCAGAAAGATCCGCCGTCCGAACAAAGATAATGAAAATCTGCCGGTTATTTTCAATGATTATATGAATTGTCTGTTTGGAGATCCGACCACAGAAAAAGAGTTCCCGCTGGTGGATGCGGCAGAGAAGGCCGGATGTGAGTATTTTGTCATTGATGCCGGCTGGTATGCGGACGGCAACTGGTGGGACAGTGTCGGTGAGTGGCAGGAGAGTAAAAAGCGCTTTCCGAATGGAGTGCGTGAGGTGACGGATTATATTCGTTCGAAGGGCATGATTCCTGGTGTCTGGCTGGAGCTGGAGGTTATGGGTATCAACTGTAAGAAGGCTTCCATTCTGCCGGATGAGTGCTTCTTCCTGCGCCACGGCAAGCGTGTGTATGACAGAAGCCGTTATCAGCTGGATTTCCGTCATCCGCTTGTGATTGAGCATGTGACCGAAGTCATCGACCGTGTGGTACGGGACTACGGTGTCGGCTATATCAAGATGGACTACAATATTGAGCCTGGTATTGGTACGGAAGTGGATGCAGACAGTTTTGGAGACGGTCTTCTGGAGCATGAGAGAGCGTATCTGGAATGGCTGGATGGCATCTACAAAAAGTATCCGGATCTTGTCATTGAGAACTGCTCGAGCGGCGGTCTTCGGATGGACTATGCGATGCTGGCGCGAAACAGCATTCAGTCGACGAGCGATCAGGAGGATTACCGCAATTATGCGACGATCTCGGCGAATGCAGCCATCGGCGTGACGCCGGAGCAGGCGGCGATCTGGTCATATCCGCTGCGGGACGGCACAAAAGAGGAAGTTATTTTCAATATGGTTAATGCGCTGCTGCTTCGTATTCACCAAAGCGGCCATCTCGCAGAAATTTCGCCGGAGCGGTTTGAACTTGTAAAAGAGGGAATTGACTGCTACAAAGAGATCCGCAGCGGCATCAAGGACGGCGTTCCGTTCTGGCCGATGGGATGGGCAGACAATGAAGAAAAACACCTCGCAGCCGGAATCCGTGTGCCGGGAGATGTAATTTATCTTGGTGTGTGGAGACGCGGCGGAGAGGCCGGTTTTGAGGTTCCGCTTGACCGTGCATTCCCGGGAAAAGAGCTGGAGGTTTCCTGCATTTACCCGAAAGCATGCGGTGATGTGTTCCATTACGATGACTACAGCAAGACGCTGCAGATTCACTTCCCGGAGACGTATATGGCGCGTCTGTTTCAGATTAAAGTGAAATAAAATTACATAAATCCCCGCCCGCGGAATAAATTGTATCGGAGTGTATCTGATAGGATTTTTCTGGGGAGGGGATTTTTTGCGTTTTCTTTCGGCGCTTTCAGATCTGATGGTTCCCGTGCTGATTTTTTACGTGGTCGGACTGGGGCTTTTGATGAAACAGGATGTGTTCGGCGATTTTCTGAACGGGGCGAAGGACGGCATGCGGACGGTGATCGGAATTGTGCCGACCTTAATCGGGCTGATGGCGGCGGTCGGCGTGCTGCGGTCATCGGGATTTCTGGAGGATTTTGGAAAGCTGCTCGGAACGGTGCTGGAACCGGCGGGGATTCCATCTGCCCTGGTGCCGCTTGGCATTGTGCGTCTCTTTTCCAACAGTGCGGCGGTGAGTTTGCTGCTGGATCTCTACAAAGAGGCGGGGTGTGATTCCTTCGCCGGACGGGCGGCTTCGATTATGATGTCGTGCACGGAGACGGTTTTTTATACGATGGCGGTCTATTTCGGAGCGGTCCACATCAAAAAAACGCGGTACACACTGGCGGGTGCATTGTTCTCTTCCCTGGTCGGAATGGCGGTCAGTATTGCGCTTGCAGGTCTGCTCTAACCATCTTTTCTGATCATATCAGTGAAATGTGTTGACATTTTAAAACGATTGGAATAAGATGGAAACAACTTAAAACATACAAACTCAATAGGAAATAGGGAAATAGAGAAAAAGCGAGCAAAAGTAAGGAGGAAATCAACGATGGCAAAGGTATATGACAGCATTCTGGATCTTGTAGGAAAAACTCCGCTGGTAGAACTGAAACGAATTGAAGAAAAAGAAGGACTGCAGGCGAAACTGATCGCAAAAGTAGAATCCTTCAATCCGGCAGGAAGCGTCAAAGACCGTATTGCAAAAGCGATGATTGAGGATGCTGAAGCAAAAGGTCTCTTAAAAGAAGGTTCCGTTATCATCGAGCCGACTTCCGGAAACACCGGAATCGGACTGGCAGCGGCAGCTACCGTAAAAGGGTATCGTATGATCCTTACGATGCCGGAAACCATGAGCGTAGAGCGCCGCAACATTGTAAAGGCATACGGCGCAGAGGTTGTTCTGACGGACGGAACAAAGGGTATGAAGGGTGCGATCGAGAAAGCCGATGAGCTTGCAAAAGAGATCCCGAACAGCTTCATCGCAGGCCAGTTCGTGAACCCGGCAAACCCGGCAACCCACAAAAAGACAACAGGTCCGGAGATCTGGGAAGATACCGATGGAGAGGTTGACATCTTCGTTGCTGGTGTCGGCACTGGCGGAACGATCACCGGAACGGGTGAGTATTTAAAAGAGAAAAAACCGGAAGTAAAAATTGTAGCAGTAGAGCCGGCATCCTCACCGGTACTGTCTGAGGGTGTTTCCGGACCGCATAAAATCCAGGGAATCGGCGCAGGTTTCGTGCCGGAGACTCTGAATACCAGCATTTACGATGAAATCATCAAGGTAGAAAATGAGGATGCTTTCGAGACCGGAAAATATCTGGCAGCCGAGGAAGCGATTCTCGCAGGAATTTCCTCCGGAGCAGCTCTGTATGCAGCAATCCAGCTTGCAAAACGAGAGGAAAATAAAGGCAAAACCATCGTTGTGCTCCTGCCGGATAACGGAGACAGATACTATTCCACAGCCCTGTTTGCCAAATAAAAGGGAACAGCTTCAGATTTTAAAATAATAGATATCAGCGAACACTGCCATCCGCGGCATTTTCTCTCCACCGCGAATGGCAGTTTCGCATATTAATTTATACCAGAAAGGGAACTTTACTTATGACACTACAACAGCTTCGCTACGTAATTCAGGCCGCAGACTCCAGATCCATGAATGAGGCGGCAAAGGCACTCTATATTTCACAGCCGAGTCTCTCTGAAGCAATCAAGGAGCTGGAAAAAGAGATCGGAATTGAGCTGTTCAAGCGCAGCAGCCACGGAACAGTACTGACCCCGGAGGGAGAGGAGTTTCTGGGTTACGCACGTCAGGTCACAGACCAGTATCAGCTTCTCGAAAACCGCTATATTTATCGCACCAAGGGAAAGAAAAAATTCAGCGTGTCGATGCAGCATTACAGTTTTGCCGTAAAGGCGTTTGTGGAGCTAGTGAAGCAGTTTGGTATGGATGAGTACGAGTTTGCGGTTTATGAGACGAGAACGTATGATGTGCTGATGGATGTAAAGAACTTCAAGAGCGAGCTTGGGATCTTATATCGGAATGACTTTAATGCGAAGGTGCTGAACAAGCTGCTGAAGGACAATAACCTTGAGTTCCACGACCTGTTTTCCTGTGGAACGTACGTCTATCTCTGGAAGGATCATCCGCTTGCAGATCAGGCAGAGATCACTATGGAGGAGCTAAAGGAATATCCGTGCCTGTCCTTTGATCAGGGAAGCAACAATTCGTTCTTCCTGGCAGAGGAAGTGCTTTCGACGTATGAATATAAGAGAATCATTAAGGCAAATGACCGTGCGACCATGCTGAATCTGATGGTCGGACTGAATGGCTATACGCTCTGCTCCGGCATTATCTGTGAGGAATTAAACGGCAGTGATTACCGCGCGGTGCCGCTTCATGCAGAGGAAAACATGATGATCGGTTATGTTTCCAGGAAGGGTATGTCGATCAGCGCACTGGGACAGCAGTATTTGGAAGAAATTCGGAAATATAAGGAGCTTGTGCTGTAAGAAAAGGGAGAAACAAGAAGACTTTAACCGAATCAAGTAAGTCCCCTGCTTCCATTGCGAAAAGCAATAAGCAGTGGGTGGGGACTTGCTTGTATCAGGAGTGGTACAAGCCACTCCTGATAAGCTGCGAAGCAGCTATTCGGTTATGAGCAAGCTGCGAGTCCCAGCCTGTGGGAGATGAATTGCGTTTGTTACCTTGTTTTATGCAGCGTGATTGGATATAGGAATTTTAGAAGAAAAAAGAGTAGAGATAAAGAATGGTTATAGGAAAAACCTATAACTGGCCATCAATTTTCTATATTGGACAAAGCAGAAGACTGTCGCTATAATAATCCTTGTAAACAGATAGGAAATATCACAAAAACGAGAGGAAGCGAAGGAAATGAGAGCAGTTTTCGCAGAGAATCGAATCGTGATCTATGATGTCATGTGTTGCAGCGTAAGCAGATAAAACCGAAAGAAAACGGAGCCGCATTGCAGCATGGACAGAACAGGATGACAACCGGTTCCGATAGATAATAGAAAATCGAACATGAAAAGAAATAGAAAAACGAAAAACAGAACAGGAGAATACAATCATGAGCAAAAAAACAAGAGCAGAAAGAAATCTTAAATTTGAAACCTTACAGCTTCACGTAGGACAGGAAAATCCGGATCCGGCAACCGGAGCAAGAGCAGTTCCGATCTATCAGACCTCTTCTTTCGTATTCAATAACTCCGATCACGCGGCAGCAAGATTCGGACTTCAGGATGCAGGAAACATCTACGGTCGTCTGACTAATCCGACAGAGGACGTCTTCGAGCAGAGAATGGCAGCACTGGAGGGCGGCGTTGCGGCACTTGCAGTAGCTTCCGGAGCAGCAGCCATCAACTACACCATCATCAACCTGGCACAGAAGGGCGACCATATTGTATCCGCAAAGAACATCTACGGCGGTTCCTACAACCTGCTGGCACACACCCTTCCGCAGTACGGCATCAGCACCACATTTGTTGATGTATTTGATCTGGATGAGGTTCGCGCAGCCGTTCAGGAGAACACAAAAGCCATCTACATCGAGACCCTCGGAAATCCGAACTCTGATGTTGTCGATATCGAAGCACTTGCAAAAATTGCGCATGAGAACAAAATTCCGCTGGTTGTCGATAATACCTTCGCAACTCCATACCTCGTTCGTCCGATCGAGTACGGCGCAGACATCGTTGTTCATTCCGCAACTAAATTTATCGGCGGTCACGGAACTACCCTTGGTGGTGTGATCGTAGACAGCGGTAAATTCGACTGGGAGGGATCCGGCAAATTCGCATCCCTGACCGAGCCAAACCCGAGCTACCACGGCATCAGCTTTACAAAAGCAGTTGGACCTGCTGCATTCGTTACAAAAGTACGTGCGATCCTTCTTCGTGATACCGGAGCTACGCTTTCTCCGTTCAATTCCTTCCTGCTTCTGCAGGGACTTGAGACACTGTCTCTCCGTGTAGAGCGTCATGTAGAGAACGCGCTGAAGGTTGTAAAATATCTGGAGAGCCAGCCGCAGGTAGAAAAAGTACATCATCCGTCTGTATCCGAAGATCCAACACAGCAGGCACTGTACGCAAAATACTTCCCGAACGGCGGCGGTTCCATCTTCACCTTCGAAATCAAAGGCGATGCACAGAAAGCAAAAGATTTCATCGACAATCTGGAGCTGTTCTCCCTGCTGGCTAACGTTGCCGACGTAAAATCTCTGGTGATCCATCCGGCAACCACTACACACAGCCAGTGCACCGAGGAAGAACTGCTGGATCAGGGAATCAAACCAAACACCATCCGTCTTTCCATCGGTACCGAGAACATCGACGATATCATCGAGGATCTGGATGAGGCATTTGAGGCAGTTCAGTAAAAAGGATACAAAGTAAAAGAGAATATAAAAAAGCATACAAAAAAAAGAAGCGTGTTTGAAAAAACAAACATGCTTCTTTTTTGGGTTTAGATAAACCGCATGGGAAATTATGATGCCAGAGCGTATTATGAATCGAATGCCAGTGCCAGTACATGACGCTGTTCGCACCGGAGGCAAGATGGCTGTAAGCCTGCTGGCGGAGCTGGCCCTTGTATGGCGTCCATCCTGGAAATCCCTGTGCCTCGGTTTCCATAACAAGATAGTTGTCGTTTTTCAGAGAACGAATCATATCACCGCCAAACGCGATTTCCGCACCGGTCAGATCATCCTGGGTCGGATGGTAAATATCGGTTCCGGCGATCGTCAGACATTTTACCAGCTATTTTTGTTTTTGCCTGCTATTAACCATAGGTCTGTCTCATGCTGCGGCAGCGTTACGCCGCTGGCATGTTTGAAAGCACCAGAAGCGTGTTTTTATACGGGATTTTGAATAAAAAAGACAAATGATTTCAGCGTCTGTGCAGAGATATTTCCCGGCTTTTTTGATGCTTTCATTTTGAGCGGATACGCGGCACCGATCACAAGAGGCGGTGCGTCGCGCAGAGGAACGGCGGTGACGTTTGGGTGGTGGAACAATGCAAAGTTACTCCCGGCAAACAGGCTTAAGGCTTCGCCGACTTCCACGGAGCTTATCATGGATTCCAGGCGGGCGGTGCGCAGGATGTGCGGTTTTTGGTCTGCCTTTTCAAATAGTTGCATACAGAGCTGATAAATCGAGGTATAGGGATGCATAAGAATCAGAGGTTCTCTGGCAATGTCAGCGATTGTCAGGGAAGATTTTTCTGCAAGCGGATGATCGATGGGGAGCATCACACAGAGACGATCCTTTGCGAGAGGTACAAAGTGATATTTCTGCGGTGAAATCATGGAATCCCGTGCAATGACAAGATCAAAACGACCGGACTGCAGACCGTCCATCAGCTCGTTTTCTTCACACTCTTCCAGCATCAGTTCAACCTCCGGATGCGTATGTGCGAAAGCGCGGATGCGGGAGGTGAGATGATACTGCGTCAGAAACGGAAGAGAGCCGACGCGGAGCGGCTGGCGTTCCGACTCTTTAAAGTGGCGCATTTTCTGCAGCATCTGATGATACTGGCGGGAGAGCTCTGAGGCTTCCTGGCAGAACAGCTCGCCGGCCGGAGTCAGAACCGCCTGGCGGCGGGTGCGGTCGAAGAGGGTGAGATTCAGTTCGGATTCCAGCTTCTGGATCTGCTTCGAGAGCGTGGACTGTGCGATATGAAGATTTTCTGCAGCTTCTAAAAAAGTGTCGCATCGGACGGTCATCAGAAAAAAGTCGATCTGTTCCATGGTCATAAGAGAGAACCTCCTTTTGAAAATCATTCCATTTCATTCATTCCATTCTGGAAACAATTGTACCACAGATCGAATTGATTCCACAAAGGTTTCTTTTTAAAATAAAAAAGGATAAAACATGCAGCAGGGAAAGTGGATGGAGAGGATCCGATGGATTTGCTGGCTGAATGGAGTACAAAAAAGAACATTCTATGAGACAGTTTTGATTTGGGGAATAAGGAGAATGATTATGGCTGAAAAAGTAAGAGATCTGCGCAGTGCGCTGGAACGATTGAAAAATATGCCGGGACAGCTTGCCGAGACGGATGTTGCAGTTGATCCGATGGCGGAGCTTGCCGGAGTTTACCGCTATGTCGGCGCGGGCGGAACGGTAAAACGTCCGACGAAAGAAGGACCGGCAATGATTTTCCGCAATATCAAAGGCCACCCGGACGCAAGTGTTGCGATCGGTGTCCTGGCGAGCCGGAAGCGTGTGGCTGCACTTCTGGACTGTGAGCCGGAGAATCTTGGGAAAATGCTGTATCACAGCGTGGAAAAGCCGGTTGCACCGGTGGAATTTCAGGGTGCGCCGCCGTGTCAGGAGGTTGTGCATCTGGCGACGGATCCCGATTTTGATCTGAACCGCCTCGTCCCGGCACCGACCAACACGCCGGATGACGCAGGCCCGTACATCACGCTTGGCATGTGTTACGCTTCCCACCCGGATACCGGGCTGCACGATGTGACGATTCACCGTCTCTGTATTCAGGGAAAAGACGAACTTTCGATTTTCTTCACGCCGGGTGCACGCCATATCGGCGCGATGGCAGACCGTGCGGAGGAGCTTGGCCAGAAACTGCCGATTTCCATCAGCATCGGCGTCGATCCTGCGATTGAGATCGGTTCCTGCTTTGAGCCGCCGACAACACCGCTTGGTTACGATGAGCTTTCGGTTGCAGGTGCGCTGCGGAAAGAGCCGGTGGAACTGTGCCATTGCGTTTCGGTAAATGAGATGGCAATTGCGAATGCAGAGTATGTGATCGAGGGCGAGGTTATCCCGGGCGTGCGTGTGCAGGAAGATCAGAACAGCCACACCGGTTACGCCATGCCGGAATTTCCGGGTTATACCGGTCCGGCGAGCGATCAGTGCCGCCTGATTAAAGTAAAAGCGGTAACACACCGGCGAAATCCGATCATGCAGACCTGCATCGGACCAAGCGAGGAACATGTTTCCATGGCGGGCATTCCGACGGAAGCGAGTATCTATGGCATGGTAGAAAAAGCAATGCCGGGACGACTCCGGAATGTGTACTGTGGTTCTGCGGGCGGCGGAAAATATATGGCTGTTCTTCAATTTAAAAAGCTTGGTCCAAGTGATGAGGGAAGACAGCGTCAGGCGGCGCTGCTGGCTTTTTCTGCATTCAGTGAACTGAAACATGTATTTCTCGTGGATGAGGACGTGGACTGCTTCGATATGAACGATGTCCTTTGGGCAATGAACACACGATTCCAGGGCGATGCGGATATCATCACGATCCCAGGTGTCCGGTGTCATCCGCTCGATCCGTCAAACGATCCGACGTGTTCGCCATCGATCCGCGATCACGGAATTGCATGCAAGACAATTTTTGACTGTACCGTGCCGTATGATCAGAAGAAAAGATTTGTGCGGGCGAGGTTTCTGGAAGTTGATTCGAAACACTGGCTGGACGAGGAATAAAAGCATGTTTTGCAAAAAAATGTTATATTGTGTTCTAAAAAGTATATTTTGTCAAAAAAGGAGAGTAGCCTGGTATGCTGAAATTTGAGAAAAACGATTATACAATAGAAGAAGTAACACTGTGTGGCGAGACGATCCGGTTTCGGGCGTTCCGCGACCTGATTTATGTGGAAAAACCGGTTAATGAAGAGTTTCAGAAGATGAATCTTTTTGTGCCGGAATGCTATTATGAGGGAGCATCCCTGCATGGCTATGATTTAGGAAGCGCGCCGGTTTTCATGCCGAATACGGTCGGCGGCTACATGCCGGGTCCGGCGGATGAGCCTGGAACGAATCCATTTTTACAGGGCAGACCCAACACGATTTTTCGTGCACTGCAGCACGGCTATGTTGTGGCATCCCCGGCAATCCGCGGCAGAGTGCAGAAGGGGGCAGATGGCCGGTACAACGGAAAAGCACCATCCTGCGTGGTTGATTATAAAGCAGCCGTGCGATATCTCCACTTCTTCGCGGATGAGTTGCCTGGCGATGCGAGCAAAATTATCACCAATGGAACGAGTGCCGGAGGTGCGCTGTCATCCCTGATGGGAAGCACGGGAAATCACCCGGACTATGAGCCGTATCTGCAGGCACTTGGCGCGGCGGATGCCGGAGATAACGTGTTTGCGGCTTCCTGCTACTGCCCGATCACAAACCTTGAACACGCAGACATGGCGTATGAATGGGAATTTTGCGGAGTAAATGATTTTCACCGTGCCAACATGAAAATGGATGAGGGCGGCCGCCCGGTTTTCACACCAGTGGATGGCGAGATGACGAAAGAACAGATCCTTGTTTCAGCAGAGGAAAAAGCAATGTTTCCGGCATATGTAAACAGCCTTGGATTGAAGGATGAAAACGGAGATCCACTGACACTTGATGCAGACGGAGAAGGATCCCTGAAGGAATATGTAAAACGCGTTGTGATGGAATCTGCGCAGAGAGCATCTGACCAGGGTGTGGATTTATCAGATAAACCATGGCTGATCGTCGAGAACGGCAAAGTGCAGGGCATGGATTTTACCGCTTATGTCAAAGACATCACCCGGATGAAAACGGCACCTGCTTTTGATGCGCTGGATCTGGAAAGCCCGGAGAATGATCTGTTTGGAAACGAGACGACAAACTGCCGCCACTTCACGGAATACAGCACAGCACACACGAAAGCACAGGGCGCGTGTGCGGAAGCAGAAGTTGTGAAAATGATGAATCCAATGGAATACATTATGGACGAAAAAGCAGAAAAAGCACAGCATTTCCGCATCCGCCACGGCGAGTGCGACCGCGACACCTCTTTGGTGATCTCGGCAATGCTGACGGCAAAACTGCGCGAGGCGGGCTGTGAGGTTGATTACCATTCCCCATGGAATACGCCGCATGCAGGCGACTACGACCTCGACGAGTTATTCGCATGGATCGATGGAATCTGTGGATAAAAGGAAGGAACGAGACGGATGGCTGTGGAAAAACGGATTGTAGTTGGCGCTTCCGGGGCGAGTGGAATGCCGCTGCTGATGAAGTGCCTTGAAATTCTGCGGGATAGTGAGGAATACCGTTCCCTTCTGGTGATGAGCCGCAGTGCAAAGCTGACGCTGGAACAGGAGACAGACTGGAGTGTTTCGCAGGTGGAAGCGCTGGCAGATGAAGTGCTCGAGCAGGACAACATCGGTGCAGGCCCGGCGAGCGGGTCGTACCGGACAGAAGGCATGGTGATTGTGCCGTGCAGCATGAAAACAGCGGCAGGAATTGTAAGCGGATACACCGACAATCTGCTGCTGCGTGCGGCGGATGTGACGATCAAGGAGAAACGCCCGCTTGTACTGGCAGCACGGGAGACACCGATGAGTGAAATTCATCTGCGGAATCTGTACGAACTGTCGAGATTGTCAAATGTATGGATTGTTCCGCCGATGATGACCTTTTATCAGAAACCGGAGTCCATCGACGATATGGTGACACATCTTGCGGCCAAACTGCTTTTGCCGTTCGGCGTGGAAGTAAAGGAGTACCGGAGATGGAAAGGATGCTGACAAAAAAGACAACAGCCGCAGGATGCACGATGGAAGTGACGGTAATGAAGATCGGTGAAGATTTTCAGATCTGTCTCGCCGGAGGAGAAAAGCCGCATATCGGCTGTGTGGTGCAGGCCGTACCACGGGAATCGCTGACCGGAGACGGGAGCTGGAGTGCGACTTCCTCGGTATGGAACCGCACCGGACATAAAGATGAGGTACTGTGCCGGATGCTGGCGGAAAAAATCTGTTGTGCCTGCCGTACCGTGACCGTCTGCACCGGTGGCGTGCATATCGATGGAATTACCGGAGAGCAGATCCGGGAGATTGTGGATGCGGTAGAGAAGATGGGAGAAGAGATTGCGCAGGATTTGAGATGATAAGTAAGCATGGAAAGCGGATAAAAAGTTATTGCATTTTTCGGACATGCTTTGGGTTTGTGTTATATTTCCTATTGAATATGTAGAGAATATGGAATAAAATAAAAGAAGGTATTTTTATCATGACATATATTCGGAGGAAATAAAATGAAAGTTTCGACAAGAGGACGGTATGCGCTTCGTCTGATGCTGGATCTGGCACTCAACAATACCGGCGAACCGGTGCGATTGAAAGATGTGGCAAAGCGGCAGGAGATTTCGGAAAAATATCTGGAACAGATCATCTCGATTTTGAATAAAGCTGGTTTCGTAAAAAGTGTGCGCGGCCCGGCGGGCGGTTATTCCCTGAAACGAAAGCCGGAAGAATATACCGTGGGCATGATCCTGCGTCTGACCGAGGGCAGCCTTGCGCCGGTGGACTGTGTAGAAGACGGCGCCGACTGCGGCAGGGAAGATCAGTGCGTTACGGTGATGCTCTGGAAAAAACTGAACGATGCCATCAACAGTGTGGTGGACAATATTACGCTGGCAGATCTGGTGGAATGGCAGATGCAGAAGTCGAATGAGTATGTAATCTGACGGCAGACAGAATAAGCGATAACGTCCAATGAGGGAACAGAAGAGGGAAAATGGTGAAAACATCATTTTCCTTTTTTTTACCGGTAAAAATCTGGGAGCACGGCATTTACAAGCAAAAAAAAATTTGTTAAGATAAAAAACAGGGCGCATTTGGAGAAGAAAAAAATCAGGATGCGCAAAAGTGAAGAAAATAAAAGATAAGGAGTTTCCCCTTATGAAAAAACAACAGGAAAGCCTTAAAAATATGGTATATCAGGCCATTTTGAACGGCATTTTTACCGATGAATATAAACCCAATCAAATTATCAACGAGCAGGAGCTGGTACAGAAATTCGGCTGCAGCAAGACACCGATCCGTGAAGCCCTTGTGACGCTCTGCAATGAGGGAATCCTCCGCAGCTTCCCGCGCTTCGGCTACCAGGTTGTCAGCGTGTCCCGCGAAGAGGCACAGAATATTCTGGATTTCCGCCTTGTTCTCGAGGGCGGATATCTTCGTCAGTCGATCGGACATATCACCGAAGAAAATCTGGCGGAGCTTGCCGAGATTGATGAGAGATGCAAACAGAGCACCGACAGCGTATGGGATCACTGGGAGGCAAATACAGCATTCCATCTGAAGCTGATTTCCTTCTCCGGCAACGCTTACGCATATCAGGAGCTTGAACGCACCATGAACGTCTTAAAACGCGCTTACGCCCAGTTTTACTGGCAGACCTGGTCCAACGTAAACCCGGCACTGGACATTGCGCATCATAACGATATTATGCAGAGTATCCGGGAGAAAGATCTGGAGAAGACGCAGAACTATCTGAAAGAGGATCTGGCGGATTTTTGTGGGTAAGAAATGAGACAGAGTGTATGGAAACGAAGAATTCCAATACACTCTGTTTTTTTGTGCGCTGGAGACCTTTTCCAGGCACGCTCCAGGGCTCGTGATTATCCATGAAAATGCTTCTCCCGATACTGCTGCGGTGTCACTCCACTGCTTTTCTTGAACTGCCGGTAAAAGTAGGAAACGTTTGCGATTCCGATCTGGTCACAGATTTGCTGGGGGGAGAAGCTGGTGGTGGCAAGCAGACGTTTTGCGGTTGTCATACGTTCGTCCATGATGTAGCTACTGAGCGACGCTCCTGTTTTCGTACTGAAAATGTGGGACAGGTAGTCCGGGTTCATGTGGATTTTCTCGGCGATGGAGGTGCGGCCCAGTTCAGGATCGGAAAGATGCGAACGGATATAGTCCTTGATGACGCTGATCGGGTCCGAGGCATCGGTGGAGAGGTGCTCTTCCATATTCAGCCGCTCTTTCTCATACCATGCATTTTTTTTTACCTCCTGCACAGCCGCCGCCAGCTTTTCCATAAGCTGATCCGGGTCGATTGGTTTTAACAGGTAGGAGAAAATATGTAAATTCAGCGCTTCCTGCGCATAATCAAATCGCTGATGGCCGGTCAGAACGAGTACGATGGGATGAAAATTGTTCTCATGCAGCCATTCCACTAACTGCAGACCGGTTTCGCGCGGCATTTCGATGTCAGTCAAAAGAATATCAATATCCTGGGAACCCTCAAAAATTCGTTTTGCCTGGCTGGCACTGTAGGCAGGAAACGCCTGCTCAATCCCGAGCGCCGACCAGTCTGTCGTTTCGATAATGTTTTTCACAATATAATATTCATCATCCACTACTAAAATGTTCATTGTAAAAGCCCTGTTCCTTTCTTCCGTTTCGCATGGATTTGAATCGTTACAAAAAGCAAGCCGAAAGCCTTTTTCAAACAAGCTTTAGCTCTCGTTTCTTTTGCCGGGGACCTGAGGTGTGTCGGAAGCATGTGAAAAAAGAGGTTCCGATGTTTCAATTTTGTTTTCCGGCGGATTGCCATCCTCCCGGTATGGAATGTATGGAATCGTAACCTCTGATCTTGCACCCCATCCGGGTTCGTTGGAAAAATGCGCATGGGCTTTTTCTCCATAAACAAGATAAAGCCGTTTGAGCAGATTGTAGGTTCCGATTTTTTTTCCATCAAAGTCATGAACCTGCTGGGAAACTGGCCGGTTCAGGTATTCCAGATCCTCTTTAAAATAACCACTGCCGGAGTCGAGATGAGTGAGAACCACATATTTTTCACCATTGCGCTCCACAAGGCTGCCGGTGATACGGACACGGAGCTCTTCGCCCATGATCATGTTGTGCTTGATGGTATTTTCTGTAAACATCAGCAGAATGATCGGAAAAACAGAAGCATTCCTGCATTTCTCATCCACATGGATTTCCCAGTTCAGACAGCCTGGAAACCGCAGTTCTGTCATCTCCAGAAAATTTTCTACGTATTTCAGTTCTTCTTTCAAAGGAACGGCTGTCTTATCCTGCAGGGTGTACCGCAAATGATTCGAAAGTGTGCGGACGAATTCATTTGTGAGCCGCCTTCCTTCTTCCGTGAATGGCATTGATGCGATTGCGGAGAGACAGTTGATCAGAGAGTGCGGCGCTACCTGGGATTTCAGATACTGAATCTCCAGTGCCTTCAGATTTAATTTATCCTCATAAACATTGATTTTTAACTTCTCAATTCGATTCATCAGCTTATTCAGTGTTTCACCGATTTCCAGAACCTCCTCACACCGCTCATTGGAAAGATCCGGGTGCGGCACCTGTTGTTCCTCTTTGACCTGTGATGCCATTTTCCGGATCAGATCAAGAGGCTTTGAAATCAGGTGTTCATAGGAAACGGTCCATAAAAGAGAAACCACGAAAATCAGCAGAGCACCCCCGAGCAGAAGCTTGAGCATATTGTAAATAGGAGTGTTGACTTCTTCGGAGGGGATGAGTGCATTTAAGGAGCAGGTAGAAGAAGGAAGCTTTTCAGCGACCTGTAAATATTGTATACCGTCCTTTCCGCGGATCCGATGAGGTTTCTGGGTAGAAAAGTCGGTAGACAGTTTAAAATCGGACCAGCTTTCGTTGTCGTATGGAATACCATTTTCATCAGCAAACAGAAAAATGGTATTTGAATCATCAAATGGAGCATTCAGTTCATCCAGACGGATCCAGGCACCAAGATAGCCATGGAGATCATTGATAATTCGGATCAGATAGGTATGGCGTTCCAGCTCTATATAATACCAACTCTTGAAGTTGAGAGCGGAGGCGTCCTCTCCCGACTGACGTAAAAGCTTTTTCATGTAGGAACTACAGTCATTGGAGCCCCCATTTTTATAGCGGCAGACAAAATGGTCGTTTGCTTTTCCATAAACAAACATACCGTCAATGTCTGTCATGTAACTTAAAGTATTATCCAAAAGCCTGGAGGCTTTAATCTGGGAAATCACTGCGTTTGGGTTGTTTTTGGAAGTGATCGTATCGACAACATCAGTATTGTTATTAGCGAATTCCCAGAGACAGTTTTCAGCAGTTTCCATACTCTTATTTAACTGCTGGACATAAAGATCCATTGTCTGATGAATTCCCTGGTAGGTTTCATGCTGAAGCTGTTTGGAAATATAAAAAATTAAAAACAGCAATAAAATACTGAACATTATTAAAATACGCATCCAATACCAAAATGCTTTTTTCTTTAGGGAATATATTTTGTGTTTGTGCATAGTGTGGTCAAAAAAATTGAAGTTTAGTGAAAAAGTACGATGTTTTGATGAATTCAAGAAGGATGCCTCCGTAATTATATATAATTTGCACATAGATTCTAAGAAAAGTGCAATAAAACCTAAGCAATGTGAATTGCTAAAAAGTTTATTAAAATTATATAATAACAACAGTTGATAGTCAAAGCAATTTTGTTCGAACATACTTGCAACGACAAAAAAACGAGAAAACAAAGAGGAAACGAGGAGGAAAAACATGGCATCTTTAAAAAAAGCCCATGCATCATCCGGGAGCAGCCACAGCAAAGCAGCAAAATTCAAACGATACCTTCCGCTGTATCTGATGTTCCTTCCAGGCGCGATCTATCTGCTCATTAACAATTATATTCCGATGGCAGGCATTATCGTAGCATTTAAGAAGTACAATGCCCGTTTGGGAATCTGGAAGAGCCCGTTCTGCGGACTGGCGAACTTTGAATTTCTGTTTGCATCATCGGATGCATGGACTATTACAAGAAATACGTTACTTTACAATCTGGCGTTTATTGTTCTGAACACGGTAGTCGGAATTATTTTTGCAATCTTTATCTGCGATACGTTTAATAAAAAATTAAAGAAAATTTATCAGAGTGCAATCTTGTTTCCATATCTGATGTCGGCTGTTATTCTTGGCTACATTGTATATGCATTTTTAAGTCAGAGTACAGGTATTGTAAACAATTCGATTTTAAGTGCACTTGGAAAAGATGCTGTGAACTGGTATGCAGAACCGAAATACTGGCCGTTCATTCTGATTTTTGTAAATACCTGGAAGGGTGTAGGATATGGATGTCTGATATACATATCTACCATCAATGGCATTGATCCGTCTCTGTATGAGGCAGCTTCTCTGGATGGCGCAACCAAATGGCAGCAGATCAAAAACATTACGCTTCCATTCCTGAAACCAACCGTAATCACCCTGACATTGATGAGTGTCGGCCGTATCTTCTATTCCGATTTCGGTCTGTTCTATCAGGTACCACGTGATTCAGGACTTCTGTACTCGGCAACCAATGTTATTGATACCTACGTATACCGCGGCCTGATGAAATCCGGAAATGTCGGAATGTCTGCAGCAGCCGGCTTCTATCAGTCCATCATCGGATTTATCATTGTCCTTACCGCAAACGGAATCGTACGTAAAGTCAGCAAAGAAAACGCAATGTTCTAAGGAGATCACGTATGAAAGAAAAACCATTTTCCAAATATCAGATTTTAGCAAACGCTGTCATGATTATCTGGACGCTTGCCATTATCTTACCGTTTATTCTGTTATTTATGTCTTCTATTACAGATGAAAACACACTGGTAGCGAATGGATACTCCTTCTTTCCGAAGAAGTTCTCCCTCGCGTCCTATTCCTACATCATCAAATCCGGAGGTCAGATTTTGAAGGCCTATGGAGTAAGTATTGGTGTCACGGTAGTCGGAACTCTGTTGAATGTCCTTCTGTCTGCTCTGATGGCCTATCCTTTGTCAGTAAAAAATCTTCCGGGCAGAAATGTGATGATGTTCTTCGTGTTCTTTACCATGCTGTTCAACGGCGGTATCGTTCCATCTTACATTATGTGGACAGGTACCTTCCATATCAAAGATACGATTTTTGCACAGCTGCTTCCAAACTTCCTGCTTTCTGCATGGAATGTTATGATGATTCGAACTTATTTTACCACAAGCATTCCGGATGGATTATACGAGGCGGCAGAGATTGACGGTGCAAGCCAGTTTACCATCTTCTGGAAAATCGTACTTCCGCTTGGAAAACCGATCTTGGTAACAATGGGCACCTTTGCAGGCCTTGCTTACTGGAATGACTGGACCAATGGTCTGTACTATATCGTTAAGAATACAGGTCTGTACAACGTACAGAACCTTCTGAACCAGATGGTACAGAATATTCAGTTCCTGACACAGAGCTCCAACTCGAATGTGACAGCAGCTGCATCGACCATTCCGGCAACGGGAATCCAGATGGCAATTGCATTCGTAGCAATTCTGCCGATTATGCTGATTTTCCCGTCTTTCCAGAAATATTATGCAAAAGGTATCGCTCTTGGCGCAGTCAAAGGCTGATACAGATGGAATGAATCATTAGCAGCGAAAAGGGCTGCTTCGTGATAAACTTATTTTAAGGAGGAATTTTCATATGAAAAGAAAAATGCTTGCTGCTTTTCTGGCAGCGACAATGGTGGGCGGCCTGCTTGTCGGCTGCGGAAACAGTGGAGACACTTCCGGCTCATCCAAGAGCTCTTCTGGAACAACATCAACAGCATCGGCATCTGGCGAGGTAGATGCTTCCGTAACAAAAACAGAGCTTGGTGAGTACACGGAAGAAAATCCTTATCATCTCGTGTTTGCCTTCGTCGAGTTCTACGAGCAGGATGACGCAGCACGTACCGCAGTGCAGGATGCATTGAATGAATACATGATTCCGAAATATCATATTGAAGTGGAATTTCTTCCATTGCAGTATGCAGAATATCAGCAGACGATTCAGCTGATGATTTCCGGTGGTGATGAGCTGGATGTTATGCCAATTTATTACAGCAATGCTTCCAGTTGGATTGCAATGAATGGTATTGTCGATATGAACCAGTATATGGATACTCCGGAGGGACAGGCTATTAAAGATGTGCTTGGTGAAGCAAATGCAACGGTAGGTTCCATGAATGGTATTCTGTTCGGTTTTCCGGCACAGAAGGAATCGGTTGAACTTGGTGGTCTGACTATGAGAGCAGATATCTGTGATGAACTTGGTATCGCAGAGGAATACGGACTGGAGCTGAATCAGGATGAATACACCGGAAAAGTGTATGACTGGTCTGTTGCAACTGAAATTTTCAAGAAAGTAAAAGAAGCACATCCGGAAATGACACCTCTGTATCTGCAGGGAAGTGCAAGCCCGATGAGACGTCTTGCATTTTTCGACGAGTTAGCGGATCAGTTCGGTGTTCTGGATTGGGAGGCTGATCATGACTCCACAACCGTAGTGAACGAGTTTGAAACCGATACTTACAAAGAAGCAGTAACCCAGCTGGCGGAATGGTTTGATGCAGGATACATTTATCCGGATGCGTTGACGGATACACAGGGAGCTGCAGTTATGATGAAGGCTGGAAATACGTTCTCTTATATGTCAGCAATTAAGCCGGGCTATCTTGTTGAGGCAAAGGCATCTACAGGAACAGACTGCTATGCAATGTATTTTGGACAGGATGTAGAAGGTGGATATTCAACTACAAACGTAAGTTTTTATGATACTGGCATCGCAACCAACAGTGCGGATCCGGAAATGGCCTTTAAGTTTATCTCCGCGCTGTATACAGATCCGGAGGTTATGAATCTGTGGCAGAATGGTATTCAGGATGTAAACTATAAAGTTTTGGATGATGGTACTGCTTATTATGTAGATGGTGAAGATGCTTCTAACTTTAAATATCATCAGAATACAGGATGGTTTATGGGCAATCAGTTTAACACATACGTATGGAATGATGGTTCCAAGGATGCAAATTACTGGGATAAACTGCAGCACCATAACGACTGGGCACAGTATTCACCGGCATACGGATTTATGTGGGATTCTTCTGAATACTCTACACAGATCACAGCTCTGCAGAATGCACTGAATACGTATCGTCCAGCACTTGAGACAGGCTCTGTCGGAGTTGCTGGTGTAGAAGAAACACTCCAGAAACTGAATGATGCGCTGTATGCAGCCGGACTGCAGACTGTTATGGATGCAAAACAGGAGCAGCTGGATAAATGGCTGGATGAAAACGGAGGAGCTACAGAAACTCCGCAGTCTAACCTTGATACGATTGCAGCAGCAAAAGAAGCAAACTAACGAAAGATCAACATTAGGTATAATTAGATCTAAGGCAAATCCGCCCGGAAACCGTAAAGCTGTGCGGTCTTCGGGCGGATTGCTTTGTATGTTTTTGGCTTTTACAGCAGAAAGGATTTACTATGAAAAAAATGAATTACACATTTTCCGTGCCGGACAACAAACGCGTGCGTATGATTGTCAGCACAGACTGCAAAAATGAGGCGGACGACCAGTTCGCACTGGCACATCACCTGATGACACCGATGTTTATTCTGAAAGGCATCGTTCCGTGTCACTTCAACATGTTCTCCCGCGATTACGGCGATGGCCACACGGCACAGGCGAGCATGGACGAGGTCAATAAAGTGCTGGATCTGATGGATCGGCAGGGCGTATGCCCGGTCTGCAAAGGATCGGAATTTCCGATGAAGGACGAGCAGACTCCGGCCGTGTCGGATGGCGCAAAGCTGATCGCCGAAGAAGCCATGAAAGATGATCCGCATCCGCTGTTCATCGCCTGCCAGGGAGCACTGACCGACGTTGCCTCCGCACTTCTGATGAAACCGGAAATCGCAGACCGCATGACCGCCATCTGGATCGGCGGAGCACCGTATCCGGAAGGGGGAGAAGAGTTCAACCTCCGCCAGGATATCGCAGCTGCAAACGTTGTGATGAAATCCGGCATGAAGGTATGGCAGGTTCCGTCTACCGTATACAAGAAAGTAACAGTTTCTCTTGCCGAGCTGCAGCTTAATGTTCAGCCATGTGGAGAAATTGGAAATTATCTGTATCAGCAGATGGTAGACTTTAACAACACCTTCTATCAGTTCCAGGAATGGCCGCACGGCGAAATCTGGGGTCTCGGCGATTCTCCGACAGTTGGGTTGCTGCTGGCAGAGGTACAGCGTACCGACCTCTATGAAATGGTAGAAGCGCCGGAAATCAGCTATGAGGACATGAGCTATCACTTCACCGGAAAGAACCGCAAAATTCGCGTTTACCATGATCCGAATGCGGAGCTGACGTTGAGAGACTTTTTTGCGAAACTGAAATTGAATTATGGGATGTGACAGGGACTGCTAATCAAAATCAGAGCCTGTTTGAAAAAAGCTTTCCACAAGATGTGTGTCACAATTTATCGGAAATTTTGTTCGACAGAGGGCGTCGCAGCGGGTTTTTGTATGGACAGAAAGAGCAATATAAAAACAGCCATCTGTGCAAGTTTGTCCAGATGGCTGTCTATCGTAATACTTTCGTTATTTACACACTTCGTCAATATCCACACGGTCGATCATAATATTCAGGATTTCCGTATCGGTATCTTTCATGCCGACTCTTCCGATGTATCCCATACTCTTGATCGTATCCTCGACATCTTCCCGCACGATACCTTCGCCCGGCTGGAAACTTCTGTGATGCTGGCCCATGTAGTGGGCGAGAATAGCAGCGTCAACAGCGGATGCAATTTTCGCCGCACAGGAGGATTTTGCGCCGTCGCAGACAATACCGCCGACGTTTCCAATGGTGTTGACGATCGTCAGACTGACATCTTCATAAGTTCCGCCAGAAAGATAGGTAATGGCGGCACCGGCTCCACAGCCTGCGCTGACGGCGCCGCAGTAAGCGGAAAGACTTCCAATATATTTTTTCTGATGAACCGCAATCAGGTTGCTGACAACGAGTGCGCGGTACAGTTTTTCCTGGGAAACGTTCCATTCTTTTGCAAACTCAATGACAGGAAGGGAAACGGTCATGCCCTGGTTTCCGCTGCCGGAATTGATGACGACCGGAAGAGAGCAGCCGCTCATACGCGCATCGGAGCCTGCCGCTGCACGGGCGCGGGCGCGGATTTTTACGTCATTGCCGTATTCATTCAGCAGCGTGCGGCCAACCTGTGCACCGTATGGATGACGGAGACCTTCATCGGAAATGGCAGAGTTCATGGTGATCTGACGGTCAAGAATTTCTTTGATGTCTTCGATCTTCACAGTATCGGCAAATTCAAGAATATCCTTGACGTTCAGCACACTTTTATCAACGTATTCAGGGGAATCCTCATGAGCCGCAATCTGATAAAGTATCTCACCATCTTTTACGATGCGTGAAATCAGGGTATGACGGTTTACAATCGTTACCTCCGCGCTGTGCTCTCCGGCAATGACTTTTGCAACAATGTAGAGATTCTCTACGCCTTCTTTTAAAGTACAGGTACAGAATCCCTGCTGTACCAGTTCTTTTGTCTTTTCAATATCTGCCTCGGTCACATCTTCAAGTACTTCAAGTTCACGTTCGGCACAGCCTCCGACGACGCCAAGCGTTGCCGCAACATCAATGCCCTTCAGACCGTTGGAATTTGGAACTTTAACACCCTTTACGTTTTTGATGATGTTTCCACTGCAGCAAAGCTCGATCGATTCCGGCATCTGTCCGAGTACTTCGCGTGCTTTTGCTGCCGCATATGCAATGGCAATCGGCTCTGTACAGCCAAGCGCCGGAACAAGCTCGTTTTTTAAAATCTTTACATAACTGTCATATAATTTCTGATCCATGAAAATTCTCCTGTATAGTTTTTTATGCGTTATCAACTGGTAAATCTTGCATTTCTTTCTGATTATACTATTGATATATCACTGATAATATCAGATGTCAAGTAGAGAATTGCAATTTGTGAATTAACATCATGCATTGACGCAGAAAAGAAAAGATGATACGATAAAAACAGTAAAATACTGAAATCGGAGGTAATCATTGGAGAATAGCAAAACTGTAACATTTTCACTTGGTGGAATGATTTTCGAATATGATGAGAAAAAGAATAAAATTAATATAGAAAAACATGGAATTTCATTTAAAAGTGCTGCCCGTGTATTTTTTGATTATGATCGAATAGAATATTATGATGAGGAAAATAGTAATGTTGAAGATCGATATGATATCATAGGTGATTTATCTGCAGGGACAGCGCAAATAGAGCGTAATACAGAGATTATGATCGGAAATATAAAAAGTGATGATGTTTTGTTTGTAGTGTATACGGAAAGAATACGGAAAAATGAAAATGGGGCAGAAATAGATGTGACAAGATTAATCTCCGCAAGATATGCAACCAATTTTGAAAGGGGGCTTTATTATGGTAAATACTAAAGAAATGACAGAAAGCCTGATAAAAGAACTCGCTTTTTCAGAAGAAGAATTAAGGGAACTAAAAGCAGCAAAAGAAAAACCTATTGTATTTGATGAAGATTGTCCGGAAACGACTCCAGAACGGGCGCTAAAATTTCGACGGGTAAATCCGCCGAGGGGAGCAGGCAAAAAAAGAGCATAAAAATTTGTGATCTCCGTAAAACCAGAAAATCCTAGTTTTACGGAGATCTTTTCAGAATAAATTGTATTTTCCTTTAAAGTGTCCTATACTGAAAAGTAGCAAAAATACACACCACCCTTTCATTTGGAGGATTTTTATGCAGAAGATTACGTTTCGAAAATTAGCTGGAGAAAAATATATTTACCCGGAACTGCAGGGACACTTTATCGAGTTTCTTGGCTCCTGTATTTATGATGGAATCTGGGTTGGAGAGGATTCGGAAATTCCGAATTATCATGGAATCCGAAAAGACCTTGTGGATGCATTTCAGAAGCTGCACCCGCCGGTGATCCGCTGGCCGGGCGGATGCTTTGCGGATGTGTATCACTGGCGGAATGGTATTGGCCCGCGGGAGCAGCGGCCGGTTACATACAATGAAAACTTCGGTACTTTCGAGACGGATCCCAATCAGTTCGGTACACACGAGATGATGGAATTCTGCGAGATGATCGGCGCGAAGCCATGGTTTAATATCAATATGATGACCGGCTCTCCATCCGAGATGCGAGAGTGGATGGAGTACTGTAACCGCAAAGAGCCGACGGCACTTTCGCAGGAACGAAAAACAAACGGCCATGAAAAACCGTTCGAGATTGAATACTGGGGTATCGGAAATGAAGTATGGGACGGCGGTGGAAAAATGACGCCGCAGATGTATGCGAACGAATACCGGAAATTCAGTTCCTCCTGTCCGTCGTTTGGAGGCGGCGATCAGGCATTTTCCATGAAATGCATCGCCAGCGGCCCGGATGGAAATAAGCCGAAAGAACGTGCTGCGTGGACAAAAGATTTCTTTAAGGAAATGGGAAAATACCGGATGCCGTCTCTCTATGGCTACGATCTCCATTTTTACAACTGGAATCTGAAGCAGCTTCAGACCGAGAAGAAATTTGATGAGAAACAGTGGTATGATGTGATCAATGGATGCAAAGAGCTGGAAAATGTCATTCACGAGCAGCGCCGCCTGATAGACGCTGGTCTTGAGGCACTTCCGAAACCGGAGGGTCCGTTCCAGGCGGCACCGAGAAAATGTGAACTGATTGTCGGTGAGTGGGGCAACTGGCACAGCAGTGCATTTAATGCGCGCCCGGCGCTGTATCAGCAGTGTACGATGCGCGATGCCGTTACAACCGCACTGACGCTCGACATCTTCCACCGCAATACCGGGGATGTGCGCATGGCATGTGTGGCACAGTCTGTCAATGTCCTGAATTCCCTGTTCCTGACGGATGGTGAGCATTGTATTCTGACACCAAACTACGATGTGTTCGATATGTATCAGGTGCATCAGGGTGCGTATACGCTTGGCTTTGAGGAAAAGAACAAAGATCCTGAGGTCTGCATTTTTGCCTCGATCAAAAATGATGATATCTACGTCAACCTCGTAAATACAAGTTACAGCGAATCAAAGAAAATCGAATTGAAATTCAAACAGTGTCCGGAATTTGTTGAGGCCAAAACACTGTACTCCCAAGATCCGCAGAACTACAACGATGCGAAACATCCGAACCGCGTCCGCTGCAAAGAAGGAAAAGCACCTGCACGGGAAAAAGACTCCTTCCAGATTGCACTGCCGGCGGCTTCGGTCAGTGTTTATCATTTCAGAAAAACAGAAACAGAAAAGTAATACATACAAAACGGGCCGCCCCGGGGAAAAGGATTGTTCCCACAGGGCGGCTCATTTCTATTACAAAAACAATTCAATCACAAACACCACGGCACAGCATGCCACCGAAACCTGAAACAGGCTTGCACCAAACCATGCGGCTGCGATGCCGACGACAAGCGCGAGTGCGCCGGAAACAGGGCTCTGTGTTGCATGGACAATCGCCGGGAAGGTCATGACTGACAGCGTCACGTATGGAACGTAGTACAGAAACGACTGAATAAACTGATTTTTAATCGGCTTCCGAATCAGCGTCAGCGGCAGAATCCGGATTGTGTAGGAAACCAGAGCCATGACAGCGATATAGATATAATTATTGTACATCAGCATTTTCCTCCTCTGTCTTTACCGGGAACAGGATAGCTCCGGCGCAGGAAATCAGAACGGTGAGCAGAATCGTTCTGGTTCCGTCGGAGAGAGTGGAGATGCCCGGGAGATAGCTGCAGATAAAGCTTAAGAAAAAGCTGACGGCAACAAGACCCGCTACCACACGGCTCTTTCTCGCCGGGGGAATGATGATTGCAAGGAACATGCCGTACAGCGCCACGCTTAAGGCACTGACAGCGCGCAGCGGCAGCAGATTTCCGGCAATAATGCCAAGAGCCGTGCCGATCGACCACGCGGGAGCAGCGACGAGAATGGCACCGTATGTATAATATGGATTCAGCCAGCCCGGGCGCGCGATTGTGATGCCAAACAGTTCATCCGTTACATCGTAACCAATGAGAAAACGGTGGAAAAACGGCGTGTCCGGCGAAAAGCGCTGGGCAAGCGCACAGCTCATCAGAAGATACCGCGCATTGGCGATGAGTGTAATGATAGCGACCTGCAGATAGCCTGCGTTGGCAGCAATCAGTGTAAAGGCAGCGTATTCTCCGGCGGAAGCATTGTTGAAAAGACTGGCGAGAAAGCCCTGAAAAGGACTAAGACCTGCCTTACGCGCTGCAATGCCGAGCGAAAACGAGACCGCAAAATAGCCAAGCCCGATCGGAATGCCATCGCGGATTCCGTTGACCAGAACCTGGCGGGAAAATGAATAAGATCTTTGTGAACTCATAAAAAGCTACTTCCTTTTCCTTCGCAGAAGCTAGAGCATGTCTGAAAAAATCATTTCCGTAATCTGAGATTCGCAGCTTACGAAAAGTTTTTTTCAGACATGCTCTGACATCTGGCAAAAATGTTGGGGTCAAGAGATCAAAAATCCTCTTGCAAGCGAGCTTGCACCGGCTTTTTGATCTTTTGCCCTGATATCTGATGAAAATTATAGCAAGTTTCGACAGGTTCGTAAACTCTTATTTTGTTCTTGTTCGTTTCACGCAGCCACTGCTTACGCCTGCGTTTCTAAGTCTGTTGAACTGAATTGTATAAAATTATGTACAAAAACAGAAGATAACGCTTGAAAATAGAAGAAAAATCCATTAATATCTATGTATACAAAAAACATTACCGAAGGTGGTGCCTACGATGAAACTGCGTGCGCTTGCAAAAATAAATCTTGGTCTTGATGTGACCAGAAAAAGAGAGGATGGTTACCATGAAGTCCGCATGGTAATGCAGACGATCCAGATGTACGATCAGCTGGAAATAAAGGAGAGAAAAGAACCTGGCATAAGGCTGACAACCAATCTGCCGTTCCTTCCGTGTAATGACGGAAATCTCGTATACAAAGCGGCAAAGATTCTGATGGATGAATTCGATATCCGTCAGGGTGTCGATATGAACTTGACAAAATTTATCCCGGTAGCGGCCGGCATGGCGGGCGGAAGCTCGGATGCGGCAGCGGCACTGGTAGGAATTAACCGCATGTTTCAGCTTGGTCTGACAAAACGCCAGCTGATGGAGCGGGGTGTGCAGATCGGAGCGGATGTTCCGTACTGTGTGATGCGCGGTACGGCGCTGGCAGAAGGAATCGGCGAAAAGCTGACATCCCTTCCCGGCGTACCGATGTGCTACGTGCTGATCGGAAAACCGGGCATCAATGTTTCGACGAAATTTGTCTATGGAAACCTGCATCTTGATGAGGTGACAGATCATCCTGATATCGACGGCATGGTACAGGCGATCCGGAATCACGATCTGTACGGCATCACGGACCGCATGGGAAATGTGCTGGAATCCGTGACGTGTCCGGCGTATCCGGTGATCGATGAGATCAAGGCACAGATGATGAAAAACGGTGCGGTCAATGCGATGATGAGCGGCAGCGGCCCGACCGTATTCGGCATTTTCGACGATCCGGACAAGGCAGAATTTGCCCGCGCTCAGTTAAAAATAAGCGGACTGTCGAAACAGACATTCCTGACTACAGTATCAAAACCGGGAGGTACAAAGTATGGCAAAAAATGAGTTAGACCTGCAGATGGAGGATTATCAGTACCTTCCGCTCCGCGATGTCGTGTTCCGCACGCTGCGCCAGGCGATTCTGCGCGGGGAGTTAAAGCCGGGTGAACGGCTGATGGAGATCCGGCTGGCAAATCAGCTTGGCGTTTCACGTACGCCGATCCGTGAAGCGATTCGCATGCTGGAATTGGATGGCCTTGTAATCATGGTGCCGCGAAAGGGTGCACAGGTGGCGCAGATCACGGAAAAAGATCTGAACGATGTGCTGGAGGTGCGGCTCGGACTCGAGGAGCTGGCGGTAAAACTGGCGTGTCAGCGGATTACAGAGAGCGAACTGCAGAAGCTTTATCAGGCATCGCGCAGCTTTGAACAAATGCTGGAGACAACAGAGACGGATGATCTGCAGAAGCTTGCAAAGGCAGATGTGGCATTCCATGATGTGATTTATCAGGCGACGAACAACGAGCGCCTGATTCAGCTGCTGAACAATCTGCGGGAGCAAATGTACCGTTACCGGATTGAATATTTAAAGGATGTAAAATCCCGACGTTCCCTGGTCGAGGAGCACGATGCCCTCTATGAACGTATGAAAAATCGGGATCTTGCAGGCGCACAGAAGATGATCCGCGAGCATATCGAGCGACAGCAGGAGAGTATTATGCAGACCGTACATCACCAGAGCATGACGGGTGTAGAAGAAAAATAAAAGCGTATAAAATTTCGAAAAAGGAACATTCTGTTACAGAGTAAAAAAATCGTGACAGAATGTTTTTTTATGAAATTTTGCAGAGTATATTTCTCCAGATGGTTTTTCGGAAGCTTTCAAAAGGAGGAGAAGGAGGGACGCAGGCATGGAAAAAGAGAAGACGCAGATTTCACTCACACTGGCGGAAAATGAAAGCGTGATCCGTACATGGTGTGAAAAATGCGATGATATTCAGATCCGCCCGATGAAACTCGGCAAAACGGGCGGAACCGGTGCGCTGCTGATCTACGTAGAAGTGGCGGTGAGCTGCGTTATGTTGAAGGATTCCGTGATCGGGAAGCTGTTGAACCGTCTGATGGAGGTTCCCGAGGCAGATATCCCGGGGGTTCTCTCGGAAAATCAGCTCGGAATTTCGGACGCAGTGGAATTTGATACCATGGAAGCTGCGTTCGCTTCCATGCTTGCGGGAAATGCAATTCTTTTTGTGGATCATTATGACCGTGCAGTCAAGATCGGATCGAAGGGTTATCCCAATTTAGGAGTGCAAAAAGCGGAGTCCGAAAAAGTGCTGCGCGGCTCAAACGAAGGTTTTTCCGACTCTGTCAAAACCAACACGGCACTCGTCCGCAAGCGTCTGCGGACCATCGATCTGAAAGTGGAGGAGATACATTTTGGTGCGCGTTCTGATACGGTTCTGGCTCTGGTGTATGAGAAAGAGTTGATTTATCCGAAATTTCTGGAAGAGGTAAAACAGCAGATTGCCGGCTGGGAAGTGGACGGCGTTTTTGACAGCGGCATGGTCGAGCAGCTCTGCGAACCGCAGTGGAAATCGCCGTTCCCGCGCTTCGAGACGACCGAACGGCCGGACCGCGCGGCGATGGAGATTCTGGACGGAAGAATCCTGCTTTTATGTGATAATTCCCCGGTCGGGATTCTCTTCCCGGCATCATTTGACAGCTTTTTAAAGGTCAGTGAGGACCGGTATCATCATTTTCTGATCGTCTCATTTGAGCGGCTGCTGCGGTATGCGGCGGTCTTTCTCGCCCTGTGGATTTCGGGCGGATACCTGGCTGTCACGGGCTTTCACACGCAGGTGCTTCCGACCAAACTCCTGCTGGCGTTCGCCGAAGCGCGGAAAGGCGTTCCTTTCCCCGGCATTCTGGAAATTCTTCTGATGGAATTTGCTTTTGAACTGATCCGCGAGGCCGGTGTGCGCATGCCGGGGCCGCTTGGCGGGACGATCGGAATTGTGGGCGGACTGATCATCGGAGATGCAGCGGTTTCCGCCAATCTGGTGAGCCCGATGACCGTCGTTGTGGTTGCGGTTTCGGCGCTCTGTTCGCTGGCGATTCCGAACGAAGAGTTCGGTGCGCCGTTCCGGCTGCTGAAATTCGGCTTCATTTTGCTCGGCGGATGGCTCGGCATTTTCGGCATGGTGCTCGGCACGTTTCTTCTCGCGGGTCATCTCGCCGGGCTTACGAGTTTTGGCATTCCCTATCTGATGCCGTTCGTCGGGAAAGGACTTGCGGGCTACCATGCGCCGAAGGATTCCGTATGGCGGCCGCCGCTGCATCAGATGCGGGAGCGGCCGGTCTTTACAAAGCGCGATCAGAGAGTGCGGCTGCGGAAAAACAGAAAAGCTGCGGAGCCGGAAGAAAAGCAGGAAAGGGGAGAGTGACGCATGTTTTCGGAAAATGACAGAATTTCACAGCGCCAGATGGAACGCCAGATCGTGCTCGTTCTGCTCTGCCCGGCGTTCTGGCAGCTCGCGGCGTACGGCGCATCGGACGGCCTGCCCGGTATGGCAGGGATTTTCGTTGGATATGGGCTGCTGGCGGTGTGGTGCATTTATCTCGTGCGCCTTGGCGGGCTTTACTGCCGCCTGGAAAGCGTGATGGGAAAGGCTGGGAAACTCCTTCTGGCAGTGATGTATCTGTGTTATCTGCTTTTCCTCGGCGGAACACTGCTTCGCAGAATGGCGGAGCTTGCCGCCGCGTATCTGACAGCGGGTGTACCGCAGGAGCTCTGCGGACTGTTTCTGCTCGCGGCGGCCGGGTTTGGTGTCGGCAGTGAAGTACAGAAAAGAGGACGGCTGGCGGAAGCACTCTATCCGTGGATTGTGGGCGGGATTTTGATTCTGCTTCTGCTGACGGTTCCGCAGATGCATTTTTCCTCGTTTGAGGATGCCTGGGAGACAGCAAAGTCTGTTGAAATTGTGGATAACGGAATACTTTTTGGGTGGAATGTGTGGAGAACACTGGAAAATGGAACACCGATTGCGCTGCTGCCGTTTTTACTGGGGCATGTGCAGAAAGAGCACAGGAGTGTCATTCTTCCGGTGACGCAGAGTATCTGGAAAACGGGGCTTCTTGTAATTGCAGGAAGCATGGCGCTGCTCGGCGTTTTCGGCCGGCGCGGCACGGCTGCGGCGCAGGACCCGCTCTTACTGTTAATGGCAGGAACGAGCCTGCCGGGTGGATTTCTGGAGCGGTTTGATATTCTGTGGATGGCATTTCTTTTGATGGGACTGCTGTTCACACTGGGAAGTCTGCTGTTTTACGTATCGCTGATCGGAGAGAAGACGGGACTGTGGAAACCGCAGAATCTCTATGTACGGATCGGTACAGTGCTTTTTATATGGCTGCTGTCATGCGCGGAAAGCGGCTGGTCGGTCCGATACGGTTACTTTCCGTTTTTCCTTGCCATCACGGTGCTGCTCGGCTTCTGCCAGAAGCATATGAAAAAACTGCGGCTTGTGTGTCTGGCGCTGGGCAGTATGATTTTCCTGTCATCCTGCGGGGCAGTAGAGCCGGAAAAGCGGCTGTATCCACTGGCGGTTGCCTTTGATTATGTGTCGGAAGAGGCGACTGCGCCGGAAAACAGTGAAACTGGGGAAGAAACCGGGACGGCGGTCAGTGAGAGCGGCGGAGAAAAGAAGACGGCTGGCGGTAAATGGCGCGTCTGGTATGCGCCTGCGAATCTTGCGGTGGTGACCGGCCAGGGAAAGGATGAGCAGGAGGAGGGAACCGACGAGGACCCCGCATCGCTGTTCTTTGAAGCGGAGACGTTTGAGGAGATTGCGCAGCAATATGACAGCACAGAGGAATATGATCTCGACACCGGACACGTCCAGGCGATTGTATTTTCCGATGCACTGCTCAGTGACCGGGGACGGATGGAAGAACTGTTGAAGTACCTGGAACAGGACCGTGCGCTTGGGCACAGTGCCTATCTGTTTCACGCAGAAAAACCAGAAGATATCATGGAGCAGAACGGAAAACAGGTGGAGTCTGTCGGTGAGTACCTGTGCGGAATTTATGACAACCGGGTGAAAAGAAAAGAGGCGGTGACACTGGCGGACTTGTGCTATGCGTGGGAAAACGAAAGGAGCATTCTGTGGATTCCGAAAGCGCCGTAAAAGGTTTAAAGTGTATGGAATATCGGAGCGGGCAGTGAGTGTCTGTGTATAAAAGTTTTGAAATCCGGCAAAACTGGAAAAAACAGGAGGCAGCATATGAATGAGAAAAAAGTACAGAGCCGGAAACGGAATCAAAATCAGACACAGAAGAAATCCAGGGACAGGCAGGCGCAGCCCCGAAATACATTTGGGAACCAGCATAGAAGTCAATTCCAGGCGGCATTTCAAATTTTCTGCCGCCGCTGGCTCCCCGTCTGCATTGCGGCGCTGATCCTTTCCGGAACCGCCAATCTTCTCCGCGAGTCTCGTCTGCAGCAGGAAGTCGCTGCAAAGATCGTGCGCTTTCACGTAAGAGCCAACAGCGACTGCGCCTCCGACCAGCAGATCAAGCTTCAGGTACGCGATGCCGTTGCCGAAGAACTGCAGACGATCCTGCACGGAGCCGAAACAAAAGCAGAAACCGAAGAAATCCTGCGTGAAAACGAGCCCTCCATCCGTGCCGCCGCCCTTCAGACGCTGCGCGCAGGAGGCAGTACTGACGATATCACCGTAACGTACGGAAAAGCCAGTTTTGAGGAAAAAGAAACGGGCAATTATATTCTCCCCGCCGGAACGTACGACGCTCTTCAGATCAACATCGGCAGAGCCAAAGGGCACAACTGGTGGTGCATGCTGTACCCGTCCATCTGCTTTTCGGATGCCCTGCGCCCCGTAAACGAGGACGGCGAAAGTGCAGAAAAAGTCGAAAAAAGCCGGATTCCGCTGCAGAATCTGTTGAGTGACGCCGCCTACCGCGAAATCCTGAAAAGTGACCGGATTTCGTTCCGGTTTTTCTGGCGTTAGGCGGATTTTTCGAAAGACTTTCAAGAGAAATGATTGCAATATTCCTCCATTCGGGTTAAAATAATGTATCAGCGACCTATTTTAACCAGGGTCGTGAAATGAAAAAAGAAATGTAAAAATTCAGATATATTAAATATAGAAATGAACCCCATTCGGCATGACAAAAAAGTAATGCCGGATGAAAAATGGAGGAAAGTATGAAAGCAGACAGACAGGCGCCGATCGGCGTCTTTGATTCCGGTGTCGGCGGACTGACCGTAGTGCGTGAGATTATGCGAAACCTGCCCGACGAACGAATCGTATATTTTGGAGATACCGCGCGTGTGCCGTACGGTTCCAAATCGAAAAATACCGTCATCCGTTATTCCCGCCAGATCGTACACTTTCTGGAAACCCAGCAGGTCAAGGCAATCGTCATCGCCTGCAACACCGCAAGTGCGCTGGCACTCGATACGATCGAAAAAGAGATTGATCTCCCGATCATCGGCGTGGTAAAACCGGGCGCACAGATGGCCGTCGAGACGACGCAGAACAAGCGCGTCGGCGTCATCGCAACCGAGAGCACTATTCAGAGCGGCCTCTACCAGCAGCTTATTACCGAGGCAGATCCGGCGATCACCGTTTACGGAAAACCGTGTCCGCTGTTCGTGCCGCTCGTGGAAGAGGGCTGGACAAAAGATCCGATCACCGAGGAAGTGGCGCGCCGCTATCTGGCAGAGATTCTGGATAAAGACATCGACACGCTGATTATGGGATGCACCCACTATCCGTTGCTGCGTTCTCTGCTGCGGAAAGTAGTCGGAGAAAAAGTAACACTCGTCAACCCGGCATACGAAACCTCACAGGCACTGCGCAGACTGCTGCGGGAGCTGGATCTGGAGAATCCGGGAAACGATGAGCTGGGCCGTCAGAAATACCAGTTCTTCGCAAGCGACGGCGTGGAGCGGTTCAATGCCTTCGCACATTCCGTTCTGCCGGAGCAGATCAGCGATACGAAACAGGTACAGATTGAAAACTATTAAAAACGACATACAGAAAAGAGAGAGGAACATCAGAAAAGGATGGAAAAAGACGTACTCATCAGCATCCGCGGACTGCAGTATCTGATGGATGAGGAATCCGGCGAACAAGAACCGGTGGAGGTTATGACGACGGGTTCGTACTACAAGAAAAATGGCCATCACTTTCTGATCTACGACGAGGCAACCGAAGGCTTTGACATGATGACGCACAACATGATCAAATTTACGGAAAACGCCCTCGAGGTGCGCAAGCGCGGCCTCATTGATGTCCATATGATTTTTGAGGAGGATAAAAAGAACATTTCGTTTTATCATACGCCATATGGCATAATCAACATGGGAGTTGCGGCGACGAAGGTCAGAATGAAAGAGACGCCGGATCAGATTTTACTGAAGGCAGAATACGCGCTCGACATCAACGACAGCTACGTGGGGGACTGCGTAATCGATATCGAGGTAAGACCGCGGGAAGGTGGAAAACTGAATTTATAAAAAAATACCCGGGAAGAATGAAAATTATTCAACTCGGGTATTTTCGCGAGCAACGAGCCAAAGTCCTGGCTTGCACGAGACCTTGGCGACTGCCGCGAAAGCAAAAAGAAACACGCAAAGCGTGTTTCTTTTTGCTTCAGATGAAATTTTATTTTTCCTCGCCGCGTGCCTTGCGGAGCATTTTCTGCCAGAAGCCGTTTTTCTTTGCCGGCTGCTCTAAAGAACCGCGGATGCCGCGAACTCCGGTGATATAGATACCGCTTACGGTAGCCTTGACTTCTTTTTTTACCGGGATCTGATCGAAGATAGCAGCGTCGCAGATCAGGGTCATGATTCTCGGACCGACTTTTGCTTTGACGATCGGCAGTTTTGCACGACGCATCATTTTCGGTGTCTGGTCGATGACCATCTGTGGAAGTCCGGAATCTTTCATGCGAAGCTTTTTCTTATCTATGATCAACATGGAGACAGTCTGTTTCATGGCCTCCATTTGTTCCTGCTGTGCGGCCTGTTTTGTCTGTGCTTTTTTACCGAAGTAATACAGCAGACCAAGGATGACAGCGATGACAGCTAATACGATTAATACGATAATCCAGGGTTTCATCCCTCTATTCCTCCTCTGCAAAAAATAATGTGGGCATCGGAACATACAATGCCAGTCTATGAACATTCTAACATTGATTTCGGCAAAACGCAAACACATTTTAGCGCAATCCAGGCGATTTTACGGTCGAAAATCATAAGAATTTCTAAAATCGGAGCCCCAGCCTTTTTTTTACCAGACAAGTATGGTAAAATGAGATTTACAACGCGCCGGGAACGGCGTAGTATGGAGGAAAATTCAAGAATGAAAAGAAAAGCAGCAGTCATGCTTCTGCTCATGACACTGGGAGCAGCCAGTGTGAGCGGATGTGGAAAAAACAATACAACAAGCAGCAGTTCCGTATCAAGCGCAAGCAGCACAAGCGCTTCCTCAGCATCCGATGCGTCGAGCGCAGGCAGCACATCGTCCGACAGCACAGCTTCTGAGGAATACGCTTCCCCGAGTGATGTAGACGGGATTCCGGTTGTCGATGAGGAAGTTGATCCGGCAGAGTGTGTAACGCTTGGAGATTACAAAAAGCTCACACTGGAAAAGAAAGTAGAGCAGGTAACGGATGATGACGTACAGACGGCCATTATGGCAGAGACAGCTGTCACCATGGACGATCCGGATGCCACCGTACAAAAAGGCGACACCGCCGATATTGCCTATGTTGGCAAAGTTGATGGCAAGGAGTTTGACGGCGGAAGCAGCGATTCCTACAATCTGGTGATCGGATCCGGTACCTTCATCGATGGATTTGAGGATGGTGTCATTGGAATGAAAACAGGGGAGACAAAGGATCTGAACCTGAAATTCCCTGACAGCTATCAGAGTACCGATCTGGCAGGAAAAGATGTTGTGTTTACCGTTACGGTAAATGCGTTTACCCGCCCGGCAGAAAACATTGACGGATGGGAGCTCGATGATGCATGGGTAGCAAAAAATACAGATTACAGTACTGTGGAGGAATACCGTGCCGGAAAACGCGCAGAGCTGGAGGCTGCAAATGAGACGACAGCGGAAAATAATCTGCAGAATGACGCGATGCAGCAGATGGCAGACGGCTGTACGTTTCACAAAATTCCGAAATCCTATATCACCCTTGGCGAAGAGGATTACGATAAACGGTATACCACTTATCTTCAGAATTACGGCATTTCCCTGGACGACTATCTGGAGCAGTATGCGGACAGAGCAACCTACAATCAGGAGAAAGCAACGTATGCAGGAACGATGGCAAAAAGTGCCCTTCTTCTGGATGCTGTAAAAGAGGCAGAAGGCTGGACTACAGATGACCAGGATTACCAGCAGATCTTAAACGACGAGGCAGCCAATGCCAATATGTCGCAGGAAGATTTCCTGAAAGCAGCCAATGACTATTACGGGGAAGATACGGTAGTGCGCAATATCATGATGGAGCGCATGATCAATATGGTTCTCGATAATGCAACGGTCAATACTGTGACTGTGGATGCAGACGGAAATACAGTAGAATAAAAAGAGAAATCACCCCGGAAAACAGGATAAAAATTTCTGTTTTCCGGGGTGATTTAACCGAATCAAGTAAGTCCCCTGCTTCCATTGCGAAAAGCAATAAGCAGTGGGTGGGGACTTGCTTGTATCAGGAGGAGTGCAAGCTCCTTCTGATAAACTGCGGAGCAGTTATTCAGTTATGAGCAAGTAGCGAAGCGGATTGCGAATATCCGCTTCGCATGTGGGAAACGAATTGTGTTCGTTACGCCATGATTTTGCGGAACAGATCCTTCAGATCTTCTACGCTTGCATCCTTCGGATTGCCCGGTGCGCAGGCATCTGCGTGTGCGGAATCTGCAAGGAACTGCAGATCTTCTTCTTTGACTGCCTCGAGAACAGACGGGATTCCAACGTCTGCGGACAGCTTCTTAACAGCATCAATCGCTGCTTTTCTGTACTCTTCCTGAGACATTTCGTCTACACCTGCAACGCCCATGGCACGTGCGATTTCACGGTATTTCTCACCGGTGCACTCCTGGTTGTATTCCATAACGATCGGAAGCATCATGGCACATGCAACACCGTGTGGGGTATCATAAACAGCACCAAGGGTGTGTGCCATGGAGTGAGCGATTCCAAGACCTACGTTCGAGAAGCCCATACCTGCGATGTACTGGCCAAGAGCCATTCCTTCGCGTCCCTCTTTGGTGTTTGCGACAGCACCGCGCAGAGATTTGGAGATGAGTTCGATGGCTTTCAGATGGAACATGTCAGTCATTTCCCATGCAGCTTTTGTGGTGTAGCCTTCGATTGCGTGAGTCAGAGCGTCCATACCGGTGGAAGCGGTCAGGCCTTTCGGCATGGAGGACATCATATCCGGGTCAACAACTGCGATGATTGGCATATCGTGCGGGTCAACGCATACGAATTTACGTTTTCTTTCAACGTCTGTGATAACGTAGTTGATGGTAACCTCTGCAGCAGTACCGGCTGTGGTCGGAACAGCGATGATCGGTACGCATGGATTTTTGGTCGGTGCAGTGCCTTCAAGGCTTCTGACATCCTCAAACTCCGGGTTTGCGATGATGATACCGATGGCTTTGGAGGTATCCATAGAAGAACCGCCGCCGATGGCGATCAGATAGTCAGCGCCGGATGCCTTGAAAGCTTCTACGCCGTGTTTTACGTTTTCGATGGTCGGGTTTGGCTTGATATCGCTGTAAAGCTCATAGTCGAGTCCGTTTGCGGTCAGAATATCGGTTACTTTGGAAGTAACGTTGAATTTAATCAGATCCGGGTCAGAGCATACGAAAGCTTTCTTGAAGCCGTGTGCCTTTGCTTCATTTGCGATCTCGGCAATAGCGCCTGCTCCGTGATAAGAGGTTGCATTTAAATTAATACGATTTGCCATGATTGAAAAACTCCCTTCTAAAATGAATAAATGGTTTTACTGAACTTGTTATTATATTAACAAATCCGGAAGGGAAAAAGAAAGTGACAGAAGAAGCGAAGTGTAACACTTTAAAAAAAATCGCCATTGTGACAAAAACAACAGAACAAAATTTGTGAAAAATAACCAGAGCGTGTCTGAAAAACCATTTCCGCAATCTGCAAGCCCCACTTTGACACGCGCTCTAAGAGAGCAGCTGCAGATTCCGGAACAGTTTTTTTAAGTCTTCCGGCATTGCCCGGACGAGAAGAGCGGCAAACTCGGAAGGTGTCAGATCCATGCCGGTAAGCACCCATTTTACGGTCATGGTGATGGAACCCTGACAGTACATTTCGAGAAGAAAATGCATTTCCGGTGAAACCGGACTGCCGCTTTTTTCGTGAATCAGATTTTCGTAGAACGCGAGAATCAGATCGAAATCGTGCTCACGCAGAGAATTCTGTTTGTCGTAGCGGAAGGCCGCGGCGAAAAAAGCTTTTTCTTTCTGAATATAGGTAAATTTCTTTTCCAGACTGTCAAAAACGGTCGTTCCGCGGCCCATATGTTCGAAGGATTTTGTCAGTAATTTATCAAAGTACCAGTTGATCAGATCGTATTTGTCGAGAAAATTACGATAGAAGGTCTGGCGGGTAACACCACAGATTTCACAGATCTGGCGCACGGTGATCTCTTCGACAGGGGTTGATTTCATGCACTCCTTCATGGATTCGGCAAGACGGTATTTTGTTCTTTCTCCTTTGGGAGCAGATACGGTGGAATGGATCATCCGGGCAGTTTCCTTTCGCTTCGAAAATTGTAACTATGCAGAGTTATGCATATATTATAACGCGAATCCGAAAAAATAAAAAGCCCTGAACATGTTCCGAAGATAAGATACAGGAACATATTCAGGACGATTTTGCTTATTTTCTTTTGTTTACGGCCTGTCCGACACAGTAGCATACAGCGGCAACAACCATACCGTTGATGGAAGCGATGCCCCAGTGTAAGAGGTTCGCAACAATGGCACCGAGAATGACACCGGCAACCGCAAACCAGTCTACGGTTTTAAGCTTCGGCTGATCGGCTTCAAAGTCCTCTTTGTTCATGAAGTAGGCGAGCACCAGAATCATGCCGACCGGCGGCAGGGTACAGTTCAGAATGTTGAGCCAGCCGCAGAAGTTGTAGTACAGCCATACGGAGGCAACCGTTCCGATGATACCGGAAAGGAGAACCATCGGTTTTTTCCTCTGATGGAAGATGTTGGCAAGACCAAGACCTGCGGTGTACAGAGCGTTGTCATTTGTAGTCCAGATATTAAGACCGAGAACGAGAACAGCCAGGTAGAACAGGTTCAGGCGGACCATAACCTCGAAGATATCGTTTCCGCCGACAAAGATCAAGGAAACGGCACCGAAGAAGAACATCAGGGAGTTTCCGATGAAGAAGGCCACAACCGTGGTGATGGCACCCGCTTTTCCGTCCTTTGCAAAACGTGCGAAGTTCGGGGTTGCGGTTCCGCCGGAAACGAAGGAGCCGATGACAAGACCGGCACCGCCGATGATAGTCAGAGATCCGCTGGATTTGGCAAACTGATCGATGATCGTTCCGTCGCCTCTCATTACGGCCATGACCATGGCGATCGTTCCGAGAATGGCAACACTTGGTACAGCGATATAGCTGACGATGGTCAGAGATTCAATACCAAAATAGGCAGAGGCGGTCATGCAGACGCCGGCAAGAATAACAAGTCCCCACTGTGCCGCAGTGCTTCCGCCAAGCAGCTCCTTGGAAACCGGAATTGCAAACATGGCAAGACCGACACCAAACCATCCGATCTGCGTAAAGCTGGTCATGGCTGACGGCAGATAGGAACCTTTTTCGCCAAAGGCTCTCTGGGACAAAAGATCAAGTGACAGACCGGTTTTTGCACCGACGTAGCCGAGCAGACCGGTATAAATACCAAGAATGATTCCACCAAGGATCAGTGATCCCAAAAAGCCCCAGAAATCGAGGCCGTCAGCGAGCTGCTGGCCGACCCACATGCTTGCCGAGAAGAAGGTGAAGCCAAGCATGATCATAAACATGGTTACTACATTTTTCCGGGCAGAAGACGGAACCGCGCTGTCCGCGAAGTCAACATCTTTTACTTTCTTTTCTTTTTCCATAATATCTCCTGAAAACTGTGATTACGGTTCGCCGAAATTCAGCGAACCGTAAGAAATGGTTTTTTGTTACAGCATGTATTTGCGAAGTGCTGCGGTAAACTCTTCAATTCGTTCAGCCGCAATTTCTTTCAGGGTAGCATCGCCAAGGCTTGCAATATAGCCTTTTTCCTGGCGGTACAGCCATTTGGTCACACGTTCATCGATTTCTTCGTAGTGATTGATGTGAATCCACTCTTCGTAGGATGCGCCAAGCGGGCAGCCGAGCTTCTCCTCGAGCAGTCTGGTGAAGTCGATCCGGTCGGCCTTCTCCAGCATTTTATTCCAGAAATCGAGAACCTCCTCGACATGCTCATGGATTTCATAGCGTCTTGCACCGCCATCGTAGATGATGCATTTTTCAAACAGCGGATCGCGCATGGAAAGCGTTTCTCTTCGGAACTCCGGTGCAATGATACCGTCTTTCCAGTAGAAATCGACATCCGGCAGATTGATTCCGGATACGCCCTTGTCCTGATAGGTGCTGAAGATTCCTTCGTAATATACGGTGATAAAGCCTTCAAACTCCGGCCAGAACTCGCGGATTTCTTTTGTGAGACGTTCCAGGATTTTGATTCCGGTTGTGCCGCCGATCGTAAAGATGATAATGTTGCGAAGGGAAGCACCGTGCTCACGGTAGAAATCGGTTACGTAGCGCAGGCAGTGGATCAGCGTCTCACCCGTTGCGATGATATCGCCGATCAGAAGTGTGCTTCCCGGAACCATCGTCAGCTTGCTGTATTTGATTTCCAGCCCTGCGATTTCTTCCTCTTTAAAGACGCGCTCACTTGACAGAAAACTGATGTCATGTACACGAATGTGCTCACGGTAGCAGCTTTCCTCCAGCGGATAATTCAAAGCGCCGCGCAGGATGGAAAGGATGTTGGCTGCGGTTACCTTTCCCTGCTCTTTAAAATAATAAAGCATCTGTGAAGTAGACGGAATCAGGCAGTGATAAACCTCATATCCGACAACCTCCGGTGTGTTCAGAAGCTTTCTTGTCTCTGCTTCGGAAACGACATAGTATTCGTTCTCATAATCGCCGCCTGCGAGGCGGTAGCAGTCCACGCCCTGTTCCGAAAACTCCGGCACCAGTTTTACTTCATTCCATTTTTCCATTCAAAAGTTCCTCCCGGTTTTCCCTCTTTGGTAAACATGTTATAAACTTTTAACAGTGTAAGGAGTAGCAACCTGATTGTCAAGGGAAAAGGCGAATTTACATGATTTTCTTACAGAAGAAGGGAATGCGCCGCGAGAAAAGAAATTTTACCGGGTTTTGCCTTCTCCGCAAAAGTATTCCTTTGTAAGCTCCACAACCTTGCCCGAAAGCAGGAAGAGCGCAATCAGGTTCGGGATTGCCATGAGGCCGTTGAAGGTCTCGGCAATGCTCCACATCAGGCCGAGGTTTGCAGTGGCGCCAAGGATGGCAACCAGCGCATAGGCGGCCATAAAATATTTTGTGATTCTTTCGGAGAATAAAAACTCGATGCAGCGTGCACCGTAAAGTCCCCATCCGAGAATCGTGGAAAAGGCGAAGCAGCACATCGCGAACGCGGTGAGCAGCGAAACCCAGTTTCCGTATGTAAGGGTAAAACCGCTGATGGTCAGCTCTGCGCCGGCAGCCTGTCCGTAGGTGATGGAAGTACCGCTGCAGAGAATAACAAGTGCAGTTAAGGTACAAATCACGATCGTATCAGTAAATACCTCAAAGATACCGAACATACCCTGTTTGACTGGTTTTTTTGTGTCGGCACAGGCATGCGCGATCGAACCGGTACCAAGACCTGCCTCGTTTGAGAAAATACCGCGGGACACACCTTTTTTCACACTCATGAGCATGCTTCCGACGATACCGCCTGTAACAGCAGAGGGACGGAAGGCGCCCTCAAGGATCGATACGAAAACAGACGGAATCCGGTTGAGATTCAGCAAAATTACACCGATGGCAAGGACAATATAAAACAGAGCCATAAACGGAACGAGCTTTTCTGTTACCTGTGCGATCCGTTTGACACCGCCGAGCAGGATCAGCGCTACGAGTGCCGCAATAATGATACCCTGAATCAGGTTGGAGGTCGGGATCGCGTCTTTTGAGATCACATGGTAATTCATCAGTGCGGAGTTGACTGCGGTTGTGATGGTGTTGACCTGCGTTGCATTTCCGGTTCCGAACACAGTCAGTACACCGAAAGCAGCGAAAAGATAGGCCAGAAAATGCCATTTTTTGCTGAGACCGTTTTTGATGTAATACATCGGTCCGCCGACGAGTTCCCCGTTGGCGTTTTTCTCGTGATAGAAAACAGCCAGTGTTACCTCGGCAAATTTCGTACACATGCCGAGCAGGGCGGAAACCCACATCCAGAACACGGCACCGGGTCCGCCGATAGCGATAGCGCCGGCAACACCGGCAATATTACCGGTACCGACCGTGGCGGCAAGTGCTGTACAGACCGCCTGGAACGGTGTAATTGCGCCATCGGAAGCATCTCGTTTGCGGAACATTCTTCCGAGCGTTGTGCGGATCGCATACGGGAATTTTCGAATCTGGAGAAAACGGGTGCGCAGACTCAGGTAAAGGCCGACACCGAAAATGCAGATCATAGCCGGAACACCCCAGATAAAATTGTTCACGGCATTGTTGATGGTTTCAATCAGTTGGAGCATAGATACCTCTTTCTTTTTCATAAGCAGAAGCACTTTCTTGGAAGATCAGTGCTTTCATAAAGTAACACAATGCAAAAAGTATATCATCTCAGACGAGATTTGCAAGTTTTTTTCGAGAAAAAACGCGGACCCCCAATTTTTTGCGATTCCGGAAAGATATATTTTCTCTAGCCTTATGGGTTTACCATGAGCCAGGCGGTTTTTTACGTTTTCTTCCAGTTTTTGTGAAGGAATGCAGCGAAGTATGATAGAATAGAGAAAAAACAGAAAAGAGGATTATTGCCATGTTTCAGGTAATTGATATGCACTGCGACACCATCCCGGCGCTGCAGTGGAAGGAAAAACAGGAGCATCTTGCGGATGCGGATCTTCAGATCAATCTGGATAAGCTGGAAAAGGGCGGCAGCCTCTGCCAGTGCTTTTCTCTGTTTACGTTCCTGAAGGGACTGAAAGACGAAACACCGTTTGAGCATGTGAGAAAGCTGGCTGATCTCTGGAAATCAGAGGTGGAACGGTATCCGGACCGCATTTGTCAGATCAAAACGTATGCGGATCTGATGCAGGTACAGAAGGAAGGAAAAATAGGTGCGGTGATGACCGTCGAAGAGGGTGGTGTTTACGAAGGCAGTATCGAAAAACTGCACACACTGTACGATCTCGGTGTGCGGATTTCCACGCTGACCTGGAACTTTCCGAATGAGCTTGGATTCCCGAACCCGGCGCAGGAAGAGGGAAAGCCATATCTTCCGGATCTTGAAAACGGGCTGACACCGACCGGTATTACCTTTGTCGAGGAGATGGAGCGGCTCGGCATAGTGATCGATTTATCACACTTAAATGATGCCGGAATCCGCGATGTTTTTGCACATACGAGAGGTCCGGTCATTGCATCCCATTCCAATGCGCGCGGTGCGTGCTTCCATCTGCGAAACCTTTCAGATGAAATGATTCGTCAGCTCGCAGAGCGTGGCGGCGTCACCGGTATCAATTTCTGTCCGTCGTTTCTGCGCGAGGAGGAGCCGGCGGCGAAAAAGGCATCGACGATGGATATGGTACGCCATATGAAATATCTGCGCAACGTCGGCGGCATCGATATCATCGGCCTTGGAACCGATTTTGACGGTTTCAGCGGTGAAACGGATGTGCCGGACACCGCGCATATGCAGCATCTCGCAGATGTAATGAGCCACGACGGTTTCACCGATGAAGAGATAGAGAAGGTCTTTTCCAAGAATGTACTTCGGGTGTTTAGAGAATGCTGGAAATAAAACTACAGCTCCGGTGATGCCGCCAGAAGCTCCTTTGTATAATCATTCTGCGGATGCACAAACAGTTCTTCCGTCTCCGCGTTCTCCACAATCCGGCCTTCTTTCATCACGAGAACCCGGTCGCACATCTGATAGATCACGTTGAGGTCATGCGAGATAAAGAGAATCGAGAGCTGAAGCTCCTCCTGAAGCTGAACCATCAGCTCCATGATCTGCTTCTGAATCGTCACATCGAGAGCGGAAACCGGTTCGTCGGCAAGGATCAGGCGTGAGCCCTGGATCAGTGCGGCCGCGATGCTGACTCTCTGGCGCTGGCCGCCGGAGAGCTCATGCGGGCGGCGTTTCAGGTGCTCTGCGGAGAGACCGACTCTTTCAGCCATCGCAAGAACCCGTTTTTTTCGTTCTTCTTTCGGAACCTTCTGCATCCGAAGCGGTTCTTCTAAAATCCAGGAGATTTTCTTCGCCGGATTCAGGGAGGAAAACGGGTCCTGGAAAATCATCTGCGGATGGTCGACCTGCGAAATTATTTCGCCCTCATCTGGGCGGATAAATCCTAAGATCACTTTGGAGAGTGTCGATTTTCCGCATCCGCTCTCTCCGACGAGACCGAGAATTTCATTTTCATGAAGCTCGAAAGAGATATCATGAAGCACCGTTTTTCTCTGCTTTCCCTCCTGATAGGAGGCAGAAATATGGCTGACTTTCAGAATGTTGTTTGGACTGATTTCTTCCATGGGTTATTCCTCCTTTTCCGCAGGCGGAGCAGCTTTTTTGTCAGAGCCTGTCGGCCATTGAGCTGTTGGAGCGATTTTGATTCGCTTTCGCAGCGATGTTCGTCGGTTCGGAATTGCATCGAGCAGGCGGCGGGTGTAGTCTTCCTTCGGGTGGAAAAAGACATCGTCCACACTGCCGGATTCCACAATCGTCCCATGATTCATGACGATGACCCGGTCACAGAGCGAACGGATGACGCCGAGGTCGTGTGAGATAAAAAGAATCGCCGTGTGATGGCGTTCATTGATTTTTTTCAGCAGCTTTAAGATCTGCGACTGAATCGTCACATCAAGAGCTGTTGTCGGCTCGTCTGCAATCAGAAGCTTCGGTTCTGTAATAAGCGCCGCAGCGATCATCACCCTCTGGCGCTGACCGCCGGAGAGCTGGTGAGGGTATTTGTTGCAAAGCTTTTCCGGGTCGGGAAGCTCGACCTCATGCATTATGGCAAGAACCTTTTCATGACGTTCTGCCGGTGTGCAGCTCTCATGAATCAGCAGTCCCTCTGCAATCTGTTCTTCGATGGTCAGAACCGGATTTAAAGAGGTCATCGGCTCCTGAAAAATCATACTGATTTCTTTTCCACGGATGCGCTGCAGATCCTGGCTGGAAGCGTGCGCAACGGAAGAACCTTCGTAGAGAATTTCTCCGCCGGATACGGCGGAATTTTCCTTTAAAAGGTGCAGAATGGAGAGCGCCGTCTGGGTTTTGCCGGAACCGGATTCCCCGACAATGCCAAGCGTCTCACCTTCTTCTAAGGAAAAGGAGATGCCTTTTACCACTTCGGTCGGTGGCGTGGTATCGTAAAATGCAATTTTTAAGTCACGTACATCGAGAAGTGCCATATCAGTTACCGCCTTTCTTCTGTAATCCGTCGCCGAGGAGCGATACGCCAAGCGCCAGTAAAATGACAGCAAGACCGGGGAAAACAGAGCCCCAGGGAGCAGTCATCAGATACGTCTGGGATTCTGAGAGCATCCGTCCAAGCGAGGCATCGGGCGGCTGGACACCGATGCCGAGAAAGCTCATGCCGGCCTCGGAGAGAACGGCGTTGTTGAAACCGATTGCTGCCATCGAAAGAAGGGACGGGACCGTATTTGGCAGGATATGTACAAATATGATCCGAAGATGGGAAACACCCATCAGACGGGCACTTTTGACATAGTCCATATCTTTGCGTGCGAGAAATTCGCTTCTGGTGATACGTGCAAAGCTCGGAATGAATACGATACCGAGTGCAAGGATCACGTTGTATTTGCCGGGACCCAGCAGCGCGATAAATACCAGCGCCAGCAGGATTCCCGGAAAGGAAACAATGACATCGTTTATGCGCATCAGGATTTCGTCAATCCATCCGCCAAAATACCCGGTGAACGCACCGACAAGAACACCAATGGTTCCGCCGAGTAGCAGAGTAGCGAAAGCGACGAAGAAGGTTGTACCGGTTCCTTTTAAGACGCGGCTGAAAATATCGCGTCCAAAGTGATCGCAGCCGAACGGGTGCGACAGAGAGGGAGCAGCAAACTTGGCTGCGCCGTTCATTGCATCCGGGTCGTACGGTGTATAGAAAAAGCCGATCAGAAGAAACAGAAGCATAAAAGCGGTGAGAACAGCTCCGATGATCAGCGTGAGATTGCGTTTCTTTTTCATAATGAAAACCCTTTCCTTTGTCGTGGGCGGCTCCCTGCGACCTTTCGGTCGCGGGAGCTGATGATCGAAAGCTCCCGTCAGTCTTTTACGCGGATACGCGGATCAATTCTGCCATACAGCAGATCTACCACGAAATTGATGATAATAATGAGGGCGGCGATCAGTACAAGGATGCCCTGAACCACGGGGTAATCGCGGTTGGAGATCGAAGTGATCAGAAGATTGCCCATGCCCGGAATCGAAAAAACCTGTTCCAGAATAATGCTGTTTGCCACAATATCTGCGATTGTCATGCCCCAGAAGGTCAGTACCGGAATCAGGGCGTTTTTCAGCACATGGTGATACATAACACGGCGTGTACTGTTTCCGCGGGAATAGGCGGTGCGCACATAGTCGGCATCGAGCTGTGAGAGCACAGAGCTGCGCAGCATTTTGACAGCCATGGAACAGCGCGGAAGTGCAATGGCGGCAGACGGTGCAACAAGATAACCGATAAAACCGGAAAAATTTTCAGAAATCGGCACATAGGCGCCCGGCTGAAACCATTTGAGAATCAGACCGAAAAGATACGTGATCAGAATACCGATGAAAAATCCCGGCACAGACATGATCACCTGATTGATCGTCATGATCAGCCGGTCCAGATGGCCTCCGGCGTGCTGTGCTGTGAAAATACCGATGGGAATCGAGACAACAAGGATCATCAGGAATGCGATAACGGTGATAGCGATGGTAATCGGAACTTTATCGCGGATCAGTTCTCCGACCGGCATCGAGTACGAATACGAGGTGCCGAGATCTCCATGAAAAAAGCCGGTTACCCACGAAGCATACCGTTCCAGAACCGGCCGATCCAGTCCCATTTCCTTTTGCAGAGCCTCAATCCGCTCCGGCGTCGCCTCCGTGCCAAGCTGCGATTTTGCCGCATCTCCGGGTATGACGGAAAAGGCAAAGAACGATAAAAAGGATACAAGAAGCAGCGTAAGAAGGAGAGAGCCGAATTTCTTTGCAATGTATTTCATGAATGGAAATTCCTCCTTGTGTAATGTAGGATACTCCGGGAATTTTTCCCGGCTTATAAAAGCAGGCACAGAAAAGCTTCGGGCGTATCGGCTGAAGGTTTTCGTGCACGTCATTTTTATTGTAGACAATGCAGGTGTAAATAGCAAGATAAAATTGGAATATCTCGAATTACAGAATAACAGGAAAAGGCCTCTTGCATAACCGGTGCGGATGATGCAAAAAGCCTTTGATAAATTGCCTTCGATAAATCCCCTGTTTAGTTTTCCATTTCCCGTCCGAGATACGTTGCCGCTACCTGGAGGAGCTTCTTTTCCGTGTCGCCCGGCAGGGACTCCCTGTCTTTGCCGCAGAGAATGACCGAACCGATGGCATCACCGGAGGAGAGAATCGGAAAAATGAGCTCCGGCAGAGGAGTAGTATTGTCTGTGTTTTCCAAAATTGAAAAATAAGCCTTTTCACCGGGACGCGCAAGTACTGTTTTCCGGTTCAGAATCGCCTCCTCCAGCCGGCTGCTGATGGACTTGCCAAGATAATTTTTCTGTTCCGGCCCGTTTGCCGCCACAATCTGTTCCTGATCCGAAACACAGACGAGACATCCGGTCACCGTTGAAATCGATTTTGTAAACCCTGCTGCGCATTCCGCCAGCTCTTCGATCGGTGAGTATTTCTTCAGGATAATCTCACCCTCCCGTCCGGTATAAATTTCCATGGCCTGTCCCTCCCGGATCCGCATCGTGCGCCGGATTTCCTTGGGAACTACCACACGCCCCAGATCATCAATCCTTCGAACAATTCCCGTCGCTTTCATATGAAAAATTCCTCCTGTTTCCGCAATGTACTTTCCATAATTTGTGCTGTATGGGTAGTATGTGGAAAAACAGGTGGAATTATGCATGGAAAAAAGAAACAGTATTTCCGCTGTTTGCAGCAATTTCGGAAAAATACAGTGGAACAGCAGTGGTTAGTCTGGTTGCTCCTTTTACAGAAGACTGCGGTCTTTTCCGAGATAGAACAAAGCGATCGTATCCGGTCCGACGTGGCTTCCGGTGCAGTAATCGTAGGAAGTATTGATAAACTCACGCACCTTCACTCTTTTCTGGATTTCTTCCATCATATAAAGAGATTCCTCATAGGCATCTGCATGTGCGATTCCGACGATCTGCTTTTCCGGTTCTTCGATCGTTTCACAGAAAAGACGAATCAGTTCATTTAAAACGGCCTTGCGTCCTCGGACATTCTTGTAGGAAACAATATAGCCATCTTCACTTCCACGCAGAATCGGTTTGATTTTCAGCATATTTCCGACCACAGCGACACTTCCCTTGATTCTTCCGGTACGGGAAAGATATTTCAGATCGCCGACGGTGAAAACACCGTTCATTTTGCTAACGTAGGTTTCCAGAAGATCTGCCGCTTCGTCTACGTTCATGCCCCGATCGCGCATTTCGCTGGCATAGATGGCGAGGATGCCCTGTGCAAGAGAGGCATTCAGGGAATCGACGAGGCGGATTTTACGTTTTCCGCCGTATTCCTCAAGAAGCTCCTCGGCAGCAAGTCTTGCGGAGTTATAAGTTCCGCTGATGTTTTTGCTTAAGGAAAGATAGATGACATCCTGATCTGCCTCAAGAGCGGTGCGGAACGCATCCGCAAAATTTGCGGTGCTGATCAGTCCGGTCTTGATTTCACAGCCGGTGCGCATGGCATTGTAATATTCTTTTCCTTTGGAAAGCTCCTCTTCCGGTGACAGATCCGGGTCGAAGCAGACCAGCTCTTTTCCATTCACAAGATTGACGAAAGAAACGACATGGATATCGTATTTTTTCGCAGTAACAGCAGGCAGATTTGCCGCTGAATCAACAAAAACCTGAAACATAAATAAAATTCTCCTTTGTAGTGTAAATGTCCCCCAAAATGATGTAACTTTTGATAAGCATTGTAGCACATTGTATCACCAAAGAAGAGAGATTTCAATGGAAGATAGACAACATACTACAAAGGAGTGTGCCGACAAGTTGATTCCTGAAATCATCTGTTTTCGGAAGAAATTTGACCAGGTATCAATGCATAGTAATAATGACTAAAAACGGCAGATGTATTTTTAGTAAAAACCGCTTTTGAAATAAAAATAAAATCGTTTTATAATAGAATCATAGCGAGTAGTGTAATGATGTGGGAAAAAACCATATGATACTGCTCGCTTTTATAAAACTATTTTCAGGAGGAACCGTATATGCATGAGTATGAAATCTTTATTGAAGAAATAAATCCGTGTGGAGGGGAGAAACATAGTAAAAAAACTTTGATCGAAGCAGAAGCAGTCAGTCCGGAAGCTTATGTAAAAGAAAACGGAAGATTTCCGGTTCTTGAATCCATGTGCAATGAAAGTGGAGATGTTGTAATAGTAACAGGAGATAATAAAGGTTCTTTTGTACGCTATACTTTTACGGAATAAAAGTGCCGGTCGGTAAGGAGAAAATTTTGTTTGACTTTTTGAAAAAAGAGGCAATATAATTACAGAAAACGAGTGGCGAGTAAGCGTAAATCCAGTTTACCGGCTGCTCGTTTTTGGTTTGCAGAAAATAAATATTGCCGTGAAAAGTGTGTAGCCTGTCAGCGTAAGTCCAGCTTATAAGATAAGGTGAACACTTTTTTTGTGCCAAAAAGAAAGGAGTTAAAACAAAATGGCGGAAAGCAACAAGATGAAGGAGATGCCGGTGAATAAGCTGATGATCAGGATGGGAATTCCGATGATCTTATCTATGGCATTGCAGGCAGTCTATAACATTGTAGACAGTGCATTTGTAGGAAATATGAGAGTGGGAAGTGAAGAGGCATTAAATGCACTGACACTGGTATTTCCGGTACAGATGCTTATGGTGGCAGTAGGAATCGGAACCGGTGTAGGAACCAATGCGCTTCTAGCAAGGACGCTTGGACAGGGAAACGGTAAAAAAGCTGCAAAGGTAGCGGGAAACAGTCTGTTTCTTGGTGTGATCATTTATGTGGTCTGCTTATTATTTGGTATCTTTGGGGTGAAAGCATATATTTCATCGCAGACAGTAGACACAGAAGTACTTATATTCTGTAAGTTATTTTCTATAGATATCCGCTGATAGTAGGTATCTATGATATCCTGCAAAGTAATCGTATTCATTTTTTCTTCGGCAGCCTTTTGAATTTCATTATAAAATCCCTGCAAAGATAACTGAATGTTAATACCAACGCCACAATCTGGATTGGTATGAGTATCTAAATGAAGCAATGGTTTATCACCTTCAACTGCTTTATAAATATCCAGCAATGTAATCTGATCGGCTGGTTTTGAAAGAGAAGGACGGGCATGTCCGGCTACACTGGTCATAAGTTCCGCTTTTTTTAGTTTTAACATAAGCTGGCGTACAAAGCCGGGATTTGTATGGACACTTTCTGCAATTGAGGCACTGGAGAGGGATTTTTCCTGGTTGATAGCAATCAGAACCATCACATGAACAGTATCACTTAATTTCGTTGAATATTTCATGATAAGAAACTCCTTGTAGTATGATATAATGATCTTGTTTTCACGTTTTTGGGATGAAAATATTTCTGGTTTGTTTAAAACATCCTAAGTTCTCAACAGTTCTTTTTAATGTGTTGATAAACTGTACATTTTTTAATGCTTTGATGATTGTAAATAATATAATTACAACTATAATGGAGATTAAAGGAAAAGTCAACACAGATACTATAAATGTTCACAAAGGAGAACTTATGGAATACAAAAATCAAACAGAAAATCGTGCATTTCAGGAAATGTTGCAGGCAGCAGTAAAACGGCTGCAAAATCGTTCCGGAGAGGAGATTGCTGCAAAAAGCGGGGCTGTTTTTCATAGCAGCCGGAATGTACTTGAGATAATGAGTTTTTATGAAACGATTGAAATTCAACTTCCTGAATTCTATATTAACTCAGACATAGATGAATGGCATTATCTGACGTTGCTGCATTATCTGGATATGGCCGATGGCACAGAAGGCTCACAGAAGCTCATTACTTTTGGTAACCTGAAAGATGGATTGATACGGGGAACCAAGTTTGACCGGACTGCAGAGCAGAAACTGGAAAAGCTTTTGCAGGATAAAGATCCTGAGAAAATTCAGAAAGCATGTAAAAACCTGGGTGCAGAATTCACAGAGACAAAGGCGGATCTGTGTGCTGTTTTTCCAGTTCTGCCAAGATATCCGGTAACTTTAAAGATATGGTTTGCAGATGAAGAATTTCCTGCATCTGGCAAAATATTTCTTCAGGATCATGCCGATCATTATCTGAGTGTAGAAGATGCGGTAACAGTTGGAGAAATTTTGCTGCAAAAATTATCGGAAGCCTTTTCTTCTCTCTGATCATGAATCAGAAAACTTTCCAACCCGGCTTTGATAAATTTGTCGATTACTGTCTGAATCTGTTTCCAGTCATTACAGTGATTGCGGAGCATCAGTCTGTTGATGGAAAGGCAGCCATTCATTTGAAAATAAAAAACCGATTCTGCCTGTTCAAAGGTCAGGAGGCTGTGTGACATAAGCCAGGTCACATAGCCTTCTTTTGTATTTTCTGCTATTTTTTCCAGAAGAATAGGGGCAATTGCATCATCCAGAAACAGTGCCCTGTATTGTGATTCCATCTGTATTTTCTGACAGAACGGATAGGAACAGCTTTTTTGATTTAGACAGAATAAATGATCTACAGTTGTTAACATATCCTGAGTCATATCATTAAAAATATCTGATAATACATCATGGATATCGTAGTAATGAAGATAAAAAGTGCCACGGTTGATTTCAGCATTTTTGCAGATCTCTGTAACTGTAATTTTCGTAAAACTTTTCTGATTTAACAACTCTAAGAACGTATCTTTTATGGTTTGCCTGGTATAGCGGGTACGGCGATCTTGTTTTCTCGTTTTTTCTGACATTATATACTCCTGTATTAGTTAGTATCATATAATTTCTCAACAATTTTTCTGATGTGTTGAGTAACCATACAAATCTCACAGATTGATTATTGTAATTTATATAGTAACAACTATAATGAGGTTTAAAGAAAAAGTCAACAGATTGTTCAGAATTTTAGGAGGAAAAACATGGGACATGTAATTGCAGTATCAGGAAAAGGTGGCGTAGGAAAAACAACTCTTTGTGGATTGTTGATCCAGTATTTATGTGAAAGCGGAAAACGTCCGGTCCTAGCGGTGGATGCAGATGCAAATGCAAATTTGAACGAAGTGCTCGGTGTTGAGCCGGAGGTCACACTTGGGGAGCTGAGAGAAGAAATTGAGCGGGCAGGCATAGACCCACGATATCAGATTCCCTCCGGTATGACAAAACAGGCATATCTGGAAATGCGTCTTTCTGATGCGATTGCAGAAGAAGACGATTATGATTTGATGGTAATGGGACGAACCCAGGGACAGGGCTGCTATTGTTTTGTAAATGGCCTTGTACAGACCCAGGTTCAGAAACTGCAAAGCCATTATCCATATATTGTGGTTGATAACGAAGCGGGTATGGAACACATCAGCAGAGGAATTCTGCCAATGATGGAAGTTGCGATTCTTGTGAGTGACTGTTCCAGAAGAGGTGTTCAGGCAGCCGGACGTATTGCAAAGCTGATGAATGAATTAAACTTTAAACCACAGAAAACTGGATTAATCGTGAATCGTGTTCCGGATGGAAAACTGGATGCCGGAACTCTGGAAGAAATCCGAAATCAGGGATTGGAACTGTTAGGCGTTGTGCCACATGATGACCAGGTATATCAGTATGACTGTGATGGAAAGCCGATCATACGGCTTCCGAAAGATTCTCCTGTAAGAAGTGCACTGGGAGAAATTGTAAAGAAATTAGGATTGTGAGTTGGAGGATTGAAAGTTTGAAGATTGAGTAAACAGAAATATTATCTGATTTGATATAACCAATTGCAAAGAAAGGAAAATCTTCATGAGAAATCATTGGACAGAAATAGAAAAATATTTAGAAGACCAGAAGATAGCGCAGGAACTGATTGGAGAACTGAGAGATTTTCACATGCGTTATACGGTAGAGGATCAGGTAAAGGAACGAGTAGAAAAACCGGATATGCTGTTTTATGGGAAAAAGATTCTGGAAATGTCAATAGCAGCGCTTCTTCAGGGAGATAACCTTTTACTTTCCGGCGCGAAAGCTACAGGAAAAAATGTACTATGTGAGACACTGGCATGGATATTCGGAAGACCGGAATACGACATTTCTTTTCATGTAAATACAGACAGTGCCGATCTGATTGGAACGGATACCTTTATAAATAATGAGGTTCGCCTTCGGAAAGGCCCCATCTACCAATGCGCGGAATTTGGAGGATTTGGAATCCTGGACGAAATCAATATGGCAAAAAATGATGCGGTTTCTGTACTGCATGCCACACTGGATCATCGGCGCAGAATCGATATTCCAGGATATAACAGGATTTTACTTCATCCGGCAACACGATTTATCGGCACGATGAATTATGGCTACGCAGGTACCAGAGAGCTAAATGAAGCATTGGTTTCAAGGTTTATGGTAATTGATATGCCTGAAATGGATGAGGATAGTGTCCTTTTTATATTAAGACAACATTTTCCGGATGGGGAAAAAAGTGCACTGAAAGCTTTTGCAGGACTGTTTCTGGATTTGCAGATCAAAGCTTATCATGGAGAAATCTCAACAAAATCTCTTGACCTGAGAGGATTGGTTTCTGCTGTAAAAGCAACAAGAAGCGGACTTTCTCCAATTGATGCAATCCAGATGGGAATCATAAATAAAAGTTTTGATGTATTTGAAAAAGAGATCGTAGAAGATGTGGTTTCTACCAGAATCCCATCTTCCTGGACCGGAAAAGACATATGGGGGTAAACTTGTATGGAGGATGTCAGATGGCCGGCGGAACAACTGGAAGAACATCATCTGGAGATCAGCAATCGTATCAGAAATCTTTTTTGGACAGTCAGTGGTGATTATGATACGGAATTTGAACCGGATACAGAAAAATATGTTTATTCAAAACAAACGGTTCTGTATGAGGCAGTGAAGCAGGGTGCCTTTGCACGATATTTTGATCAGAAGAAACTTGGCATGTATTTGATGAAAAAAATACATTTTTCTGCTGGAGAAGATATGCTTTTGCCTCTTGCTGGATTATGCATGGATGCTGCAGTGAATCGTTTTATCATTCGAGAACGTTTGGGAACAAAGGAAATCAGAGAACAGGCGTTCAGAGAATTGGAAAAGGCCGAGGAAGAGCAGGTATCAGACAAAGCTGGAACAGACCTGATTCACAGGATTAGGCTTCTGTATATAAGGCATGTTCTGGAGAACACAGACGATGAGGGAATGGATCCACAGGCAGAGATTGCATTGTACAAGATTCTTTCTCTGAAGGATGCGGAAAATACGGAAGATGTCATAAACGTGATAGATGAGATTTATAATCATGTTCTGGATCCCTCTTTTGAAAAAAGGAATGGAAATCTGGAGAAGATTCTGAATTTACCGGATATGGCATTAGCCAATGACGCGTGGCAGGAATGCATGACGGATGAACAGATGGAAGACATCATTCAAAAATATCTTTCTAATCTCAAAAAAAAGATGATGAGTCTGGATATCAGAAACAAAAAGAAAAAAAGATTTTATTTCTCTCCGGAAAATGAAGAAGTTCCGGAAAGCTCGGAGAATATAAATCCACAGGCAGTGCGACGGATACGGGAATATGTGGAACTGAATTACGGAAAATCGTATCTAAGTGAATCGGAGCAGGCCAGAGTCAACCGGAAATTTTGTACAGGAATCCATAAAAACTGTAACCTGTATCTTACAGATGGAATATTACAGAGCCCTGTGATTAAAAATAATCAATACCGTTTTTCTCAGCTTCAGTTTGAAAAAAATAAAGCCTATTATGGAAATAATCACTGGATCATTAAAAGAAATATTTCTGTGTTGGCAGAGTCACTGAAACGGGCCTTTATAATCCGAAAGGATGATTTTGTCAGCAGATCTGATGCAGGACAGCTTGTTCCTGAGAGATTATGGAAAATTGGAAGAACAGACGATGACAAGTTATTTAATAGAAAAAAGAGATCTGACGATTCTGAGTTTGTAATAGACGTCCTGATTGATTCCAGTGGTTCCCAGGCTGACAGACAGGCTCAGGTAGCGGCACAGGGATATATTATCAGTGAAGCATTAAGCCAGGCAGGAATTCCTCATCGGGTGACAGGATACTGTGCTTTCTGGGGATATACAGTACTTCAGAGATTTCGGGATTATGAAGATTCAAGGGAAACAAATGAAAGAATCTTTCAATTTCGGGCATATGCCAATAACAGAGATGGGCTTGCACTAAAAACAGTCTCTTCCTCTCTCATGGAGCGACCGGAAAAAAATAAGATTTTAATCGTATTAAGTGATGGAAAACCCTGTGATATGAGCATACAACGACCAGGAACCCGCCAGCCCAAGATCTATGACGGAGAAAAAGCTGTGAAAGATACTGCATATGAGGTACGTCGGGCCAGAAATCAGGGAATTTTCGTAATTGGTATTTTTGCAGGGAATGAAGAAGAGCTCTCCGTGGAAAAGAGAATCTATGGAAAAGACTTTGCCTATATTCGTAATATCAGCAATTTTTCCCGTATAGTAGGAACTTTTTTACGAAGACAAATTGATATGGAATGAAAATGGAGGAATCACTATGGGTAAAATTGAATTTTCCAATTGCCAGGATGTAAGAAATCAGAAAAGGATACAGGAATTAGATTGTCCACGCTGTCATGAACCGGGAGGCATTGAAGCCTTTGTGAAAGACGGGATACTTGCAGAGGACGGAGTATGTGATAACTGCGGATATATTCTTCCAGAAGGAACAGAACTGGAGGAAGTGGAGTAAGACAGTTTGAAGTATGGTCATATGTAATGCCTATTATTTAGAAAAAAGAAAAGGAGTAAAGATAGAGATGAAAATAGCAGTTTGCGGAAAAGGTGGATGTGGAAAAAGTACAGTAACCAGTCTTTTGGCTAAGGCTTTAGCCAGACGAGGAAAAGAAATTTTGGTAATTGATTCCGATGAATCTAATTATGGTCTACACCGACAGCTGGGTATGAAGCTTCCCAGAGATTTTACAGACTATTTCGGTGGTAAGCAAAATGTTTTAAATGATATGATGTTATCAAAATTTACTCATCAGTTTTTTGAGGAAACCTGGACTATAGATGATATACCGGAAGATTATTATAGTCTGAAGGACGGTGTAAAACTGATGACCAGTGGAAAAATTCATCAGGCAAATGAAGGGTGTTCTTGTGCTATGGGAACTGTTATGACTCAATTTATCCAAAATCTCAGGCTTACAGAAGACCAATTTGCGCTAATGGATATGGAGGCTGGTATTGAACACTTTGGACGTGGAATTGATAACGGTGTAGATTTGATATTGATAATCATAGATCCATCCTATGAATCCCTACAGCTTTCCAAAAAAATCGGGGAATTATCGCAAAGTATTCGAAAACCATTTTATTACGTTCTAAATAAAGTAACAAAAGAAAATCAGGAAATGATGTATGAAGCTGTATGGAATTCAAGTCGAGTCGCTGTATCTCTTAGTGCGGATCCTGGTATTATGGGAGAGGGACTGATTGGGAAAGAACTATCAGAAAAACCAGATGCTATTGAAAACTTAACAGAATTTCTACTTTCTATTTAACAGAATAAGGAGATTTAGGTGGGTATAGGATGATACAGATTGCAATTGTGGAAGATGAAGAAATTTACGTAAAACAATTAACAGAGTATATCCGGAAATATCAAACGGAAAGGGGAAGATCAATAAAGGTTACGGTATTTGGTGATGGAGAAGATATCACTGAGAATTACAGTGGCGGTTTTGACATTATTTTGATGGATATTCAGATGCGGTTCATGGACGGTATGACAGCAGCAGAAAAAATCCGTCAGATGGATCAGAAAGTAATTATTATGTTTATTACAAATATGATTCAATATGCAGTACGTGGATATGAAGTTGATGCAATGGATTATGTGGTAAAACCAGTTGAGTACTTTTCTTTTTCGCAGAAACTGGATAAAGCAGTTGGACGTATGCGCTCTGAGGTTAAAGAATTCCTTACGATTCCGATTGGGGAAGGAGTTGTGAAGATAGATATAGCAGATATCTATTATATTGAGGGGCAGAGACATAATGTAATTTATTATACTTCGAGAGGAGATTACTGTTCAAGAATTACGATGAAAGAACTCGAAGAAAAACTTGCGGTACATAATTTTTTTCGATGTGCAAAGGGATACCTGGTAAATATGAATCATGTAGAGGGATTTGTTGGTTCTGATTGTGTGATCCATAATGTACATATACCTGTCAGCAGAACCAGAAAAAAAGAATTCATGAATCTGCTTTTGCAAAACCTCAATATGGAATGATTTCATGCGAAATGGAGGATACTATGTTATATCAGGATATTCCAAGAATTTATACGGCAATAGCAGAGTGGGGATCATGTCTGGTTTATCTTTATATCCTAAAAAAAGAAAACATGAAATCTGTACATTTTCTTACAGGCAGTCTTTTCATGTTGGCAATGCAGAGTATTTTTCTGACTTTGACAGGCAGCGTAACTGAAATTTTGTGGATTCCCTGTATGATGATCGCTGCAGGTATGATGTATGGATTTCTTATGGTCGGAGGAAATATGAAGCCTCTGGGAGCGGCTTATTGCTGTGCCCGTGCATTTGTTCTTGCTGAGTTTGCAGCTTCGCTGCAGTGGCAGATGGTATCTATTGTACAGGCATGGGGGAATCAGAGCCTTGGGGTTGAAATTCTGATCACGATGGTTGTTTTTGGAGGCTGCTTTACTATTGATATTTATTTAGAAAAAGATCTTCTGAAGCAGAATTATCTTGAACAGATGACAGTAAAGGAAGTAGTAGCGGCGGCAATCATGGCTGTTGCAATCTTTGCTTTTAGTAATCTGAGCTTTTTAAATGAAAATGCACCATTTGCGAGCAGAGAACGTGCAGATGTTTTTTCTATCAGAACACTGATCGATTTTGGAGGAATTGCAATCCTGCATGCTTATCAGAGCAGGATCAGTGAGTATGTTGCCGAGAAAGAACTTTCAGTAATGAATGTGATGCTGAAAAGCCAGTATGATCAATACCGAAATTATCAGGACAGCTTGGATCTTATACAAATGAAATACCATGATCTGAAACACCAGATAACGGGACTTCGTGCGGAATCAGATGAAGAGAAACGAAAAAAATGGATTGATTCCATGGAAAAGGAAATCGCTGCTTTTGAAAATATAAGCAGAACGGGGAATCAGGTACTTGATACGATTTTGGCAGCTAAGATTTTCCATTGTCGAAAAAATCATATACAGATTACCTGTGTGGCAGACGGAAAATTATTGGATTATATGCATGTAACAGATATATGTTCTATATTTGGAAATGCTTTGGATAATGCGATTGAACATGTAATTTTGATTCCAGATCCGGAAAAAAGACTGATCCATCTGACAGTATCCGCTCAAAAAGGATTTGTGTTTATCAAGATAGAGAATTATTGTGAAGCAGAAATTTCCAAAAATGAAGAGGATCTGGTTACAACAACAAAAAAGGATAGTAAAAACCATGGTTTTGGATTGAAGAGTATTCGTACAGCTGTAGAAAAATATGATGGTTCTGTAGTATTTGGAGTACAGCAGAATTGGTTTGAACTAAAGATTCTTTTACCCAGAGTATTGTGATGCTCTGGGTATTTTTGTTGCCAAGCATACGACAAAAAGGTCCGGTGGACCTTTTTTAGTATTTTGTGCCATCTTTGCTGCATCTGGTGCCAAAAACGGCATGAAACAATAACCATGTTATAGTAATGCTAACAGGAAATGACACCTGAAAAAGACGAGAGAGTCAAAGGAGGAAAAAAGAGAATGATCAGTGTTGAAATGGAAGATGTTCTGGCGGTATTACAATTATGTAAACCGTATATTATCGGTATTGTTACTACACTTGTAATTGGAATCGTAATTATGATTGCATGCCGCAGGATGTCCAGGGACAAAAGATTTCTGATAAGAGGGGAAGCTGCGATCGCAATGGTTCTTGCAGTTGCTGTCTGCGTAAATATGATCTGTTTTGGCCCAATGGCTACGTTGATCGGACTGGCAACGGGAAATGGAACTTTAAGTGATGCAACAAATGAAGAAGCTGCAGGAGTAGCGGAAGAGATAATGGAAGACGGAATTGTTCTTCTGAAAAATGAAAGCCTGCTTCCTTTAAATGAAACAAAAAAACTGAATATTTTTGGATGGGAATCTATTAATCCGGCTTACGGAGGAGCTGGTTCCGGTGGAATTAATGATCTGTATGATATTGTCAGTCTGAATCAGGGACTTGAAAATGCCGGATTTTCTATTAACCAGGAACTGGTTGATTTTTATAACAATTATGGTGCAGATAATCCGGAAATGTCTATCCAGAAACAGAGCTGGACATTACCGGAGCCACCTGTAGATACTTACAGTGATGAGCTTATTAAAAGTGCGAAAGAGTATTCTGATGTGGCAGTTGTGGTTCTTTCCAGAAAAGCAGGTGAAGGTCATAATGATATTCCTATGGATGTAAGAAAAGCAGCATATGATAATAATTCTGATGAATATGATGATTTTCCTGAGGGAGAGCATTATTTACAGCTTTCACAAACTGAGAGAGATATGGTGGATATGGTTTGCTCAAACTTTGATAATGTGATTGTAATTTATAATGGAGCAAATCAGTTTGAACTTGGCTTCGTAGATGAATATCCTCAGATTAAATCTGTTGTATGGTGCCCAGGAACGGGAAATGTGGGATTTAATGCACTCGGTAAAGTATTTTCAGGTGAAGTCAATCCTTCCGGAAAAACACCGGATACATTCATTTATGATATGACGACTGCTCCGTGGTGGAATAATGCAGAAAAAACGGAGTATACAAATCTGGCAGATATGGCCGTTGAAGGAATGAACGCAGGAACCGCTCAGGTGTATGCTCCGGCATTTACGAATTATGTGGAAGGCATTTATGTAGGATACAAGTACTATGAAACAGCTGCACAGGAAGGTTCGATTGATTACGATAAGACTGTACAGTATCCATTTGGATATGGGTTGAGTTATACGGAATTTGAACAGAAAATGGGTGAACTGGAGGAGAAAGACGGACAGATTTCTGTAGATGTAGAAGTAACCAACACCGGAGATGTTGCCGGAAAAGATGTAGTAGAAGTGTATTATAAACCGCCATATACAAATGGCGGAATCGAGAAATCTTCTGCAAATCTGATCGAGTTTGCAAAAACAGATCTGCTTCAGCCGGGAGAAACTCAGACTGTTACAGTTACATTCAGTATAGAAGATATGGCTTCTTATGATGAGAATCATGCAAAAGCATATGTTCTTGAAAAAGGGGATTATGTGATTTCAATCAACAGCGATTCACACACTGTGCTGGATCAGAAAACTTATACTGCAGGTGATGATGTAGTATATAAGGGAGAAAATAAAAGAGCATCAGATGATATTGCAGCATCAAATGTATTTGAAAATGCAAAAGGCGATGTGACATATCTTTCACGAGCAGATCATTTTGCAAATTATGAAGAGGCTACAAAAGCGCCGGCATCTGCAGAACTGGGTGAGCCATATGTTTCTGAATATCATCTGAACAGCAACTTTGATAAGACTACATACCTCAATGATGAGGATGTAATGCCGACAACGGGAGCAGATAATGGACTTACATTAGCTGATATGCGTGATGCTGATTATGACGATCCTCGTTGGGAAAAACTTCTGGATCAGCTTACTGTTGATGAAATGGCAAATATGATTGCAATGGCGGGTTATCAGACAGCTGCGATGGATTCTGTGGGAAAAGTGGCTACACTTGATTTCGATGGACCAGCAGCAATTAATAACAACTTTACAGGAGTTGGTTCTATTGGATTTCCAATTGAAGTTGTGGTTGCTTCCACATGGAATAAGGAACTTGCACAGGCCTGGGGTGAATGCATGGGCAAGATCAGCCAGGAAATGGGTGCAGAAGGTTGGTATGCACCAGGTATGAATACTCATAGAACTGCATTTGGTGCAAGAAACTATGAATATTTCTCAGAAGATGGAGTTCTTTCAGGAAATATGGGAGCAAAAGCAGTAGAAGGAGCAAGAAACTATGGAGTTTATTCTTACATCAAGCATTTTGCTATGTATGAAGGCAACGCCAAAATGGTAAGTGTCTGGTCAAATGAGCAGGCAATCAGGGAAATCTATCTGAAACCATTTGAAATTTCTGTGAAACAGGGTGGCGCAAATGCGGTTATGGTTTCCTGGAGTTTCCTTGGAGATAAATGGACTGGAGAAAGCAGCAACCTTATGAAGACAGTTCTCAGAGATGAATGGGGATTCAGAGGAATGGCACTTACAGATTTCTTCCGAAACAATGGTCATGGATTTATGAATGCAGATGCAGCATTGGCAAATGGAGTAGATGCAATGCTGTCCACATTCAACGGAGAAGAGAACAATGTAGCTAATCCGGAGCATCCAACATCTGTACTTCAGATGAGAAATGCCTGCAAAAATGTCATGTATACAGTTGTAAGCAGCTGGGCTTATGATGGAAAACACAAAGAAATAGGTATGGAAAACTGGAAAAAAGCAGGAATTGGTATCGACGTAGTAATAGCACTTTTCATAGCAGGAATGGAAGTATTGGTAATCAGAGGATATAAGAAAAGAAAGAATGCTGAATAAGGATGAAAGAGGGATGGAAAACAGTTATGAAGCAGCAAAAATTGGTTGAAAAGATGACAATAGAAGAAAAGGCAGCGGTACTCAGTGGAAAAACTGTCTGGCAGACCAGAGAAATTGACAGGCTTTCCATCCCGTCCATCTTTCTTTCAGATGGACCGCATGGAATCAGAAAACAGGCGGGAGCAGGAGATCATCTGGGACTGAATGCATCCTTGAATGCAACCTGTTTTCCCACAGCAGCGACGATAGCAAACAGCTGGAATCAGGATCTGGGGGAAGAGATTGGACAGGCTCTTGGAGAGGAAGCAGCAAGTATGGATGTAAATATCCTGCTTGGTCCGGGATTAAATATTAAAAGAAGTCCATTATGTGGAAGGAATTTTGAATATTTCTCAGAAGATCCATATCTTTCCGGGAAGATGGCAGCGTCATATATTCGTGGAATACAGAGTAAAGGCGTTTATGCCTGCCCGAAGCATCTGGCGGTTAACAGTCAGGAACTTCGGAGAATGGCAATGGACGCAGTTGTTGACGAACGGACATTAAGAGAAATCTATCTGACCGGTTTTGAGATAGCTGTTAAAGAAGGACACGCAAAAGCAATCATGAGCAGTTACAACCAGATTAATGGGATTTATGCTAATGAGGACAAACATCTTTTGACAGATATCCTGCGCAAAGACTGGGGATTTGATGGAATTGTAGTAACAGACTGGGGCGGAAGCAATGACCATGTGAAAGGTGTTGCTGCCGGATCAAATCTGGAGATGCCGTCCTGTGGGTACGATTCTGCAAGAGAAGTGATTGAAGCTGTCCGAAATGGAAAGCTGAAGGAAGCGGATTTGGATGAAAGAGTTGGAGAACTGGTGGATGCAGTGACGGAACTGACATCAGAGAAGAAGCTTTCAGATAAAAATTTTGACAGAAACGCACATCATCAACTGGCAAGGAAAGCAGCAGCAGAAAGCATGATTCTTCTGAAAAATGAAAAACAGATTCTTCCGCTGGATACCAAAAAATCCATCGCTGTTATTGGAGATTTTGCTTTTTCACCCAGATATCAGGGAGCAGGATCTTCTATGGTCAATCCTACAAAAGTAGAAGATATGTCATCGATTTTGCAACAATATGATCTGAATATTCTGGGAATGACAAGAGGCTATCAGAGAAATGGAGAAGTAGATGAGAATGATAGAAAGTTTGCGTTAAATTTGTCTATGAACGCGGATATTGTGATTTTCTGCTTTGGCCTTGATGAGATCAGTGAGTCAGAAGGACTGGACAGAACCCATATGCGTATTCCACAGAATCAGATAGATCTTCTGCAGGATATCAGTAAAGTGAATGAAAATATTATTGGAATACTGAGTGCAGGATCTGCGATAGAAATGCCATGGCACACCTGCTGCAAAGCGATTTTGCATGGCTATCTGAATGGACAGGCAGGCGCTTCTGCAACATTGGATATTCTGACCGGAAAAGTGAATCCATCAGGAAGACTGGCAGAAACATATCCCATATCTTATGAACAGACACCGGCATTCCGATATTATCCAAGTAATGAGAAAACATCGGAATACCGCGAGAGTGTTTATGTAGGATATCGCTATTATGATACTTCAAAAGTACGGGTGCAGTTTCCATTTGGTTTTGGACTTTCCTATACGGAATTTACATATTCTGATCTTATCATAGAAGAGGATGGAATCAAAGTTTCAGTTACCAATACAGGTGACAGAGACGGAGCTGAGGTTGTTCAGATGTATGTAGGACTTCCTAATGCAATCGTGTTCCGACCGGAAAAAGAACTGAAAGGTTTTGCAAAAGTTTATCTAAAGGCAGGAGAAAGCAGACAGCTCAGGATTCCGTTTGATGATAAGACTTTCCGTTATTGGAATATAAAAACGGGACAGTGGGAAATAGAAACAGGAACTTATCAGATTATGGTAGGAGCCAGTGTTGCAGATATTCGTTTAACAGGTATGACCGAGAGAACAGGAAATAGTAAAGGGTATCCGTATAATCCGGCAAAAATGCCTTACTATTATACAGGAATCGTGCAGAAAATATCAGATGAGGAATTTCGTGAACTTCTTGGCCATGAGATACCGAACAGAAGATGGAGTGGAAATCTGGAAATCAATGATGCAATTTGTCAGATGTATTATGCAAAAAGCCGACTTGCAAGACTGATATATAGATGTCTCACAAAAATGAAAAAGAAGAGTGAGGCACAGGGAAAGCCAGATCTGAATATTCTTTTTATTTACAATATGCCGTTCCGGGGGATTGCCAAGATGACCGGCGGGGCAGTCAGTATGGAAATGGTATATGGAATTGTCGATGCTGTGAATGGTCACTTTATGCTTGGAGTAAAAAAAGTAGTTGGCGGATATTTCAGAAACAGAAGAAATAATAAGAAATATGAAAAATTATTAAAAGGAGCCGGAGGGAAGTGCAGATGAATCATATAAAAAATATATGGAAATGTTTTGAAGAGAAACATTCTGCTATTGCAAAATGGCTTTATCAGATATTCTATTTTGTTATATTCAGTATGGGCGTGACAGTATTCCAGTATCTTGTATTTACATTTTTACCAGGGATTTTGGGAATTGGTCTGGCTGGTACAGAATTTATGTGGCCAAAGGTTTCCATGAATCTGTTTGGAGTAAAATTTACATGGAGTTTGCTGGGGTATAATGTATTGCGTGATGCAACGGGGAATATACTGATCGGTGGTGGACTTGGCTATTTTATCAGTTATGAATTGGGGTCATTTCTTGCACAGTGTATTAATTTTCCACTGCAGAGAAATATTACTTTTAAAAGCCATGGAAATCCTGTATATCAGGCAATCTGGTATTTTGTTGCATGGGTGGTAATCTCACTGATTTGTAATGGATTTAATAATCTGTGGATGCCGGTTGCATCTGCATATGTGGCACCGGCAGTCTATAACATGCTTGTGACAATTATTACAGGTGGAGTTTCCATGGTGATTTTTTTCTTTGTGTTTAAAATTATTTTCCCAGAGGGGAAGGCTGAATAGAAGAAATTAGCAAGTATGCCTGAAATCTAATAATAAAAGAGATGAGGAGTAGTAAGAAAATCAGACAAATATATTTTTCCAAGAATTTGTCGTAAAAATGTGGTCAAACCAAGAAAATCGAGTGCGAAAGAGAATGTTACGCCATGCACAGCTCGGGAAAGAATTCCCTCGCTGTAGGGCTGTCGCCCTATAAAATAGCAAAAAAAGACGCCTTTGCAAGTAAACTAGCAGGGCGTCTTTTTTCACCATTTTGCATGGCTCGTAGCGTTCACAAAATCTTCACAAAATAATTAGCACTCGCCTCTTGACAGTGCTAATAATAAGTGTTATATTACAGCTAGAACAAAGGAAGAGGGATACAAAGAGAGGAAAAGAAGAAAACCTCCGGTATCCGGAAGCCTTTCCGTTCCAAAGAAACAGGTAAACAAAAAGATCCGGTGAAAAGAAAAACCGGAGAAAAAGCATGGATCAGGTTCCATGAGAAGAATAAGAAGGAGCGATGACTTATGTTAATGCCTAGTATTTTTGGAGAAAATTTATTTGATGACTTTTTCAACGATTTTCCGTTCTATGATTATGACAAAGAGATGAAGAATACAGAAAAGAAACTGTATGGCCGCAAAGCCAGCCATGTGATGAAAACAGATATTCGCGAGCTGGATAATGGCTACGAGGTAGTGGTTGACCTTCCGGGCTTCACAAAAGATGAAGTTCAGGCCACACTGGAAAATGGTTATCTGACCATCAGTGCAGAGAAAGGTCTTGACAAAGACGAGAAAGAAAAAGAGAGCGGCCGCTACATCCGTAAAGAGCGTTACGCAGGTGCATGCAGCAGAAGCTTCTATGTAGGTGAGGATATTACCGAAGAGGATATCAAGGCTGAATTTAAACACGGTCTGCTGAAACTCTTCGTACCGAAGAAGGAAGCAAAACCGGCTGTGGAGCAGAAAAAGACAATCTCCATTGAAGGATAAAAGAAAAAAAGCAAAAGCGTTTGCCGCCCGGGAATGTTAAAATTCCCGGGCGGCAAAATTTTTATCTTTTCTGGTACATCCCGAGGGAAAGAATCCGGAATACGCGGGCGGATATACGTGATTTTCGGATTCGGAAAATAAATTGTATACAATAATGTACTTGCTATTTGGGAACAGGTCGGATACAATAGGCGTGACAATTACAAAATGAGAGAACTCGTATCAAAAGGAGAAATCATGAAGAAAAGAAGAAGCGTACTTGCGCTGCTTTTAGTTGCAGCTCTTACTGTTGTACTTGGCGGATGCCAGGATGGCAAGGATGGGAAAGCAGATTCTTCCGATACCACAAGTTCTCAGGTATCAACGGAATCAACCCCGACAGGGGAACCTGTTATGGGAGGTTCCATCACGGTAGGAATTCCTCAGGACATTGAGGATAGTCTTGACCCACACAAATCTGTTGCGGCAGGAACGAAAGAAATCCTATTCAATATTTATGAGGGCCTTGTAAAGCCCGATGAAGAAGGAAATCTGAACGATGCGGTGGCAGAGAGTCATTCGATCTCGGAGGATGGAAAGGTTTATACCTTCAAGCTCCGGAATGGTGTCAAATTCCACGATGGAACGACCGTCACTGCAGAGGATGTAAAATATTCAATCGAACGCTGTGCGGGTATCAACGGAGACGGAACGCCTCTGGTAGAGGCATTTTCCAATGTGGACAAGGTTGAAATTCCGGACGAGAGCACGATCGACATCTATTTAAAAGAGGCAGACACCGAGTTTCTTGCCTATCTGACGGTAGCGATTGTACCTGAGCATGTGGAAGATCTGGAAGCAGATCCGGTCGGAACAGGCCCGTTCCACTATGTATCACGGTCCCCGCAGGAAAACATTGTCCTTGAAAAATTCAGCGATTACTGGGATACGGAAAATCAGGCGTATCTGGACAAGGTAACATTTCGAATTGTCAAGGACAGCAATGCAGTCGTAACAAACCTGAAATCCGGTACACTGGACATGTATGCACGTCTCAGTTCCACACAGACAGCGCAGCTTGCCGAAGATTCCGATTTTACGATTTATGACGGCGGTATGAACCTGGTACAGGCGCTGTATCTGAACAATGCCGTGGAACCGCTCAACAATGTGAAGGTGCGCCAGGCGCTGTGCTATGCGGCAAACCGCCAGGAAGTGCTGGATATGATTGCGGACGGAAAAGGAACGATCATCGGAAGCAGCATGTTCCCGGCATTTGGAAAATATTATGTGCCGGAACTGTCAGAGCGATATAATCAGGATATTGAGAAGGCAAAAGAACTGTTAAAAGAAGCCGGATACCCAGATGGATTTGAGCTTACGATTACAGTGCCGAACAATTATCAGCAGCATATCGATACAGCCCAGGTTCTGGTAGAGCAGCTTAAAGCGATCGGTGTTACTGCCAAAATTCAGCAGGTCGAGTGGGACAGCTGGCTGTCGGATGTATATGCAGACCGGAAGTTCCAGTCCACGGTTGTCGGCGTTGATGCGGCATATCTGACCGGACGCGCGTTGCTGGAACGGTTTACCTCAACATCATCCAAGAACTTTATCAACTACAGCAACGAAGAGTATGATAAACTGTATCAGCAGGTTAAGACCAGCACGGATGAAGAGGAGCAGGTTGAGATTTACAAAAAAATGGAAACACTGCTCTGTGACGATGCGGCAAACCTGTATATCGAGGATATGGCATGTGAGGTTGCACTTCGGAGCGATTTTGCGGGCTATCGGTTCTATCCGCTGTATGTGCAGGATATGGCGAAAATTTATAAAGTAAAATAGTAGCTATTCCGTTACGGCTCGCTGGGTACCGGTGGGCGGTAACGCTATTTCAGGCAGGAAAAAGAAAAACTCTCATTCGATTGTCAAATCTGCCTGAAAAGAGATAAAATCTGAAAAAACAGAGAAAAAGCGGCGCAGAATTGCTGAAAAGAAGCAGTCTGCGTTGCTTTTTCTCTCTGTCGATAGAATCTCCGAAAATATGTTAGGCTTGACTTTTTTTTCAACACTGCCTACTATAGAAAAAGACAGAAAAAACATAAGGGCTTCGCGGCGATGCGTGAGGCCCTTTTTATCTAAGCTAATGTTTCTGAATGTATTGTGGAAAGAAGGGGAACCCATGACAGATTTTCTGGTAAGATGTTTTGTAAAAGAGTATGAGAACACTGACAATGCGGATGTGCGGACGAGATATGGTATTTTATCCAGTATGGTAGGAATCTGCTGCAATGTATTGCTGTTTGCCGCCAAGCTGCTGATCGGTGTTGGGATGCATTCTCTGGCGATCATGGCGGATGCGTTCAATAACCTTTCCGATGCGGCATCTTCGGTCATCAGCTTTGTTGGTGTCAAGATGGCAAACAAACCGGCCGACAAAGAGCATCCGTTCGGGCATGGACGGATCGAGTATATTGCAGCGCTGATCGTTTCGTTTCTGGTTATTGAAGTCGGCTTTACGTTTTTAAAGAGCTCCCTGGAGAAAATTCGCAATCCGGAAGAGATCACATTTCAGATGGTTCCGTTTTTGATTCTGGTGCTCTCGGTTGGTGTAAAGCTGTGGATGGCGCTTTTCAACCGAAAACTGGGAAACCGCATTCAGTCGAAGGTGATGCTGGCAACGTCGGCGGATTCCATGGGCGACGTGATCACGACGAGCGCAACGATCGCTTCTATATTGATCTGCCATTTCCTTTCGGTTAATATCGACGCAATCGCAGGACTTGTTGTGGCGGTACTCGTTATGTGGTCCGGTATTTCCATTGCAAAAGATACATTGGAACCGCTGATCGGGCAGGGCGCGGATCCGGATCTGTATGCACGGATCATGAAAGAGGTTGCTTCCTATGAAGGAATTGTAGGAACCCATGATCTGATTGTCCACAACTACGGGCCTGGCAGAAGTATGGCATCGATCCATGCGGAGGTGCCGCGAGATGTCGATATCGAGGTATCGCATGATATTATCGACCGCATTGAACATGAGGTCGGCAAAAAATTGGGGATTCTGCTGGTCATCCACATGGATCCGGTGGAGATCCACGATGCGACGGTTCTTGCGACAAAGGAGAAGGTAAGAAACGTAATTTCCATTCTCGATCCGGAGCTTTCCTTCCACGATTTCCGTATGATCAACGGGGCGGAGAAAAAGAAGCTGATTTTTGATCTTGAAATCCCGTATTCTTATAAGAAGAAAGACTGTGATCGCGTGATCGGGCAGATCGGGGCGCTGATGAAGGAAATGGATGAGAAGTATGAATGCGTCGTCAACATCGACAAAAAATACGTGGCGGGAGAGTGACAACGGCCGGGTTGAGCCGTCAAATCCCTTCCAAAATGTTCCAAAAGTCAGTTTTTTGAAAAAAATAAAAAAATTTCAAAAAAGGTGTTGACTTTTCTCTTGCGATAGTGTATTATACATTTTGTCGCAAGGCAATGGGCTATCGCCAAACGGTAAGGCAACGGACTCTGACTCCGTCAGTTCCTGGTTCGAATCCAGGTAGCCCAGCTCATTAAAAGGTCTCAGGTCTCGTACCTGAGGCCTTTTTCGATGCTCAAAAACAAATACAGCAGGAGGAACGAAACGATGAAGTATTCCTTTACGAGCAGAATCCGCTACAGCGAAATCGGTGAGGACGGAAATCTCACCCTGCCGGGGCTGATCAATTACTTTCAGGACTGCAGTACCTTCCAGTCGGAAGCGATCGGCGAGGGCGTTGCGGAGCTCAAAAAACGAGGCTGCGCCTGGGTGCTGTCCGCGTGGCAGATTCATGTGCGCCGCTATCCATCCCTTGGTGAAGCGGTAAAAATCACTACATGGGCGAGCGGCTTCAAAGGATTTCTTGGCATGCGTAACTTCACGATGGAAACAGAAGACGGCGAAATGCTCGCCTGTGCCAACTCCATCTGGTCTTACGTCAATATGGAAACGGGTCATCCCGTCCGCGCACCGAAAGAGACGACAGACGCCTATGGCATTGACGATCCGATCGACGAGGATTTCGGCGAGCGCAAAGTGAAAATGCCGGAAGCAGATTTCATCGGCGAACCGTTCCCGGTGCAGCCGCACAACCTCGATACGAACCACCACGTCAATAACGCACAGTTCATTTCCCTTGCCGGTGAATGCCTTCCGAAGAACTTCACCGTGCGCCGGATGCGCGCCGAATACAAACAGCAGGCGCACCTCGGCGATGTCCTGCATCCGCTGCGCGCCGAGACGGAAAACGGCTGTTTTATCTCGCTGAACGATGAAAAAGGACAGCCATACGTAGTTGTGGAATTTCAATGATTGTGGTACAATCGGAAAGAATAAGATACGAACGTAATAAACACAATGAGGAAAGGGGAATTTGCCATGAGAGCGCAGAACCTTACACTGTTAACCGATTTATATGAACTTACCATGATGCAGGGCTACTACGAGAACCCGTCCGATCAGATCGTGGTATTTGATGCATTTTACAGAAAGAATCCATGCGGCGGCGCATACGCCGTATGTGCAGGACTTGAGCAGGTAATCGAGTATGTCCGCGATCTTCACTTTTCACCGGATGACATCGACTATCTCCGTTCCCTCCATATTTTCAACGATGATTTCCTGGAGTATTTAAGAGGCTTCCATTTCACCGGAGATATCTATGCGATCCCGGAAGGAACCGTCGTATTTCCAAGAGAACCGCTCTTAAAAGTTGTCGCTCCGATCATGGAGGCACAGCTTGTAGAGACCGCGATTCTGAACATGATCAACCATCAGAGCCTGATCGCGACGAAAGCATCCCGCGTTGTTTACGCGGCAAAGGGCGACGGCATCATGGAGTTTGGACTCCGCCGTGCACAGGGACCGGATGCCGGTATCTACGGCGCGCGTGCTGCCATGATCGGCGGCTGCATCGGAACCTCCAATGTCCTGACCGGACAGATGTTTGACGTTCCAGTCAAGGGAACCCACGCACACAGCTGGATCATGAGCTTCCCGGATGAGTACACCGCATTCAAAACGTATGCGAAAATGTATCCGGAAGCATGCATTCTTCTCGTAGACACCTACGATGTTCTCGAATCCGGTGTTCCGAATGCGATCCGCGTCTTCAAAGAGATGAGAGCAGAGGGCTTACCGATGAAGGGCTACGGCATCCGCATCGACAGCGGTGACCTGGCTTACCTGTCGAAAAAAGCATATCAGATGCTCGAGGCAGAAGGTTTCGGTGATGCCATCATTTCCGCATCCAGTGACCTCGATGAGTACCTGATCGACAGCCTGAAAACCCAGGGTGCGAAGATCAATTCCTGGGGCGTCGGCACCAACCTGATCACATCCGGTGACTGGCCGGCATTCGGCGGCGTTTACAAGCTGGCAGCAGCAAAAGATAAAGATGACGCAGAATTCACACCGAAGATCAAGCTGTCCGAGAACTCCGAGAAAGTAACAAACCCGGGCAATAAGACGATTTATCGTATTTATGATAAAGAAACCGGAAAGATCCGTGCCGACCTGATCTGCCTCGCAGACGAGACCTTCGACGAGAGCAAAGATATGATCATCTTCGACCCGATCGAGACCTGGAAAAAGACGAAGATCAAAGGCGGAACCTACACCTTACGCGAGCTCCTCGTTCCGATTTTCCAGAAGGGCGCATGCGTCTACACTTCTCCATCCGTCATGGAGATCCGCGACATCTGCACCAGAGAGAAAGATACCCTCTGGGAGGAGTCCAAACGTCTGGTCAATCCGCATGAGGTTTACGTGGATCTGTCCGACAAGCTGTACCACATCAAGAGCGACCTGCTCGAGGAGATGAGCATGAAGGCTCTCGGCGAGCAGTAAGAAAGGAAGTCAAATGTTAAATATAGGAAGAAAGCAAAAGCTGGTAGTAGTAAAGAAAGTAGAATTCGGTATTTATCTTGGGGAGACCCGGGAAGCAGGCGAGAAGGAACGTGTTCTTCTGCCGATCAAACAGGTGCCGGAAGGAACAAAAGAGGGAGATGAGCTGGAAGTATTTCTGTACCGCGATTCCAGCGACCGTCTGATTGCGACAACCAGAGAGCCGAAGCTGGTGCTTGGAGAGCTGGCTGTCTTAAACGTAGCTGCTACCGGAAAGATCGGAGCATTTCTGGACTGGGGTCTGGAAAAAGATCTGTTTCTTCCGTTTAAACAGCAGACCCGCCGCCTCCATCCAGGTGATGAGGTTCTGGTTTCCCTCTACATCGACAAGAGCGACCGTCTCTGCGCAACGATGAAGGTTTACCATTTCCTGAAAACCAATTCTCCGTACGTCGTAGGCGATATCGTAAAGGGAAGAATCTACGAGATCAGCGGAAACTTCGGCGTTTTCGTTGCTGTTGATGACCGCTACTCCGGCCTGATTCCAAAGAGAGAAGCACAGGCAGACTATCATGTCGGCCAGGAACTTGAGTGCCGCGTTACAGAAGTCAAAGAGGACGGAAAACTCTCCCTGTCCGCACGCGGAAAAGCGTACGAGCAGATCGCAATCGATGCAGAGAGCGTTCTTTCTGTGATCGAGGAATTTGCAGGTGTCCTTCCATTTGATGACAAAGCATCACCGGAAGTGATTCAGAGAGAATTCGGCCTCAGCAAAGCAGCATTTAAGCGCGCGGTCGGCCATCTGATGAAAGAAAAACAGGTTGTCATCCGCGACGGTAAAATCTGGACGGCAGAAAAAGCAAAATAAGAAAAAATCGGGCACTGGACAGGAAGCACATCCTCTCCGGTGTCCGTTTTTTTGTGTCAGACAGCAGATAAAATTTTGAAATTTTTTCTGCGCCCGGTTTGCGGTTGCGCGAAGAGAGGATTGCGCTTATAATATGATCTATATGACAAAAAATGACACAGGATCTGATGGAGAGCGATGAAGAAAAAGAAAAGTAAGAAAAAAACATCTTTTATTTCCAAAACCGCAATGACGGTTTTGACGATCATTCTGATTATTCTGTTTTTCTGCATTATGTCGATGGTCGAGAAAATACAGGGAACGGCCCGCGTTGTCAACTATGCCGGTCTGGTGCGCGGAAAAACGCAGCGGATTATCAAGCTGGAGGATGCGGGAGAACCGCAGGATACGATGATTGCAGACATCAACGCTTATATCGACGGTCTGCAGAACGGAAGCAGCGAGCTGGATCTGGTGCGCCTGGATGACCGGGATTTTCAGGATAAGATGACTGAGCTGGCATCGTATTTTGAAGAGCTGAAGGCAGAGATTCTTCTGGTGCGTGAAAAAGGATATGAGAATACCGCGATTATCGAAAAGAGTGAGACCTTTTTCAAAATCTGTGACGAGGCGACGGGCCTTGCGGAAGCGTATTCGCAGAGAATGGCGTCTTCGCTGAAGAAGCTGGAGCAGGTGGTAGTAGGAGATATCATCGGTCTGGTGTTTGTCATCGGCATGGAGCTGATCAAGGCCGTCCGCTATGCGGCGATGAACCGTATTCTGCAGAAGAAAGTCTATCTCGATGAGGCGACGGGCCTGCCAAATAAAAATAAATGCGAAGAGATTCTGGAGGAAAGCGACGGAGGAGAAGAAATTTCCGGCGCGTATGCGGTCTGCGTGTTTGACCTCAACAATCTGCGCACGATCAACAACAGTCTGGGTCACGACAAGGGAGACGAATATATCCGTTCCTTTGCCGTTCAGCTTCGAAAAGCAGTCCCGGAGGAGTATTTCGTCGGAAGAAACGGCGGAGATGAGTTTCTTGCCATTCTGCGCGGACTGAACCGCGAAGAAGTGGAAGCGTGCATGAATCACATCCGCACGCAGACGGCAGAATATTCCCGCCAGCACCCGGAGATGCCGATCAGCTACGCCGGAGGCTATGCACTGTCCACGGAATTTGAAGACTGTGATATCCGGGAACTGTTCCGCCATGCGGACCAGAACATGTATATCGACAAAAACCGCGCGAAGATGGAAGAAGCCGCCGCAGAGCGGAAGATCAGCCTGGAAGCGCTGGACGTCGTAAAGAAAAAGGGATACCATTTTTCCAACTGTATTTACTGCAATGCAAGACAGGACCAGTACCGGATTCTGCGTGCCGTTTCGGGCTTTTTCCTTGCCGAGGACGGCAGCTATACCGGTGCGGCCGAGCATATTGTGCAGGGCATCACGGATGAGGAAAAGAGAAAGGAAATGCGTAGAATGCTGGATCTTACCCATCTGAAGGAGTGCTATCAGAAGGGAGAAGAGAGCGTAGAAATTCTGTACGAGTATCAGGAGGGCAGCGAAGGGGAAGCGCTCTGCCGGGGAAAAGTCACCATTCTGTTCTACGACGCGGCCGAGGATGGCGGACTGCACCATTTTCTGATGGGCTTTGAGCGGTTCCGCTCCAATGGGGAAGCTGCTCGGAATGAAAAAGAACAGCTCGACCAATACTATGAACAGATGAAACAGTCGATCATTGAAAACAGCCACTACGCCGAGGCACTTCTCGAGACGGCCGAGGCCGTGTTCGCCGTTGATCTGACGAATGATTCGCTGGAGCAGATTTTTTACCACAGCGGGCAGAAGAAATTTGACCTCAATATAGATCTGCCGTGTTCCTACGAGAAATACTGCGGGGAATGCAGTGCGTTTGTCGCGGAGGAGACATTGGAATCATACCGCATTGTGGATTCCTCGAAGAAACTGCTGCAGCGCTTTGAAAACGGAGATAAGCAGGTAGTCGTGGAGTATCAGGAAACAGATGAGTCTGGCAGAAGAATATGGTTGCAGAAGACGGTTCTTATGTCACAGGATACCGTCTACGACCGAAAGACAAAGCGGGAGAGCGTTGTGGTACACGGCATGATCCTTTTCCGTGATACGTCAGAGTTCCACAGCCGGGAAGAGAGGGAGAAGATACAGCTTCAGGATGCCTTTAGAGCTGCAGACAGTGCAAGTCGTGCAAAAACAGAATTTATGAACCGCATGAGCCACGATGTGCGCACGCCGATCAATGGCATTATGGGCATGCTGGATATCATCCGCAAAAACCGGCAGGATGAGGCAAAAGTGGACGACTGCCTCGATAAAATCAATCTTTCCGCAAGCCATCTGCTGGCACTCGTCAACGATGTGCTCGATATGAATAAGCTGGAGTCCGGAAAAGAGACGATCGAGAGCGTTTCTTTTGACCTGACGCATCTGATGGATGATGTAGCATCCCTTGTCAATGCGCAGATTGCGGAGATGGGCATTACCCACCGTACGCACCGCGGTGAGCTGACGCACACGAGACTGATCGGCAGTCCGCTGCGCCTGCGGCAGATTATGCTGAATCTCTTCAGCAATGCAATCAAGTACAACAAGCCAGGCGGAATGATCGATACGTATGCGGGCGAAGTCTCCTGCGACGGAACCCGGGTCGTCTACGAGTTCCGCATCATGGACAGCGGTATCGGAATGAGCAGCGAATTTATCGAAAAAGAGCTGTTCCATCCGTTCACACAGGAGAAGTCCGGTGCGAGAACGCAGTACAAGGGAACGGGCCTTGGCATGTCGATCGTCAAAGAACTGATCGAAAAAATGCAGGGCACGATCGAGGTAACGAGCCAGCAGGGCGTCGGAACGACGTATGTATTCCGGCTTCCGTTTTACATTGACTGCGAGGGACAGCGGATTCAGGAAGTAAAGACACGGATCGCAGGAAAAGAGCTTGTCCGCTTCCACGTTCTGCTTGTCGAGGATAATGAGATCAACATGGAAATCGCCGAGTTTTACCTGACCGATCACGGTGCGACGGTGGAAGAGGCATGGAACGGCCGCGAGGCGGTCGAAAAGTATGCGGCGAATCCGCAGAAATTTGATGTGATTTTAATGGATCTGATGATGCCTGTGATGGGCGGCCTTGAGGCAGCGCAGCAGATCCGCGCCATGGAGCTTCCGGAAGCAAAACAAGTCCCGATCATCCCGATGACGGCGCAGTCCTCCGAAGAGAGTAAAGAGGGATGCCGCGCAGCGGGCATGAACAGCCATCTGACCAAGCCGATCGAGCCGGACAGCCTGGTGCAGACGATCTTGGAGACAACGGAACATGCCTTTGGAAAATAGAGGAGAAAACGATGAGTTTTACGCATTTACATGTACATACCGAATACAGCCTTCTGGACGGATCGAACAAGATCAAAGAGTACGTTGCCAGAGTCAAGGAGCTTGGCATGAACAGCGCCGCGATCACCGATCACGGCGTCATGTTCGGCTGTATTGATTTTTATAAAGAAGCCCGCGCGCAGGGCATCAAGCCGATCCTCGGCTGTGAGGTTTACGTGGCGCCGGGTTCCCGTTTCGACCGCGAAACCAGCCGCGGAGAGGACCGGTACTACCATCTGGTTCTGCTGGCGGAAAATAATACGGGCTATTCCAATCTGATGAAGATTGTTTCGGCGGGCTTTATCGATGGATTTTACTATAAGCCGCGTGTCGACATGGAGATTCTGGAAAAGTATCACGAGGGCATTATCGCGCTTTCCGCCTGCCTTGCAGGTGAGGTGGCGCGTGCGATGGTGCGGAACCAGTACGAGATGGGAAAAGAGGCCGCACTGCGGTATGAGAAGATTTTCGGAAAAGGCAATTTCTTCCTGGAACTGCAGGATCACGGCATCTCGGAGCAGCGGATGGTCAATCAGCAGCTGATGCGCCTCTCGGCAGAAACCGGCATCGAGCTGGTGGCGACGAATGATATTCACTACACGTACGCAGAAGATGCGGATTCCCATGACATTCTTCTGTGCCTGCAGACCGGAAAGAAGATCACGGATGAGGACCGCATGCGCTACGAGGGCGGCCAGTATTTCGTGAAATCCGAGGCGGAGATGGCATCGCTCTTCCCGTATGCACCGCAGGCAATCGAAAATACACAGAAAATTGCAGACCGGTGTAATGTGGAGATCGAATTTGGTGTCACAAAACTTCCGAAATTCGATGTGCCGGAAGGATACACTTCCTGGGAATACTTAAATAAGCTCTGCTACGACGGCCTCGAGGAACGGTATCACCCGGCGACGGATGAACTGAAAGCGCGGCTGAAATACGAGCTTGATACGATCAAAACGATGGGTTACGTCGATTACTTCCTGATCGTGTGGGATTTCATCAAATTTGCGCGCGACCACGACATCATGGTCGGACCGGGACGAGGATCGGCGGCCGGAAGTATTGTTTCCTACACCCTTGGCATCACACAGCTGGACCCGATGCGGTACCAGCTCCTGTTCGAGCGTTTCCTGAACCCGGAACGAGTTACCATGCCTGATATCGACGTGGATTTCTGCTTCGAACGCCGCCCGGAGGTCATCGACTATGTAACGAGAAAATACGGCAAGGACCGCGTTGTACAGATCGTCACATTCGGTACACTGGCGGCGCGCGGTGTCATCCGCGATGTCGGCCGTGTGCTGGATATGCCGTATGCACAGGTCGATTCGATTGCGAAGATGATTCCGAATGAGCTGAATATCACGATCGACAAGGCACTGCAGATGAACCACGAGCTGCGGGAGCTGTACCAGGGCAATGAAGAGGTTGCACATCTGATCGACATGTCACGGAGACTTGAAGGTCTGCCGCGCCACACGTCGATGCATGCCGCCGGTGTTGTCATCGGCTCGCGTCCGCTGGTGGAATTTGTGCCGCTCTCGCGAGGAAGCGACGGAACGATCGTCACGCAGTTCACGATGACGACGCTCGAGGAACTGGGACTTCTGAAAATGGACTTCTTAGGGCTTCGGACCCTGACCGTCATTCAGAATGCGACAAAGCTCGCAGAGCGTTACAGCAATAAGAAAATTGATCTGCTTCACATCGATTACAACGATCCGAAAGTGCTCGGCATGATCGGCGCATCGAAAACGGTCGGTGTATTCCAGCTCGAGAGTGCGGGAATGAAAAACTTCATGAAGGAGTTAAAACCGCAGAGCCTCGAGGATATCATCGCCGGAATTTCCCTGTACCGGCCGGGCCCGATGGATTTTATTCCGCAGTACATCAAAGGAAAAAACAACCCGGAATCCGTTACGTACGATACACCGCTCTTAAAACCGATTCTGGAGCCGACGTACGGCTGTATCGTCTACCAGGAACAGGTTATGCAGATCGTACAGGCACTGGCGGGCTATTCGCTTGGACGGGCTGATCTGGTGCGCCGTGCGATGTCGAAGAAAAAGGCATCCGTCATGGAAAAAGAGCGCCAGAATTTCGTTTATGGAAACGAGGCCGAGGGCGTGCCGGGCTGTATCAAAAACGGCATTGATGAGAAGACAGCGAACAAGATCTACGACGAGATGATCGACTTCGCGAAATACGCCTTCAACAAATCCCATGCGGCGGCGTACGCGTTCGTATCGTACCAGACGGCATGGCTGAAATACTATTACCCGGTTGAGTTCATGGCGGCTCTGATGACCTCCTGCATCGATAACCCGGGAAAAGTCGCAGAGTATATCTTGAGTTCCCGCCAGATGGGCATTTCTATTCTGCCGCCGGACATCAACCGAAGCGAAGGAAAATTCACGGTAGACGGCCAGGCGATCCGCTATGGCATGGCGGCGGTCAAAGGCATCGGAAAGCCGGTCATGGAGGCGATCGTGGAGGAGCGGAGTGCAAACGGACCGTTCCGCTCGTTAAAGGATTTCGCGGAGCGTCTGAGCGGAAAAGAAGTCAACAAGCGGACCGTCGAGAACTTTATCAAGGCGGGTGCATTCGACTGCTTCGGCGTGACGAGAAAGCAGCTCATGTTCGTCTACGCCAATGTGCTCGATGATGTGGCACGCGAGAAAAAAGATTCGTTAAGCGGCCAGATGAGTCTGTTTGACTTCGCAGATGAGACGACCAAACGGTCGTATGAAACGGTGTACCCGGATGTCGGAGAATACGAAAAGAGTGATCTTTTGGCGCTCGAAAAAGAGGTGCTCGGCATCTACGTCAGCGGTCATCCGCTCGAGGAGCAGGAGGAGTGCTGGCGGAAGAACATTTCCGCGGTAACGACAGACTTCCAGCCGGATGAGGAGACGGGTTTCCCATCCGTCACCGACGGCGCGAAAGAGATTGTCGGCGGCATTATCACGGATAAAAAAATCAAATATACAAAGAATAACAAGACAATGGCATTTCTCACACTCGAGGACCTCGTCGGCAGTATGGAAATCGTCGTATTCCCGCGCGATTACGAGAAAAACGCAGCGATGATGCAGACCGATGCGCGTGTCTTCATCCAGGGCCGTGTTTCCGCGGAGGATGATAAGCCGAGCAAGCTGATCTGCGAGAAAATTTTCCCGTTTGCAGGCATCCCGAAAGAGCTCTGGATCCAGTTCCCGGACAAGGAAACGTACGAGAGAGAAGTGGCGGATCTGTACCAGATGCTGCATGAATCCGACGGCAAGGACAGCGTGATTCTCTACATCAAATCGATCAAAGCGATGAAAAAACTGCCGCCGAGCCGCAATGTGCAGGCAGATGCCCGTCTGGTGGCGTCACTTCAGGCAAAATTCGGTACCGGAAACGTGAAAGTTGTAGAAAAGAGTATTGAAAAAAGGGCCTGAATGCTTTAAAATAAAACTGTGTGTGATTAATAAATAAAACTACTCGTTTATTAATGTGTGTGATGAGATGGAGGAATTCATATGGCAACGACTAACAAGGTAAAGACAATCGGAGTGCTTACCAGCGGTGGTGATGCACCAGGTATGAACGCAGCGATCCGTGCAGCCGTAAGAAGAGGTCTGCAGAAGGGCGTTCAGATGAAAGGTATCCTGAAAGGCTACGACGGACTGATGAACGAAGAAATCATCGACATGACAGCCCGCGATGTATCCGACACCATCGAGCGCGGAGGTACTATCCTTTATACCGCCCGCTGCGCAGAGATGCGTACACCGGAAGGCCAGAAACGTGCTGCAGATGTCTGCAGAAAACACGGCATCGACGGACTGGTAGTTATCGGCGGAGACGGATCTTTTGCAGGAGCGCAGAAACTGGCAGCTCTTGGAATTAACACCGTAGGTGTACCGGGAACCATCGACCTGGATATCGCCTGCACAGAATATACCATCGGTTTTGATACCGCGGTAAACACTGCAATGGAAGCCATTGATAAAGTAAGAGATACTTCCACTTCCCATGAGAGATGCTCGATCATCGAGGTTATGGGACGTAATGCCGGATATATCGCTCTGTGGTGCGGTATCGCAAATGGCGCAGAGGATATTCTTCTTCCGGAGAAATACGATTACGATGAGCAGAAGATCATCAACAACATCATCGAGAACCGTAGAAAAGGCAAAAAACATCATATCATCGTAAATGCTGAGGGCATCGGCCATTCCACCAGCATGGCGCGCAGAATCGAAGCTGCAACCGGCATCGAGACCCGTGCAACGATTCTTGGACATATGCAGCGTGGAGGAAGCCCGACATGTAAAGACCGTGTATACGCGTCTATCATGGGTGCTTACGCAGTGGACCTTCTTCTGGAAGGAAAAACAGACCGCGTAGTTGCATACAAGAACGGTGAATATGTAGATTACGATATCGACGAGGCACTGTCCATGACAAAGACTCTGCCGGAATATCAGTGGGAGATCGCAAGAGCTCTTTCTTATAACTATACGAAATAAAAAAATATCACGAAACAGACTGTTTTTAGCAAGCAGTCTGTTTCATTGGTATAATAGCGGGAATAAAAATGTTTCCGCGGACGGAATAGAGAGACAAAATAAAAAAACAGGAGGAACTTAACAATGGTTACCTGGAACAATCTTGATAAACTGGCTTCTTTTGAGGAGCTGAAAAAAGTGGAGCGTGTCAATCTTGCCGAGGTGATGTCCGGCGAAAACGGAGCAGAGCGCGTAAAATCTTACAGCGTTCCGATGGCAGAAGGACTTGCGTATAACTACGCAGCAAAACAGGTGAATGAGGATGTCCTTGCCGCACTCGTAAAACTGGCAGAAGAGGCACAGCTTTCTGAAAAATTTGAGGAGCTTTACAACGGTGCTGTCATCAACACCGGAGAGAACCGTCTCGTGCTTCATCAGCTGACCCGCGGCCAGCTCGGAAACACCGTTACGGCAGACGGCGTAGACAAACGTGCTTTCTACGTAGAGCAGCAGAACCGCATCGCAGAGTTCGCGAACAAAGTACATGCAGGTGAGATCACCAACGCAGCAGGTGAAAAATTCACCACCGTTGTGCAGATCGGTATCGGCGGAAGCGACCTTGGCCCGCGTGCGATGTATCTGGCTCTGGAAAACTGGGCAAAGAAAAACGATTGCTTTAAAATGGAAGCAAAATTCATCAGCAACGTTGACCCGGATGACGCAGCAGCTGTTCTGAATTCGATCGACGTAGCACATTCCATCTTCGTTCTGGTATCCAAATCCGGAACCACACTGGAGACTCTGACCAATGAGTCCTTCGTAAAAGACGCTCTGAAAAATGCAGGCCTGGATGCATCCAAGCATATGATCGCCGTTACCAGTGAGACTTCTCCGCTGGCAAAGAGCGACGACTATCTGGCAGCATTCTTCATGGATGACTATATCGGAGGCCGTTATTCTTCCACATCCGCAGTCGGCGGCGCTGTTCTGTCCCTGGCTTTCGGACCGGAAGTATTCGCAGCATTCCTCGAGGGCGCTGCAGCAGAAGATAAACTTTCTGCAAACAAAGACGTATTACAGAACCCGGAGATGCTCGATGCGCTGATCGGTGTTTACGAGAGAAACGTTCTTGGCTATCCAAGCACTGCAGTTCTTCCGTACTCCCAGGCACTGAACCGTTTCCCGGCTCACTTACAGCAGGTAGATATGGAGTCCAACGGTAAATCGGTCAACCGCTTCGGCGAGCCGGTCAATTACCCGACCGGTCCGGTTCTCTTCGGCGAGCCAGGTACCAACGGACAGCATTCCTTCTATCAGCTGCTGCATCAGGGAACTGATATCGTTCCGCTGCAGTTTGTAGGCTTCCGCAATAACCAGATGGAGACCGATGTCGACATCCAGGGCAGCACCAGCCAGCAGAAACTCTGTGCAAACGTAGCAGCTCAGATCGTTGCATTTGCCTGCGGTAAAGCAGATGAGAATAAAAACAAAAACTTCGAAGGCGGCCGTCCGTCCAGCATCATCATCGGAGATCAGGTAAATCCGAAGACGCTGGGAGCACTGCTTGCACACTTCGAGAATAAGATCATGTTCCAGGGATTCCTGTGGAACGTAAACAGCTTCGACCAGGAGGGCGTACAGCTTGGTAAAGTCCTTGCAAAACGCGTTCTGGCTCACGAGACAGACGGAGCACTGAAAGTATTCAGCGATCTGCTCAACATCTAAGAAGTTTAAATCAGAAAATTTAAGATATGAAAAGGCGGCATACCGGATTTTCTTTCTGAAAGTTTCAGGGGGAAAACGGTATACCGCCTTTTTTATTACTATATTATGGGGTTATCCCAGCTTCGCCGGAAGCGACGAGGACACTGTGGACTGATGCTCCTGCCGGAACTGCCGCGGGGTGATCTGATACCGTTTTTTGAACGTACGGATCAGGTGGCTGCAGTCTGCAAAGCCGGTCTCGGTGGCAATAAAGTTCAGGTCATAATCGGTAAAGAGGAGCAGGTTCTCGACCTTGTTCAAACGGATAAATTCGATATACTGCTTGCAGCTCTGCCCATAGTGTTTTAAAAACAGCTTGGCAAAGTACGAATAGCTCATATTGTATTTATGCGCCAGCTCTTCGATGTTGATATTCTCCTGTGAATGACGGTCGATGTAGACGAGAATGTCCTGCATACTTTTCTCTTCACTCTCGGAGATGGTTTCGAGATCAAAACAGATTCCCTGGCAGTGCCACGTCCGCAGAAGGCGCAGGAACAGTGTCGAAAACAGCGAATAAATATACGCGTCGTAGCCGTACTGTTTCGCATGGGATTCTTTTTCAATGGTTGTGAAAAAATCGTTCAGGTCGAGCCCCGGAAGATCCATCTGCGTAAAGAGCAGGGAAGGATGCGTCATGGAGGCAACCTTATGGAACGCAAAGCTCAGGTTCGGAAGATAGCTTCCGGTGAGATGAATCCGGTTCAGATTGAATTTTACGCAGAAAAAGCGAAACGGTTTGTCATGATCCGCGGCAAGCGCATGGACTGCCTGCGGCGGAAAAAGGATGAAAGAGCCGGCCTCCATCGGATAGACAACATCGTTGCAGCTCACAAGGAGCGAGCCTTCCTGCAGATAAAGTACTTCAGTAAAATAGTGCCAGTGTGATACCACCGGCATGGAAAAGGTTTCCGAGCTGCAGGAAAATGCCTCGATCGGTGAGCGCAGGATATCATTGTATTCAAATAGATTTTTCAAAAGTAAATTCCTCCTGTTCCGGTTAAAAAGTTCTGCAAAAAATTACGAGGATTATTCAAAAGAATCGTGCATGAAGATAGAAACGTTCTATTTTTATACAGTCGCATTATATCATAATGAAATGAAAATTGATACAATGGCGAAAGCATTTGAAAGAGAAAAATGCAGAAACCTTTTGATTTTCAGAAGATAAGGGGGGATATGAAAAAATGAAAAGCAGCACAAAACCATTCCCGAAAACTAAAATCCAATGGCTGTGGGAAAACATGGAAGGAAAGCGTGCGCTGTATCTGATCGGCATGATCGGAACGGTATTATATAACGTTCTGCAGCTTACGATTCCATATTTTTCGGGAAAAATTGTTGACCTGTTTCTGACAGGTGAAAATGCAGTGCAGAATCTGCAGACACACCGGGATCTGTTTTACCGCCTGCTGATTGCGATGATTGGCTTCACGTTTCTGCGTGTCGTTATTGTCTACGGCAGCTGTATGATTTACGAGCACGTATCACAGAGCGTCCTGTACCGGGTGCGGAATTACCTGTATGACAAAATCCAGCGGCAGGATATGACGTTTTACAGCACGTACCGTACCGGCGATCTGATGACGCGTCTGACCGGAGACCTCGATGCCGTCCGCCATATGGTCGCATGGGTCATCCGAATGGTGATTGAGTCGTTTTCCCTGTTCGCGGCAGCGGCCATTTTCTTCCTGTACACGAACTGGAAGCTGGCGCTCTGCATACTTGTGATTTCGCCGTTCGTATTCTGGATCATCTACCTGTTCCGCAACCGTGTTGCCCCGATGCATGCGGCACTGCGTGAAAAGCTGGCACAGATGAATACGTGTGCGCAGGAGAATATCTCCGGAAACCGCGTCGTCAAGGCGTTTGCAAGAGAAGAGTACGAGATTGAGAAATTCGACCGCGCTAATACCGATTACGCGGAGACAAACAAAGCAACCGCGATGGTATGGCTGAAATTCTTCCCGTTTGTCGAGAGTATCGCTAACCTGATGCCGGTTGTCCTGCTGGCAGTCGGCGGTGTCTTTATGATTAAGGGCCAGCTGACCATGGGTGATTATGTGGCATTCTCCGGCCTCATCTGGGCAATCGCAAACCCGATGCGTCAGATGGGAAATATCATGAACGAGTTCCAGCGGTTCTCGGCGGCTTCAAAAAAAGTCATGGAGCTGTATTATTCCGAGGCGAAGATCAAGGACGAGGAAAATGCAGTGGCACACCCGGAACGCTTCGAGGGAAAAATCGAGTTCGACAACGTTTCGTTCCAGTATGAGGACGGTGATCTGCCGGTTCTGCATAACATTTCGTTTACGGTTAACCCGAATGAGACCGTGGCGGTCATGGGAGAGACGGGATGCGGAAAGACATCCCTCATCAACCTGATTCCGCGTTTCTACGAGCCGACAGAAGGCCAGATCCGCATCGACGGTATTTCTGTGGAAGATCTGAAGCTGTATGATCTCCGGAAACACATCGGACTTGCGACGCAGGATGTCCTGCTGTATTCTGATACGATCGAGGGCAACATTGCTTACGGCGATGACTCGATCAAGATGAATGAGGTCATTAAATTTGCAAAATATTCTGCCGCGGCAGACTTTATTTCGAAGATGCCGGAGGGTTATGACACTCTGGTCGGTGAGCGCGGTGTCGGTCTTTCAGGCGGCCAGAAGCAGAGAATTTCCCTGGCGAGAGCGCTGGCCATCCGTCCGTCGATCCTGATTCTTGACGACACGACATCGGCCGTCGATATGGAGACGGAAAAACAGATCCAGCATTCCTTACGAGAACTGGATTTCCCGTGCACGAAAGTTATCATCGCGCAGCGAATCTCCACCACAAAGACGGCGGACAAAATTATCGTGCTGCAGAACGGTTACATCAAGGAGATGGGAACGCACGAGGAGCTGATGGAAAAGAAGGGCTATTACTACGAACTGGTGAAACTGCAGACCGGTGTGGATGAACTGTAGGAGGGGGAAGCAATGGCAAAAAATACATACAAGCAGGATGAAGTGCTCGAAGAACCTTTTGACATCAGACACTTACTCCGGGCATCATCTTATATTAAAAAATACGCGGGCCGGATGGTTGTGGCGATTCTCTTGAGCGGCATCGGCGGCGCGTTCGGCTACGTTGCGCCGATGATTATCCAGCGGGCACTGGACCTTGCGATTCCGGACAAAAACGAGAAACTTCTGTTTTCTCTGGTCGGAATGCTCGTCGGCATCTACGTCGTCAGCGTCATTTTCACGACGATCCGAAGCCGTATCATGGTGGATGTCAGCCAGAATATCATCTACGATATCCGAAAAGACCTGTTTGAGCATCTGCAGGAGCTGCCGTTCCAGTATTACGACGACCGCCCGCACGGCAAAATTCTGATCCGTGTGGTCAACTACGTCAATTCGGTATCGGATATGCTTTCGAATGGACTGATCAACATTGTGCTGGAGTGTTTCAATCTGCTGTTCATCGTCATTTTCATGTTCCTGGTCGATGTGCAGATGGCGCTCGTCGTTCTCTGCGGCGTGCCGGTGCTGTGCGTGTTCATGGTCTGGATCAAGAATAAACAGAGACGGGCATGGCAGGCAGTTTCAAATAAGAACTCGAACCTGAATGCGTATCTGCAGGAAAATATCGTCGGAGCCCGCATTACGCAGATCTTTGCGAGAGAGGATGAAAATGCGGAGATTTTCAAAGATCTTTCACAGGACTGCCGCAGAACGTGGAACACGGCGGTACGCTATTCCAACCTGGTATGGCCGGGCATCGATTCCATTTCCGTCTGCGTGCGCGCAGCAATCTTTTTAGCAGGCCTTATGCTGTTCGGACAGGGCAGCAAATCGCTCGGTACCATCGTGGCGATTTCCAGCTACGCATCGTACTTCTGGCAGCCGATCATGAACCTCGGAAATATCTTCAACAACTTTATCAACAACATCGCTTACCTGGAGCGTATCTTCGAGACAATGGACGAGCCGGTAACGGTAAAGGATGCCGAGAATGCTGTGAAAATGCCGGAGATCCGCGGTGAGGTGACGTTTGACCATGTCAACTTCTCTTACGATGAATCGAAGCAGATTTTAAAAGACGTTTCGTTCACGGTAAAACCGGGCGAGAGCGTGGCGCTCGTCGGACCGACGGGAGCCGGAAAGAGTACGATTGTCAATCTGATCTCGCGGTTCTATAATGTCAACGGCGGCCGTGTCCTGATCGACGGCCAGGACATCTCGCAGGTGACGATCCATTCCCTGCGTGAGCAGATGGGCATTATGATGCAGGACAGCTTTATTTTCTCGGGAGACATTGAGGACAACATCCGTTACGGAAAACTCGATGCGACACTGGATGAGATTGTCAATGCGAGCAAAACCGTCTGCGCGGATGAGTTCATCAGCAAAATGCCGGACCGCTATCAGACCGAGGTACGGGAGCGCGGCTCCATGCTGAGCCAGGGCCAGAAACAGCTGATCTCGTTTGCCAGAACACTGCTTTCGGATCCGGCGATCCTGATTCTCGATGAGGCAACCTCGAGTATCGACGTGCAGACCGAGAAAGCACTGCAGACTGGCCTCAATGCGATGCTGAAGGGCAGAACATCGTTCATTATTGCCCACCGTCTGTCTACGATCCGCAACTGCGATAAGATCATGTATATCGACAACGGCGGTATCATGGAAAGCGGAACGCACGACGAACTGATAGCAAAGAAAGGATATTACTACAAACTGTATACGGCACAGCTCGACGAAGTACAGAAAGCGGGCTGACACCATTTCAGGACAGCAAAAAGGCTTCTGCCGGCGGATGAAAATCCGGGGCAGAAGCCTTTTGAAATTGTGTGATATTTTATTTTCCGGAGAAGTATTTCTCTTTGATGATCTCAACCGGCATATCCTCGCCAGTCCACAGTTTGAAGGAAGCAGCTCCCTGGTATAACAGCATGTACATACCGTTTCCGGTCTTGCATCCAGCCTCTTTTGCCTCACGCAGCAGGCGGGTTTCCTGCGGATTGTAGATCACATCGAAAACGAAGAGGTCTCTGTGGAACATCGTTGTGTCGGTGATGATGGTGTTCTCGGTTTTTGGAGCCATTCCGACGGAAGTTCCGTTGACAAGAATGGCGCTGTCTGCGATGGATGCGCGAAGGACTTCCGGATCGGAGAAGTCGTGCAGGGTAACCCTGCAGGAAGTACGCTCATTGAGTTTTGCAACGATTTCCTCGGCTCTTCCGAAGAAATTGTCTCTGACGTTGAATACATTGATCTCAGCCACGCCGTCGAGGGCTGCCTGTACCAGGATTGCAGTAGCAGCGCCGCCGGCACCGAGCAGAGTCATCTTTTTGCCGATGATGTCTACGCCGTTTTCTGCAACTGCTCTCATGAAGCCGACACCGTCGGTGGTGTAAGCGGTGAGAACGCCGTTGTCGTTGACGATGGTATTACATGCGCCGGAGATCTCCGAAGCAGGAGAAACCTTGTCTGCCAATTTGCACATAATATTTTTGCCAGGCATGGTGATGTTCCAGCCTCTTGCACCCATGGTGCGGAGTCCTTCGACTGCCTGCGGCATTTTGTCTTCCGGTACATCAAAGGCAAGGTAGCTATAATCAAGGCCGAGCTGGTCGCATGCTTCGTTGTGCATTTCCGGAGAAACACTGTGTGCAACCGGGCTTCCGAGTAAACATAATAATCCGGTGTGTCCTGTGATGTGTTTTGACATAATTTGAAATCCTCTCTCTCCTCGTATTTCAGCATGATGATAAATCGTGCTGTAGCGCTTTAAACTGCTACTATATGAAGTGAATTATACTCCAGATGCTGAAAGAAAGCAAGAAAAAAAGAGGAAATGACGCAAAGTTCATTTCCTCTTTTCGTGTTGGTTTTTGATTAAGGTTTAAGATGGAAAAGATTCGCCCGGAAATCAGATTCCAAGTTTCTCTTTCATGTAGTCAACCGGGGTATCTTTTCCGGTGTACAGCTTGATTGCAATGAGTGCCTGGAACAGCATCATACCCATGCCATTGAAAACCTTTTCGCATCCTGCTTCTTTGGCCTGTTTCATCATAACGGTTTCGCGCGGAGCGTAAACGGTATCCGTTACGATGAGATCTTTTTTAAAGAAGGAAGGATCAGGAATGTTGGAAAGGTCTTCGAGTGGATGCATTCCTACGCCGGTAGCATCGCAGAACAGGTCAGCTGCGTGCATTTTTTCTTTCAGGAGATCTTTGTCTGCCAGGTCGTTCATGGTAGCCTTGCAGTTGGTGTTCTTGTTGATCAGATCAACAATTTCCTCTCCACGGCTGTAGAATTTGTCTTTGATGTTGAAGATTTCAATTTCTGCAACGCCATCCAGAGCACCGCGCACTGCAATTGCAGTAGCAGCACCGCCGGTTCCGATCAGGACCATCTTCATTCCCTTGAAATCGATGCCTTCTTCGGTCAGTGCCTGCCAGTATCCCATACCATCGGTGTTGTAGCCTTTCAGTTTGCCGGTTACCTGACCGTTTTCGTCGCGGAGGTTGACTACGGTGTTGATAGCGCCGCATAACTTAGCTGCTTCATCTACCTCGTCCAGATATTTGTGGACAACAGTTTTGTTTGGCATGGAAATATTGGAACCGAGCATTTTCAGCGCGCGGATACTCTGCACAGCATCTTTTAAAGAATCGTTATCAACTTCGAAAGCAAGCTGAATGACGTCATCTCCGTTTTTGTCGTATGCAAGGTTGTGGGTTGTCGGAGACTGGGTGTGACGGATCGGGTAAGCCATTAATCCAACTAATTCGGTATGTCCTGTAATATTTGGCATGATATTTTCCTCTTTTCTTTTTTCATGCTGCGCTGTTTCGGTTTGAAAAAGAGGCAGCGCAGCAGATGATATACAGTTTTTTGTCGGGCTGCTTAAAGTCGATACTTACTCAAGCGGCTCCAGATGCAGGTATCCCTGGGACTCCAGTACATTCAGGATCGCGCGGCCTTCCATGGTACCTTCCATGATACGGCGTGCACGTACGGAATCGCCGATGGTGTATACATAAGTATTGGTATCAGCGAATGCTTCCTGGATCTCCGGAAGAACCGGGTTGTTGGAGCGCATTCCAAGGCAGTTGAATCCGTAATCGAATTCAAGATCCTGAATGGTTCCATCTGGAAGTTTTACTGTGAATGCATTCTCTTTTACTTCCTGAAGAGCAGTGTTGACATATTCTTTTACACCGTATTTGTCGTGTGTCTCACGCATGGAGCATTTGGTGATCGGGTCTGCAAGCATACCGATCTGCGGCAGCATATCGATGATGGTACACTCGGCGCCTCTCGGTGCAAAGTATTCAATAACGTCAAGTCCTACGGAACCGCCGCCGACTACAACGACTTTCTTGCCCTGACAGGCTTCTTCCGGATATTTTCCGGCGTTTACATTGTTGATCATACCAAAGATGGTATTTACGTTTCCGGCATCGATGTTCTCTTTCAGGCCTTTGATCGGTGGAACAAGCGGAACGGAACCGGTGGAGTTTACAATGATGTCCGGTTTGAACTGTTTGATCTTATCCACCGTAGCTTCGGTGTTGAGGAAAATATACAGGTTTTTCAGTCTGGCGGCTCTTGCCTCAAGGTATTTCGGGAAATCTTTCATACGGGTCTTGCTTGGAAGATCGGAGATGAAAGTGGAAAGACCGCCGATGTGATCGTTTTTCTCAAGTACGAAAACGTTGCATCCGACTTCTGCTGCGGTGCAGGCTGCTTCCATACCGGCAGTACCGGCGCCGACAACAACAACGTTGCAGTTTTTGTTTACTTTCAGTGCTTTGTAAATATCGCCTTCCGGAACAGCCGGGTTTACGGTACAGCGGATCGGGCGGTTGACGCCGATACGGTTTCCAGCACATCCAACGTTACAGGAGATACATTTCCGAAGAAGATCTTCCTCGCCGTTTTCAACTTTTTTCACCCAGTTCGGCTCAGCGATCAGGCCGCGTCCCATGCCGACGATATCCACATCGCCGCTTTCGAGAACTTTTTCAACGACCTTCGGATCACGGTAGTTACCAGCATTGATAACCGGTTTTTTGAATTTATCTTTTACGGCTCTTGCCATGTAGGAACGCCATCCATCCGGCAGGAAGTTGGAGTCAATCTGATACTGCAGGGATGGGTTGAGGCCGCAGGATACGTCATACATATCTACGAACTCATCCAGGTACTCGAGGTACTCGAGGGTATCTTCCAGAGTATTTCCTCCCGGAACACGCTCCTCAGCAGAGATACGAACGATGATCGGGAACCACGGTCCGACGTTTTTGCGTACTTCTTCGAGAACCATACGCGGGAAGCGCAGGCGGTTTTCTACAGAACCACCGAATTCATCGGTTCTTTTATTGTAATACGGGGAGATGAACTGGCTCATCAGGTAGGAGTGGCCGCAGTGGATTTCAATGGCATCAAAGCCGATGGCCTGCACACGTTTTGCAGCCTCGCCGTATTTTTTCACGGTTGTCATGATTTCTTCTTTTGTCATCGGGCGAGGGGTTTCTCCGCCGGCTTTTGTCGGGATGTTGGAAGAAGAAACGGTTTCCATACCGGTTCTTGCGGAAGATGCGGAAGCTCCGGCGTGGTTGATCTGAATTGCTACGGTAGCACCGTTTTTATGAAGGTTTTCGACTAACTGATAGTAGCGCGGCATAAAGCTGTCGTGGTCGATACGGATCTGGCTGGTTCCGTTGGAACCGACCGGGTACTCGATGTTGGCGTTCTCCAGAATAATAAGACCAACGCCGCCTTTTGCGCGGAGAGAGTAGTAGTTCATATGACGGTTACTCATTTCACCGCTTGTCTCACCGTAGTTGGTTCCCATCGGGGTCATTGCAATACGGTTTTTAATCGTTGTTCGTTTGATGGTAATTGGCTCGAAAATTTTTGGGTAAGCACTCTTCATGAAAATTTCTCCTTATTCATTACATGAGCGGTAATCCTCTGTTTGTGACAAATCCATCATAACTCTTTCGACTAAAAATTAACAATATCTTTCAGATAAACTTTCGATACGTTTTCGCTATCATTTTCGGTCTCTTCAATAATGTCAGCGTGCTGTTTCATATATTCGGTAAACCGTTCGACAGCCGGAAGCCGGTAGCGGTTCTTCATCCAGAACATAAAGGTCTGATGATAAATCTCGAGACCGTTCAGTGTGTGGATGCGGATGCCGTCTGCCTGTTCCAGAATATCGGTTCGCGGCATAAGCGCGATGCCGAAGTTTTCGCGTACCAGTGCCACAATCGAATATTCATCCGGACATTCCATGATAATATTCGGATGAAGCTGATATTTCCGGTAGAGATGATCGGTGTAGACACCGAGCCAGGAGGTGCGGTCGTAGCCGATCACCGGATAACGGGTAAGCTTTACAAGCGGAACTTCCGGTTCATCGGCAATCGGATGATGTTCCGGGGACACGATGACAAGCGGCTGCTGGATCAACGGAAAAAACTCCATGTCGTCGCGCTTTAAAAAGCCGCCAAACCCAAGATCGAGTTCACCGGATTTCACCTTCTGTGCAATGGCAGGGGTATGGTTCTGCCAGAAGCTAAAGGCAACGTTTTTATTTTCTTCTTTGTCCAGAAAAGTGCGGACATTGTGCGGAATATAATGTCCTGCAAGTGGAAAAATATAACCGATGTTGATTTTACCGCCACCGGAGGCGAGCTCTTTCATTTTACCTGTCGCAATATCACAGTCACCTGCGATCCGGTCTGCATGCTCCAGAAAAAGGCGGCCGGCATTGGTAAGGACAACACCGCGCCCTTTCTTTTCAAACAGTGTGATCCCAAGCTCGCTTTCAAGGGCGGCCATGGAACGGCTCAGGGATGGCTGGGAAATATAAAGCTCCTCCGCTGCCTGGTGATAATTTTCCAGCCGGGCAACCTTTCGGAAATAGAGAATCTGATTCAGTGTCATGTGGTTTTTCCTCCTGAAAAAATGGTTCCGTAAGAAAGTCTTTGCTTCCTCTTATTATCATGACTCAAGTATACCACATCAATGCATTCAATGCATTGGTTTTTTCCTTTAAAAGCATTAGACCGTACACGCTTTCACTGCTAAAATAAAGACAAATGTTATTTTTTTAACATTCACGAAACTGGTAATCTGTTGTTTGTGACAAAACAAAAGGATGAACCGAACAGAGGAAAAAGACAATTTGACCTCAACACATGATCTATTTAAAAAGGAGAGAAACCATGAACAAGAAATACCTGCCAAGTGCATTAATTTTGTACTTGAACTACTTTATCCACGGTGTTGGATGCTCTATTCTGGGCCAGGCAGTCATCAAAGAGGCTCTGGCAGCAGCATGGGGAGTGGAAGCAATGGCAATCACTGCTATTTCTGCAGCACTCGGACTTGGACGTCTGATCGCACTGCCATTTGCAGGTCCTCTGTCCGATAAACTCGGACGCCGCATTTCCACTGCAATCGGAAGTGCTTCCTATGCAATTTATCTGATCGGCCTTGCTCTTGCATTTCATGCAGGAACACACGGTGGTTATACCATCGCTTACGTATGCGCCATTATCGGCGGTATCGCAAACTCCTTCCTGGATACCGGTATTTACCCGGCAGTATCCGAGATTATTTACAAAGCTCCTGGCGTTGCTACCATGGGAATCAAATTCTTCATCGCAATCGCTCAGATGCTGCTTCCATTTGTTCTTGGTGTAGCGGTTACTTCTACCGCAGCCGGCCTTACCTCCTACAATCCGTTATTCTATGGATGCGGAATTGCGTATATCGTACTTTTTGTACTGGTATTCCTGTTCCCGCTGCCAGACGCTGACCAGAAAGCATCCGGCAAAAAAGAGGGCCTGATCGACAGTCTGAAACATACACATTTCTCCTTCGAGTCCATCGCTATGATCCTGATCGGATTCACCTGCACCGGTACCTTCCAGCTGTGGCTGAACTGTGCACAGAACTTTGCAAAAGAGAATGTAGGCTGGGCTGATCCGTCCATCATGCAGACCTACTATTCGGCAGGAACCATGCTGGCACTCGTTGTAACCGCGTTCCTGACCAGAAAAATCAAAGATGTTCGTTTCATCGTTGTTTACCCGGCCATTTGCCTTGTAACTATGATTGCTGTCCTGATGGGACAGAGCAAACCGCTGATGATTGCAGGTGCTTTCATTATCGGATGGGCAGGCGCAGGCGGACTGCTTCAGATCGCAACTTCCGTTTGCAATATGCTGTTCCCGAAAATCAAAGGAACCGTAACCGCATTGGTTATGATTGCATCTTCTCTTTGCAACTATACCATCCTGACCGCAGCATCTAAAATGCAGCCGTCCGGCGTTATGACCATGAACATCGTTCTGACCGCAGTTGGCGTTGCACTTGGACTGTTTGTAAACATTCGCTATAAAAAAATGGTTGAACTTGCGCAGCAGGACAACTAAAATGAGATTAAGGATTGCGGAGTACGAAGAACCAGGTAATCCGGGCGTGAAAAAGAAAAGCCTGCAAAAGAAAAGTCAGGGTTAATATTGAAGAAAGAAGGAAAAACACATGAATACAGTAAAAGTTCGTGATATTGAAATCGGTGCCGGTGCACCGAAGATCATCGTTCCGATCGTAGGAGTTACCAAAAACGATATCATCGAAGAAGCAAAAACCTTCCATTCGATTCCGGTTGACGTTGTAGAGTGGCGTGTAGACTGGTTTGAAGGCGTATTCGACTTCGCACAGGTAGAGGACGTGTTAAAAGACCTCCGCGAAGCACTCGGCAATATTCCGCTTCTGATGACATTCCGTACCTCCAAAGAAGGCGGTGAAAAAGCGATTGAGCCGGCAGCCTATGCGGAGCTGAACATCAAAGCAGCACAGACCGGATATGTGGATCTGGTGGATGTTGAGATCTTTACCGGAGATGACATTGTAAAGAAGATCATCGACGGTGCACACGCAGCAGGCGTAAAGGTTATCGCTTCCAATCATGATTTCTTCAAAACTCCTGCAAAAGCAGACATCATCTACAGACTGCGCAAAATGCAGGATATGAACGCAGATATTCCGAAAATCGCTGTTATGCCGCAGAATAAGAAAGACGTTCTGACCCTGCTTGCAGCAACAGAGGAAATGACCACCAATTATGCGGACAGACCGATCATCACCATGTCTATGGCAGGCACCGGTGTAATCAGCCGTCTCTGCGGTGAGGTGTTTGGTTCTTCCATGACCTTCGGCGCGGCGAAGAAAGCATCCGCACCGGGTCAGATGGGAGTCAATGATCTGAGCACCGTTCTGGATCTGCTTCACAAAGCCATGTAACCGTTTTTTCTTTATGGGACACCGGTATTTTTAGCTTTGCTGTTGATGCCGATGTCCCTTTTGTATTATTGTTCTGTTATAAATTTAACGGAGGTATGCCTTTTATGAAGAGAGTATTTCACTGGCTGGATGAAAACTTGGAAGAATTTCTTCTTGTGATCGGTCTGATCGCCATGACGCTGATCATGGGAATTCAGGTTTTCTGCCGCTACGTCCTTGGCATGTCGCTGTCGTGGTCGGAAGAGCTGACCAGATATATTTTTATCTGGTGCGGTTTTTTAAGCGTCAGCTACTGCAGCAAAAAATGCCTTTCCATCAAGATCGAGCAGTTTGTTGCGATTTTTCCGCGGAGAGGAAAAGCCGTTTTCAAAATTGTGAATCATACGTTTGAACTGATTTTTTTCATCTATATGATTCCGTTTGCTTTTTCTTATATGATGTCGTCAGTTAAAAGCGGCCAGCTTTCCCCGGCCTGCAAAATCCCGATGTACTTTATCCAGGCAGCACCGCTTGTCTCCTTTGTACTGGTTGCATTCCGTGTTTTGCAGCGGTGGATGATCGAGTTCCGTGTGGCACGCGGTGAGAACGTTTTCGACCCGGCCCATCCGGAGCGAAATACGCCGGAATCCTTCATTGAGGCAAATGCCGGAGCAGATAACACCACAGAAAATGCTCTGAACGCGGGTATCGACAACCGCATCCATACGATTAAAAATTCGAATGAGGAGGAACGCTAATGCCGGTCGTAGTATTATTTCTGATTTTTGTTGCATTGCTGGTCATCGCTGTTCCGGTATCGATTACCCTTGGAATCACATCTGTGCTTCCGTCGGTGTTTGACCCGTCTTTTACGGTAGGAGCCAAATATCTGATCCGTGCCATGTTCGGAGGACTCGATTCCTTCCCTCTGCTGGCAGTTCCGATGTTCGTCCTCTCCGGTATCATCATGGCTAAGGGAGGCATCTCCAAAAAACTGTTTGATGTCTTTGCCTATTTTCTCGGAAAATTTACCGCAGGTATGCCGTGCGCGGTTATCGTCACCTGCCTTTTTTACGGTGCGATTTCCGGTTCCGCTCCGGCGACCGTTGCCGCTGTCGGAAGCATGACAATCCCGATTCTGACTACCCTTGGTTATGATCTGACATTCTCCACAGCGATTGTGGCAGTTGCCGGCGGCCTTGGCGTTATCATTCCCCCGAGTATTCCGTTCATCATGTATGGTATGGCTTCCGGTGCTTCGGTCAGTGACCTGTTCCTTGCCGGAATTGTACCGGGTTTGATGATTGGTCTGCTGCTGATGCTTTATGCCATCTATCACTGCAAACGGTATGGGGAGGATAGGGAGAAGATCTATGCAGAAGTCAAAGTGCTGCATGACAAAGGCCTGCTTCGCGTTTTAAAAGAGAGCTTTTTTGCACTGCTTAGCCCGGTAATCATCCTCGGCTGTATCTACAGCGGCGTTGCTTCCCCGACCGAGGCGGCTGTTATCTCCGTATTCTATGCACTGCTTGTCAGCCTTCTTGTGTACAGGAGTATCCGCATACGCGACATCTGGTCCATTCTGGTTGAGGCGATTCGTACCTTCACTCCGATCCTGTTCATCCTAGCGGCATCGACAGCATTTTCCCGTGTCCTGACGCTGATGCAGGTACCGCAGACGGTCAGCGAGTTTATCCTGAACAACTTCCACAGCCCGGTTGCGATCCTTCTGATCATCAATGTATTCCTGCTGATTGTCGGAATGGTTATGGATACGACTCCGGCGATCCTGATTCTGACGCCGATCCTTCTGCCGATCGTACAGGCAATCGGTATGGATCCGATTCAGTTTGGTGTGATCATGGTTGTCAATCTGGCAATCGGCTTCGTAACACCGCCGATCGGGGTCAACCTGTTTGTGGCAAGCTCCCTGACCGAGGTTCCGGTCATGCAGATCGCAAAGAAGGCTATGCCGATGATCGGTTTCTTCCTCGTGGCACTGCTGCTGATTACGTTTATTCCGGCGATTTCGATTGGAATTTTATAGGGAGGAGCGAAGAACAATGAAAAAGATGACAAAAAAGAAAAAGCTTTTCCGAACAGCAACGGTACTTGCTGCTGTCGTTGCACTTGGCGCATCGCTTGCCGGCTGCGGTTCTTCCGGGGAAGAGACGACACAGCGCTATTCCTGGCCGCTGGCAACGGCGAGCCCGGAGGATACGGTAACACAGATTTTCGCCGAGAAGTTTGCGGAAGAGATTTCGGAGCTGAGCGATGGAAGGATGAAAATTCAGGTTTACGCAAACTCAACGCTCGGCGGCGACCGCGATCTGCTCGAAACGTGTGCCGATGGTGATATTCCGTTTGTCGTACAGAATACGGCGCCGCAGGTTTCCTTTATGGGTGATCTTGCCGTGTTCGATCTGCCGTGTGTGTTTGATTCGCTCGATGAATGCCGTGAGAAGATTGATGATCCGGAGTTTTACGATCTGATCAGCAATGTTTACACAGAGGGCGGCTATCACCTGCTCGGTATGGCGGATCAGGGATTTCGTGTCATGAGTACGAATAAGCCGGTTTACAGCTTTTCGGATTTCAAGGGCCAGAAGATCCGTACCATGGAGAACAGCTACCATCTGGCATTCTGGAAAGCCATCGGTGCCAACCCGACGCCGATGAGCTTCAGTGAGGTTTACATCGGCCTGCAGCAGCACACGATTGATGCGCAGGAGAACCCGTATGAGGTCATCGTTTCGAATAATCTGTATGAGCAGCAGGATTACGTAGTGGAAACGAACCATCTGCCGCATCTGATTTCCCTGATTGTCAACGACGATTTCTTCCGGGATCTGCCGGAAGACGAGCAGGAGATCATGACAGAGGCCGCAAAGATTGCGACCGAGTACGCAAGAGAACAGTCCGATGCCCGTATCGCCGACAAGATCGCGACAATCGAGGAGAGCGGAACGAAGATTCTGACACTCGATGACCAGACAAGAGAGGAGATCCGAGAGGCATCGAAGAGCGTGTATGCGTCGATTAAAGAGAACATTGACCCGGCGATTTACAATGCTTATATGGATGGGATTGAATAAGAAAAGAAAATGAAATTCCCGGCTGCGGGGCACTGAAAAACAGTGTTTCGCGGCCGGATTTTTTTACACAAAATTTGCCTTGCACAGTCGAAACTGTAAGACTATAATGGGGTTCAGAGGGTTTTTCTAAATTTATCCAATGTGTCGTAAAACCCCTTGCTTTAGCTCTTAACTTGACCCATAAGTAATCATAGATATTTATATGTTCCCATGTTATACGAAAGAAAAAGGGGAGATCCAAATGACGGCGGAATACAAGAACTGGCAAGAAGAGTTTGTGGACATAAATTTTACTGACCAGCGTTTGAAGTCACGTTTCTTCAAGATCATAGACGCTTTTGCAGCATCGCCCGGAAAATCTACTTGGGCAGCTACCGGCTCCAGAAGTTCTGCCAAAGCGGCATACCGTTTCTTTAGTAATAGCGAGATATCCAAAGATGAATTACTTGACAGCATATCCAGAGCAACTGTAGAAAAAATAAAATGTGCAGATGCAGAGTGGATCTTAGCTGTTCAGGATACTACCGCTGTTGGATTTGGAGACCGGAAAGCGATCCAGGGAATGGGATACTATTGCAGTACGGAGCAAAGGGGAATGCTGGTCCATTCTTGCATCGCCGTGACAGACCAGGGGATCCCTTTGGGTATTATCTACCAGGAGACAAATACACGGGAAAAGCCGAAGGACGATTCCCAGACAAAAGAGCAAAAACGTTCCAGACCAATAGAGGAAAAAGAAAATTTCCGATGGCTGGACAGCATGTGTGAGACACTGCTGAGAATGCCAGCGGATATCCCAATATTAACAGTATGTGACCGGGAAGGTGATTTCTATGAATTTTTCTCAGAAGCAGCGGATCTGAAAGCAAATTTTCTGATCCAGATCGTACAAAATCGTATGGTAGATGATGGGAAAAAGATCTTTCATGAATTACGTAGTTCCCCAGTGGCAGGAAGCATGGTTGTCCGGATGAGCCGGAATCCCAAAGAGCATATCCCATCAAGAAATATAAAAATGGATTACCATTGCAAAAAGGTTACAATCTACCGTCCTCAAAGGAGAAAGGAAAAGCATTTACGGGAAAAGCTGGAGCTGACAGCGATCTATGTGCATGAATCCGGGAAAAAGGGGACAGAATGGTTTCTGCTGACAACGGTAACGGTAAAGAGCGAAAAAGAAATAGAAAAGCTGGTACAGTGTTATGCACACAGATGGAAGATAGAACGGTTTCATTTTATATTAAAGAGTGGGTGCAAAATAGAAAAGAACCAGGCAAGGGAATATGGGAGATTAAGCTTTCTAACGTTATTATATTCTGTCATTGCAATGCAGATATTAAATCTGACTTATCTTGGTAAAATATGTCCGGAAATTTCAAGTGGGATCGTATTTGTTGAAGAGGAATGGAAAGTATTATGTTGTTGCGCAAGAAAAAGCAAGGAAATTCCTGAATCGTATTCACTTAAAGAAGCAATTTATGATCTGGGAGTTCTTGGAGGGACGAAAGGTGCACCGAGCGATGGTATGCCCGGAGTACGTTCTATCTGGCAAGGACTGGATGTACTATATTCATTGCTTGCTTATCGAAATTATCTTGTATAAATATGGGTCAAGTTAAGGCTTTAGCTGTGGGGAGTGTCAATCCTGAAGGTGTTCCTGTACCGTCCAAAGATATCATTAACAAACCAGATTTGCAGGTATATGTAAAAGACTTTGGTGAGAACAAGGGAGACTTATGTTTGGTTGCTCAAGTTGCGGATGAGATTGTTGGTGCTGTATGGGTTCGGATTATGAATGATTACGGGCATATAGATAATGAAACACCGTCTTTTGCAATTTCACTTCTTAAAGAGTATAGAAACTATGGTATCGGAACAGAATTAATGAAACAGATGCTAACAAAACTAAAACTAGAAGGATATAAACAAGCATCATTATCAGTTCAAAAGATGAATTATGCTGTCCGTATGTATAGGAAGATATGATTTGAAATTGTTGATGAAAATGATGAAGAATATATTATGATTTGTAAATTATAGATACTTGTAAGTTCCAGCTTATATAGCTGTAAATGTTTTATCTTACTGCGGAAAAGGAGATGATTGATAAATGAGAATTGGAGCGTATCAATTTGCGATATCTGGAGATGTAAATGAGAATTATAAAGAAATAGAAAAAGCAATATATTTAGCAAAACATAAAGATGTTCAATTACTGATATTTCCAGAATGTTCATTAACAGGATATCCACCTAGAGATATATCAAATTCATCATGTGTCAATTTTAACCTTGTGCAGTCAATGTGTGATAGACTTCAATCGGTAGCTGACCAAAATGATATTTCTTTTATTGTCGGAACCATATTTAAAGAAAAAGAAATATATAATAGAGCATTACTATTTCAGCCTAATAAACAAATCAAGTCTTATGACAAGCGGGCTTTATGGGGATGGGATAATGATAATTTCGCAAAGGGGAATAGTGATGGAATAGTTGAGATAGATGGGGTTGTATTTGGAATTAGAATTTGCTTTGAAATAAGATTTCCCGAATTTTTCAGAGAATTGTATAAAAGAAATACCGACATAAATGTGGTTTTGTTTTATGATGTAGCGGATACGGACGACAAGGAGCGATATAGTATGATTAGAGGACATCTGCAAACTCGTGCAGTTGAAAATGTTACTACTACTATTTCAGTAAATGCTACCTCGCCTTTTCAAACGGCACCGACAATGGTTTTTGGAAAATCTGGGCAATGTATCAAGGAATGTGTTAGAAATAAACCGGAACTATTGATTTATGATTTTGAAAAGACTGTTAATGATTTCGGAGAAAATGGAAGAACATCAATATCTGATTCATTGATTAACTGGTAACTGATTCTTTTAGCAATTTCTTATTTATTGTGAATGAGCTTACATGTGCTATAATAAAACAAATTAATAGATCGGAATTTGGAAGTGTGAAAGGAATAGAAATGGATAAATACCTTGAACTAAAAGAAAAATTTGAAGCAAATAGAGATGATGAAAATGCTGTAAAAATGGCGGCGTATATGAGGAATTTGTTTTCATTTTATTACTCATGATCAAGGGAGGCAAAAAAATGATTTTTAAACACATGGACCGGATTGTATTTGCAGGAGATTCCGTAACGGATATGGAGAGTGCACAGCCGGTGGGGGAAGGTTTATTTGAAAATGTCGGAAAGAGCTACGTCAGAATTGTTGAGAACATGCTGTCTGCATTTTACCCGGAGGTATACATTCGTGTAACAAACTCCGGTATCAGTGGAAACACAAGCCGCGACCTGCTGCAGCGGTTTGACCGCGACGTTGTTTCCCTGAACCCGGACTGGGTTTCTATCTGTATCGGTATCAACGATGTCTGGAGACAGTTCGACAGCCCGGCTATGCCGGATGTCCAGGTATCTCCGGAGGAGTACCGTTCTAACGTCGAACAGATGATTCTCTCCGTAAAAGATAACGTAAAAGGTGTTTTTCTCATGACCCCATATTATATGGAGTCAAATGCAGAGGACTGGATGAGAAAACGTATGGATACGTATGGGGCAATCTGCCGTGAGCTGGCCGAAAAATATGGCTGCTGTTTTATCGATCTGCAGGCTGTTTTTAATGATTATTTCCAATACCGCCATTCTTCTTACATCGCCTGGGACAGAATCCATCCGAATCAGATCGGGGCAACGGTGATCGCGCGGGCGTTCCTGGAAAAATGCGGATTTGACTACAATCACGGACCGGAGCATGCTTGAAAAACCATTTCCGCAATCTGAAAGCGCCACTTTGCGGTATGGCTTGCCCTCATAAGGCAGACAAAAAGCGGGAATCGTTATTGGGGTCCTCGCTTTTTCTTTGTCCTGTTCTGTCTGAAAACAGCGGATAGAGTCGAAAAACAGAGAAAAATCGAGGCAAAATTTTGCTTAAATTACCAAAAATAATTGCTGTTTTGGGGCGGTTATGGTATATTGTGACTATACATACATTTATGTGGCGCTGAATGGGGACATAAGAGTGAGACATAAAAGAAAGGTAACTATTCAGAACCCCATCTCGATTCCGCTTGCGCTGCATTTCGATGTTGCTTCTCGCCATATGAAATTCCAGAAAACCGCGCATTCATGCAAGCATGATTCGCGATTTTCTTCCGTTTCGCATGGCTCTGAATAGTTACAAATAAAGAATAGAACAGGAGAGAAAAAGATATGTATCTGGAAGAGTATAAGAGATGGCTGGAAGCTGACCTGGAAGACGCAGACCTGAACCCGGAGTTGGCACGGATTGAAGGAAACGATGAGGAGATCAAGGACCGTTTTGCAGTATCTCTGAAATTCGGAACCGCAGGACTTCGTGGAGTGCTTGGCGCAGGAACAAACCGTATGAATATCTATGTAGTACGTCAGGCAACACAGGGTCTTGCAAACTGGGTAAAAACACAGGGCGGAAACCAGACGGTAGCCATCAGCTATGACAGCCGTATCAAGAGCGATGTATTCGCAAAAACAGCAGCAGGCGTTCTGGCAGCAAACGGAATCAAAGTCAGAATTTACGACGCACTGATGCCGGTACCGGCACTTTCCTTTGCAACCCGTTACTACAACTGCAACGCAGGTATCATGGTCACTGCATCCCACAACCCGGCAAAATACAACGGCTACAAAGCCTACGGTCCGGACGGATGCCAGATGACCGACGATGCTGCTGCAATTGTATATGCAGAAATTCAGAAGACCGATATCCTGACCGGCGTAAAATATATGCCGTTCGCAGAGGGCGTGGAAGAAGGACTGATCCGTTTTGTCGGAGAAGACTGTAAGAATGCCCTGTATGAAGCAATCGAATCCCGTCAGGTTCGTCCGGGTCTGTGTAAAACCGCCGGACTGAAACTGGTTTACAGCCCGCTGAACGGATCTGGTCTTGTACCGGTTACGCGCGTATTAAAAGACATCGGCATCACCGATATTACCATCGTTCCGGAGCAGGAGTACCCGAACGGATACTTCACAACCTGCAGCTATCCGAACCCGGAAATCTTTGCAGCACTGGAAAAGGGACTGGATCTTGCAAAAGAGACCGGCGCAGACCTGATGCTGGCTACCGACCCGGATGCAGACCGTGTTGGTATCGCGATGAAATGCCCGGATGGAAGCTATGAGCTGGTAACCGGAAACGAAGTCGGCGTTCTGCTTCTCGACTACATCTGCGCAGGTCGCATCGAGAAAGGCACCATGCCGGAGAAACCAGTTGCTGTAAAATCCATCGTATCCACACCACTGGCAGATGCTGTTGCCGAGCACTACGGCGTGGAACTTCGCAGCGTTCTGACCGGATTCAAATGGATCGGCGATCAGATTGCAAACCTGGAAGCAGACGGCGAAGTAGACCGCTTCATCTTCGGATTCGAGGAGAGCTATGGATACCTGGCTGGTCCGTACGTAAGAGATAAAGACGCAGTCATTGGTTCTATGCTGATCTGCGAGATGGCAGCTTACTACAGAAGCATCGGTAGCTCCCTGAAACAGAGACTGGAAGAGATTTATGCGGAGTATGGCCGCTATCTGAACAAAGTAGACAGCTTCGAGTTCCCGGGACTTAGCGGAATGGACAAGATGGCCGGTATTATGGATGGCCTTCGAAAAGAGCCGCTGACCGAGATCGCAGGTTCCGCTGTTGTCAAAGTAACCGATTACGAGAAACCGGAAGAAACCGGACTCCCATCCGCAAACGTTCTGATCTACAAGCTGGCAAACGGTGAAACCGTCATCGTCCGCCCGTCCGGAACAGAGCCGAAAATCAAAGTATACTACACAACACTTGGCAAGGATCTGGCAGAGGCAGAAGCAGAGAAAGAAAAACTCGCAGAGGCTTTGAAACCGATTCTGGCATAAAGAAAATAAAAGAATGGAAGGGCGTGGCTTTAGTCACGCCCTTTTTTGAACCGAAATTTCTTTTGAAAAGTGTAAGATTTTCTGCAAAATGGCGTGATGATAGATGAAAGGGGGGATTTCCATATGGAAGATACTCATATTGTCCAAATGTACTGGGACAGGAACGAAACAGCGATCAGCGAGTCTGCGATGAAATATGGTACATACTGTACGTCCATTGCACAGAATATTCTGCAGAATCCGGCGGATGCAGAAGAATGTGTCAACGACACCTGGCTTCACGCGTGGAACGCTATGCCGCCGCACCGGCCGTCTCTGTTATCCACATTTCTTGGAAAAATAACGAGAAATCTTTCGTTTGATCTGTATCGAAAAATGCATCGCAAAAAACGCGGAGGAAGTCAGATGGATGCAGTATTGGACGAGCTGGAAGAATGTGTTTCGGGGAAAGATGATATTGAGCGGCAGTGGGAGATGAAAGAACTGATCGCGGAGATCAATCAGTTTCTGCAGAAGCTGCCGGAGGAGAAACGATGCATGTTTGTCCTGCGGTACTGGTATGTAGACAGTATCGGTGAAATCGCGGAGCGGCTGGGAAGAAGTGAAAATTATATTTCAGTTTCATTAAACCGGATCCGTGGAAATTTGCATACACACTTGACGGAAAGGGGGTTCGAATTATGAAGAAAGAAGAATTGTTTGAAGTGCTGGGAAATCTGGAGCCTGGTATGGTGGAAAAAGCACGGAGTGATCGCCACCCACGGAGAGGCGTATGGAAAAAATGGACGGCCGCCGCAGCCTGCGCGGTGATCATCGGCGGAGCTGTGCTGGGGGTTGCGACATGGAGAAACGGTCGGGAGGGTTCTGCAGTCCGTTATCCGTCGGGGGTAACGACGGTTCTGGCGGCTTATCCGGCATCTGTGGAGCGGACAATGGATGCACAGAAATTCATGGAAAGCGATGCACACTGGGACTGGTGGGATTCGTACCGGGAGTTGACAGCAAAATCAGCAGAACTGCAGTCGGGAATGGATGCATATTATCAGAACCTGATGAAACAAATGCTGGTTTCAGAAGATGAAAATACCGTCTGCTCGCCGATCAATCTGTATATCGCGTTTGCGATGCTGGCGGAAACTTCGGATGGAAATACGCGGCAGCAGATTCTCGACATGCTTGGCGCTCAGGATATGGATACGTTGCGGGAAAATGTTTCTTCACTCTGGGAAAGCAATTATGCAGACACGCCCGCGCTGAACAGTGTGTTGGCAAATTCGCTGTGGCTGGATGGTGAGGAAACATACAATGACACAACGCTGCAGCGGCTGGCGGAACAGTATTATGCATCGACCTTCCGTGGGACTCCCGGATCGGAAGAGATGAATCAGGCTCTGCGGACCTGGACGGATGATAATACCGGAGGGCTTTTAAAAGAATACACCGAAAATATGGCGATCGCCCCGGAAACGGTATTTGAACTGGTATCAACCATCTATTATAAGGCGATGTGGCGGGAGAATTTCTGGGAAGTAAATACAGAGAAGGAAACCTTCCACGGAGCTGCGGGAGACACCACTGTGGACATGATGAAGAAAACGGAATGGATGGATGTCTACCAGGGCGAACATTTCCGTGCAGTCAGCCTTAGCCTTCAGGACAGCGGCTCCATGTATTTCCTGCTTCCGGATGAAAATACCGATGTCAATGAACTGGTATCGGATCCGGATCTGATGAAGGTTATACGGCGGGATGAAAGCAGTGATAACTGGTATTCCCCTATGGTGAACCTGTCTGTTCCTAAATTTAAAGTATCGGAGAAAACAGACCTGATCGAAACGGTGCGCGCACTGGGTGTAACGGATGCACTGGATGCGGATCTGGCAGATTTCAGCCCATTAACAGGGGACAAAGAGAATTTATACCTGAGCAAAGCAGACCACGCCGCCATGCTTGAAATCGACGAAAACGGAGTAACCGGAGCAGCGTATACAGAACTCGGCGTTTCAGAAACCGCAGCAGAAATACCGGACGACGAAATCGACTTCGTACTGGATCGTCCATTCCTGTTTCTTGTCACGGGGCAGGACGGATCGATTCTGTTTTCGGGAGTTGTGAGAAATATTGCAGAGACATGAAAAAAAGGAGCCGGACTGTCCGGCTCCTGTGTCTGAGACACGTTACAGTATCTCTTCGGTGCTTATTTTTGCTCTGCGTTCCTTTGTCGGAGCAGAAAAACAGACAAAATCAGTACAGCAGGGAAAATGCAGCCGGCCAGCATACCTGCCTTCAGATCGTCGCCGGTGTTTTGTGTGACAAATCCAATAACAAATGGGCCAATGGAACCGCCCATATCTCCGGCCATGGCGAGAAGTGCAAACAGTGCAGTTCCGCCGAGTGGAATTTTAGAGGATGAAATACTGATGGTTCCCGGCCACATAATTCCTACAGAGAAACCACACACAACGCAGCCTATAAGATTTAAAAGAGGATATGGTGCGAGAGCTGCAGCCAGATAACAGATCAGGCAAAGTGTACCGGATGCGATCATAAATTTTGTTAAGTCAATTTTTTCCCCGTATTTACCATAGAAGGTTCTGCTGATGCCCATCATCACAGCAAACAGGCACGGTCCTGCAATGTCTCCAATGCTTTTTGAGAGACCTAATGCAGACTCGGCATAAGCGGAAGCCCATTGCGCCATCGAAATCTCGCTTGCTCCGGCGCAGACCATAAGAACAAGGGAAATCCAGAAAATGGGAAGACGGCACAGCTGACGAATGGTAAGTCCTTCTTCGCTTCCGGTGAGTGATTCAATCGGGCAGGAAAGGAAATTAAACGTATTGTACAGTGGAAGTACAGCCCAGATACATGCGAGGATCGGCCAGCGTTCCATACCAAAAACTGCCAGAAAAGCAGTGGAGAGTAAGATGACACCTACAGACCCCCAGCAGTAAAAGGAGTGAAGCAGACTCATAACGCTGTCCTTATTGTCAAACGGACAAGCCTCTACGATTGGGCTGACAAGAACCTCAATCAGTCCGCTTCCGGCGGCATAGATCATGGCACTGAGCAAAATTCCTGCATAGGCATTTGGCAGAATATTGGGCAGAAAGGCAAGTCCAATCAGGCCGCAGGCGGAAAGAATCTCAGAAGCAACGACACACCTGCGATAACCGATTTTATCGACATATCTGGCACAGAACAAATCGACAAGAAGTTGTGTGAAAAAGAATATTGTCGAGATAAACGCAATTTTTCCAAGAGAAATATGGTAAGTTCTGTGAAAGGTAAGAAATAGTAAAGGTGCAAAATTTGCAGAAATTGCCTGCGTGATAAATCCAAGATAACAGGCAATTAAGGTTTTGTGGTAGTTCTTTTTCATGATGATATACTCCGTTTTTTAAAATGGCAGAACTGCTGCGGCCGTAGTGTTCGTTTCGTTGCCGTTCACCGTGTTCCATGGAGCGACAACGATTCTTTTTGTATAATAACGTAAAATGGTGTCGCTTTCACTGGAATATATCGTCTGTTTATTGTATAATATCGCAAAATAGAGAGGGTCGTGCCTGAAAAACGGAGGCGGGGAAAGATGGAGTTTAATACATTTTATAACAAGATCCAAACGGATGAAACCATGATGGAAACGATACAGCATGGAAACAGTGAATATCCGTTTCAATTGTATTACGACGATCTTGCGTTGTTTGATTTTCATTGTGTAGAATGGCACTGGCATGTGGAGTTTGAGTTTGTTTTTGTACAGGAGGGAACAGCAACCTTCTGGGTTGGCGAAAAGCAGTTTTCACTGGGACAGGGAACGGGCATTTTTATTAACTCAAAGATTTTGCATCGCTATTTTTCTGAAGGCCATGCGATTGTGCCAAATTTCGTTCTGAAACCGACATTTCTTGCTCCGGCAGACAGCCTGATTTACAAAAAATACATTGCACCGATACAGGCGTGTAAGGTGGACTGCATTGTCTTTTGCAGGGAAATAAAATGGCAGGCAGAAGCACTGGAGCTCATGCAGAAAATTCTCAAAGCGCAGGAATCAGACAAAGACCGGGAACTGGTTACTTTATTTCTGACGCAGGAATTGTGGCACTTGCTTTATTTGCACATGGATTCGGAAGTGCTGCAGAAAAAAAGAGAAAATACGGCATCCTCACAGGGAAGAACACAGCTGATGATGCAATATATTCATCAAAATTTCCGACAGAATCTTACCTTGGAGGATATTGCCGGGCAGGCTATGGTGAGCAAGAGTACGGCATTGAATCTGTTCCGAAGATATCTTCACGATACGCCGGTGCATTATCTGGTGAAGTATCGTCTGCAGGAGGCTGCAAAGCTTCTGGCTACGACGGAGAAAAAGATAACTGTAATTTCCGGCGAGACGGGATTTGAAAATATGGATTATTTTTGCAAGACATTTAAGAAATATTATGGGAGGACACCGACGGAATATCGAAGAAAAAAACAAATGGATACGGATGACAGAGAAGGGATCGTTCAAGATGTAGTGTAAGAGAAAACGGAAAAATTACATTCTGAAAAAGGAGCGGAATCCGGTGTGGGTTCTGCTCCTTTTTGAATGGAAAATTATGGAACATACTTATTCGGCACAGCCAAAAACTCTTCTACATATTGCTCCAGTGCCGCAAGCAGCTCTTCAAGCGGAAAGACCTTCAGATCCTGCGCGGCTTCTGGCGGGACGGAGAGGAAGTGATGGAGGAGGTCAAGTACCTGTTGGACGTTCTCATACGGAATTTCTGCGATTCCAGGGTTCGTGACGTTAGGATTGAGATCGAGCGGGATGCAATAGCGGTTGACAAGATATGTATTCATTCGTGTATAGTCCCCGTAATAATACTCCTCCGTGAGATATCTGGAAAAAGGAATGGATGTCCGCGATTTTTTGATATAAACCGTTGCAATCTCATCTCTCATATCTGTAATTTCTCCATCCGCATTATAAAATTCCACAATCTGCGGAATGAAATCCTTAAAAAATTTCCGGTCAATATAAAGATGAAAATAATATCCCAGTGCGCTCGAATCTGGCAGAAGTGAACGGTATTTCGCTGTAAACCGTGTAAGATCCGGGAATACCATCATTTTTTCGCGGTAAAGCGGGTCGCGGAAATGGGAGGATTCTTTCTGCTGCGTCGCATCCGGCAGAAGATTTCCGATTAGGAAATCATTTACCGATGAAATCGGATATGGAAAATCCGGGTGGGACGGGAGGTGCTTTAACAGCATTTGGGCTGCGGTGAGATGTAAGATAAAACCTGGCATGGGAATGAAGGTGTCCTTTCGTATTTGCTTCTAATCTAAACAAAATGGCAGCGTTTGTCAAATTCTATTTGAGTAGCGTAAATTCTAAAAAAAACATAAACACTGGCAAATTTCTTGACATGGAAATTTGCCGGTGTTATTATTTAACACGCGTAAATAAATAACACTGTTAAGTATTTGCACAAAAAGGAGGGGGATAATATGAAGGATGCATTTGAAAAACTGTTTCGTGCGGTGCACCAGTTTAAAAAACTGAACGTATCAGACCTGGTTCCGGGACTCAGCAGTTCCGAATTTTCCGTTATGGGTGCGATTTTGCAAATGGGAGAAAACGGAAAAATTACAAGCTCAGAGCTGGCGGCGAAGACCAAAACACTTCCGCCGGCTGTGTCGCGCACACTGCGCGGACTGGAAGAAAAAGGATATGTAGAGCGGAGCGTTGACAAAAAAGACCGCAGAAATACGTATATCAGTCTGACAGAGAAGGGCTGGAAAAAGGGGGAAGAGGTACGGGACAGAATGCAGGACTTTGGCTGCTCTGTGATGTCACAGTTAAAGGAAGAGGATATAGATCAGCTGGTTGATTATCTGGATCGTATCTATGAGATCGCAGAAAAAGAAATTGACACCCGAAAACGACAGAATTAGTGTGCCGGCAAGCTGGTACACAAAAAAAGACAGAAAGGGGAAAAAATGAGTAAGATTTTCAAGAATATGCTCCCGTACTGGAAATCGATTCTCGTGATTCTTATGCTTTTGTTTGTCCAGGCGTGGTGCGACCTGTCGCTCCCGTCGTATACATCCGACATCATCGATGTGGGCATTCAGAACAGCGGTGTTGAGCACGTTACACCGAAACGAATCACAGAGGAAGAATTTCAGACGGCCGAGTTTATCATGACGGATGATGAGGTGGATTTATGGGAAAGCCTCTATACGAAAAAGGACGGCTATTATGAACGGAACAAAGCTTCTGAAAAAGAACTTGATGAAACAGACGATACACTGACCGTTGCACTGCTGATGAATTACCAGATGGGTGCGATGGAGGAGGATACCTTTAAACAACTCATGGCACAGCAGACCGGTCAGGATGCGTCGGTGTTTGAAAACATGACGATTGAGCAGATCGGCGAGATGATGCATGTGGAGCTGAAGAGCTTCCAGCAGGAAAAAGAGGATGACGATGGAAACAAAGTCGAAGTCACCTGTGTGGATGTCCGTCCAATCTTTGCAGCGATGCTCGAGAGCGGACAGATGGATAAAGACACCGTGCTCTCGATGCGCGACAGCATGGAAAAAACGCTTGATACGATGGGAAGCTCCCTGGTAAAATCGATGGGCATTGCGTATGCAGTTTCCGCAGACAAAGCGGTGGGCCTCGATGTAGACCAGATTCAGAAAACGTACCTTCTGACCGCAGGCCTCAAGATGGTCGGCATGGCACTCCTGATGGGTGTGGTAACTGTTCTCGTCGGACTGTTTGCCTCCCGCGTCGGCGCCGGAATCGGCCGCGATCTGCGCGAAAAAGTATTCAAACGGGTTGTCGGATTCTCCAATGCGGAGATGGATCAGTTCTCCACCGCATCGCTGATTACCCGAAGCACGAACGATATCCAGCAGATCCAGATGGTCTCCGTCATGGTGCTGCGAATGGTTGCCTACGCTCCGATCCTTGGCATCGGCGGTGTGCTGAAAGTCATGAAAACGGGAGCCGGTATGGAATGGATCATTGTTCTTGCGATCATCGTCATTCTCGGATACGTGATGCTGCTTGTCTCCCTTGCGATGCCGAAATTCAAGCTGATGCAGAAACTGGTCGACAACATCAACCTCGTATCGCGTGAAATCCTGACCGGACTCTCTGTCATCCGTGCGTTCGGAAGAGAGGACAAAGAGGAAGAGCGCTTCGACGGTGCGAATAAGGAACTGACCAAAACAACCCTGTTCACCAACCGCGTCATGACCTTTATGATGCCTGGTATGATGATGATTATGAACGTGCTGACCGTCGGAATCGTATGGTTCGGTGCACATAAAATCGATGCCGGCACGATGCAGGTCGGTGCAATGACTGCATTTATTACCTACGCCATGATGATCGTCATGTCTTTCCTGATGCTGACAATGATGTCAATCATGCTGCCGCGTGCCGCTGTTGCCGCCGGCCGTATCGATGAAGTCATTCAGACAGAATCCTCCATTCAGGATGTCAAAAATCCGGAGCAGCTGGAGGTTCATAACGGAGTTGTCCGCTTCGATCACGTCAACTTCCGTTATCCGGGCGCCGAGGAGGATGTGCTGCATGACATCGACTTTGTTGCCGAGCCTGGCAAGACGACGGCGATCATCGGAAGCACCGGCTGCGGTAAATCGACGCTGGTCAACCTGATCCCACGTCTCTATGATGTGACGGGCGGAAAGATTACGCTCGACGGAAAAGATATTCGAAACATTACGATGAAGGATCTGCGCGATGAGATCGGTTTCGTGCCGCAGAAAGGTGTGCTGTTCTCGGGAACGATCGCATCCAACCTGCGCTTCGGAAAAGACGATGCGACGGATGCGGAGATCGAAAAGGCAGCCGCAATTGCGCAGGCAACCGAGTTTATCGAGGCAAAAGATGACAAATACGAAACCGCGATTGCACAGGGCGGAACGAACGTATCCGGCGGACAGAAACAGCGTCTGGCGATTGCGCGTGCGATTGCAAAAGACCCGAAAATCTTTATTTTCGACGACAGTTTTTCTGCACTTGACCTGAAAACGGATGCGGCGCTTCGAAAAGCACTGGCGGAGAATGTCAAAGACAGCACCGTGATCATCGTGGCACAGCGGATCAGCACGATTCTCCATGCGGAGCAGATTCTGGTGCTCGATGACGGAAAGGTAGTCGGAAAAGGTACGCATGAGGAACTGCTGAGAAGCTGCGAGGTTTACCAGGAGATTGCGAAATCCCAGCTGTCAGAGAAAGAGCTTGGACTGAAGGAAAGTGAGGTGGCTGACCATGAGTAATAAAATGAACCAGCAGCCGCGCAAAAGAGGACCGATGGGACGGATGGGCCGCGGCATGCAGCCGGGCGAGAAGCCGAAAGATCTGAAAAAATCGATCAAACAGCTCGCTCAGTACATCGGAAAATATAAAATTGCGATTTTTATTGTTATGATCTGTGCCGCATGCTCAACGGTGTTCAATGTTGCCGGACCAAAGATTCTCGGAAAAGCTACGACCGCACTGTCCGAGGGACTGATGGAAAAGATCCGGGGCACAGGAAGCATTGATTTTGCAAGAATCGGAACGATTCTGCTGTTTGTACTTGGCCTGTATCTGATGAGCGCCCTGTTCAGCTTCATCCAGGGATGGATCATGACGGGCGTGACGCAGAAGGTGTGCTATCAGCTTCGAAAAGAGATTTCGGAGAAGATCAACCGTATGCCGATGAAATATTTTGAGAGCCGCACGTACGGTGAAGTGCTCTCACGCATCACAAATGATGTTGATACGCTTGGCCAGGGACTGAACCAGAGTATCACGACGATCATCACCTCGTTGGCAACGCTCATCGGTGTTCTGATCATGATGCTGAGTATCTCCCCATTGATGACGCTGATCGCGCTTGTGATCCTGCCGATTTCAATGGGACTCATCGGACTCGTGACAAAGAAATCACAGAAATTCTTCCGTGCCCAGCAGGAATATTTAGGCCACATCAACGGTCAGGTTGAGGAGGTTTACGGCGGCCATCTCGTCATCAAGGCATTTAACCGCGAGAAGGATACGATCGAAGAGTTTGAAAAAACCAACAATATTCTTTACGATTCCGCATGGAAATCCCAGTTTTTATCCGGTATGATGCAGCCGATTATGATGTTTGTCGGAAATTTAGGCTACGCCTGCGTGGCATTGACCGGCGGACTTCTGGCGATCAAAAACGTGATCACGATCGGTGATATCCAGGCATTTATCCAGTATGTGAAAAACTTTACCCAGCCGATTCAGCAGATTGCGCAGGTTATCAACATGGTACAGTCGATGTCGGCGGCATCCGAGCGTGTCTTTGAATTCCTGAACGAGGAAGAGGAAGACCAGATTGTCGAGAATCCGGCAGCAATCGAGACTGTGACAGGAGAAGTCACCTTCGACCACGTACATTTCGGCTACAACCCGGAGCAGATCATCATCAACGATTTCAGCGCCAAAGTAAAACCGGGCCAGAAAACCGCGATCGTCGGCCCGACCGGAGCCGGAAAGACGACGATGGTCAAACTGCTGATGCGCTTCTACGATGTCAACAGCGGAGCCATTCTGCTGAACGACCACAACATCAAAGACTTCAACCGCAGAGAGCTGCGCGATGCCTTCGGTATGGTCCTGCAGGATACGTGGCTGTTCAAGGGAACCATCATGGAAAACATCCGCTACGGCCGGCTCGATGCGACAGATGAAGAAGTCATCGCAGCAGCAAAAGCCGCAAGGGCCCACCACTTCATCCAGACCCTGCCGGGCGGCTATCAGATGGAACTGAATGAAGATGCCAGCAATGTGTCGCAGGGACAGAAACAGCTGCTGACGATTGCACGCGCAATCCTTGCTGACAACAAGATTCTGATCCTCGACGAGGCAACCTCATCCGTCGACACCAGAACCGAAATCGAGATCCAGAAGGCCATGGATAACCTGATGAAGGGCAGAACAAGCTTCGTCATCGCCCACCGGCTGTCCACGATTCGTGATGCGGATCTGATTCTCGTCATGAAAGACGGAGATATCATCGAGCAGGGAAATCACGAAGAACTGCTCGCGGCAAACGGGTTCTATGCAAATCTTTACAATTCGCAGTTTGAGGATGTGGTGGCGTAAGAGAAGAAAAATTGACTTGACATATCTTCGGAATTTCTGTACAAAATAAGTAAGAGCACTGGCTCCGTTATAAAAGCATTGGTCCCTACTGTGAGTGGGAATTGTTGTTATTTACAATTCAAAAAAGAAAATGAATGCCTGAGCTTAAGTGTTCAGGCATTTTTTGCTTTCGTGGTAGAATATCTAAGCAATCTGGAGTAAAATAAACAGCAGAAAAAAGAAAGTGAGAACAAAAAATGGCAGACAGACACACAACAGAAAAATTACTGGAGGGCGAGCGTCTTTCCGGAAAGGTGACATTATTTGCGAAAGTAACAATTTTACCGGGCGACGAGCTTCCGTATCATGAGCATCACGGAGAGACAGAAACGTACCACATCTTATCCGGCGGGGGAATGTATCAGGATAATGACAAGACCTATCCGGTACAGGCTGGCATGACGACGTTCTGCGAGGACAGCAGCGGACATGCGATTTCCTGCCTTGGGGAAGAGCCGCTGGTCTTTCTGGCGATGATTCAGAAAAAAGCAGAGTAACCGGAGCGGACGGCCATGAGCAGAAAGAAAAAGCCCAGGATGGAATACCGCTACTACGAAGCGCCGGAGAAATGTCCGGTGCTGGCGCTTCTGGGCGAAAAATGGGTACAGAACTACGGTTATCAGATTGATTACCTGCATTTTCATAATATGATGGAGATCGGCGTCTGCTATTACGGTGAGGGGACAATTGTCCTGGAAGATAAAGAAATTCCGTACGACGGGGGGGCATTTACGGTAGTACCAAAGAACTTTCCACATACGACAAACTCAAAGGAAAACAGTCTGTGCTCCTGGGCATGGCTGTTTATTGATGTGGAAGGCTTTATCACAAAGCTGTATAAGGATAATTCGCGTATGGCACAGAAGCTGATTTCCCGCATCAACCAGAGAGCTCATTACTCGAAAAATGAGGACAGACCTGAAGTGGCGGAGCTGATCAAACTGATTATTAAATGCATGGATGAAAAAGAGGAATTTTATCTGGAAGAAGTAAAGGGGCTGACGCGGGCGCTTCTGATGCAGATTGCGAGATGGAATGAAAAAGATGAGACGCAGGAAAAGAATGCCATTCTGGATGATGCCAGCATTGCCCTGATTCTTCCTGCGCTCAATTATATCGGGGAAAATTTCCACGAGAGCATCCGGATTGAAGAACTTGCGGATGTGTGCCACATCAGTGAGACACATCTGCGCCGTATTTTTCAGGAATCCATGCGGATGCCGCCGGTGGAATATATCAACTGGGTTCGGATCCGGGCAGCGTGCAAAGAGCTGAGAAAGACAAATGCCTCCGTAAGTGACATTGCACTGCACTGCGGATTCACAACAATATCCACTTTTAATCGTAATTTTCGAAAGATTCTCGGCGTTTCGCCCCAGCAATGGCGGAGGGCACCGGAACATTACGAGCAGAATTTGTTGAAATTTGACATAAAAACACAGGAAGGATGGTGAAACAAAGTGAAAATATCTATAGATAGTTGAAAATGCATAGGATAGAGTCGAATATGCGCACAACCGACGAAAGAATGTTGTTATAATTTGTACATGTTGAGGGGATAAAAACCTAAAAAATGTACAAAACAACCAAAAGACTTTTAGGCGATATATGTGAAAAAGTCAGGTTGTAAAATAACATCTTAAGGAGGATGTGCAATATGAGAAGAAAAATTGTATCAATCGTAATGGCATCAGCAATGGTACTTGGACTGGCTGCATGCGGATCCAGCGGAGGAACTACAACAAGCTCCAGCAACGGCGGAAACGATGCATCAGCAGCAGATGACACCACTGCAAAATCAGAGAGCAGCGACGTAGTAGAAGGTGGTTCAGATGATGACAACACCTTAACCGTATGGACCTGGGACCCGAACTTCAACGTTTATGCGATCCAGAAAGCAGCTGAGATTTACGCACAGGATCACGAAGGCTTTAAAGTAGAAGTCAGCGAAGTACAGTCCGATGACATTGAAACCCGCCTGACCACAGCAGTTTCTGCAGGAGACTTAAGTACTCTGCCGGATATCTTCCTGATGCAGGACAACTCCTTCCAGAAATATGCAACCAACTACCCGGACATTTTCACAGATCTGACCGATTCCGGTATCGACTTTGGTGAATTCTCATCCGCAAAAGTTGCTTACTCTACACTGGATGGAAAGAACTACGGAATTCCGTTTGACAATGGCGCCGTGATCGAGTGCCTGCGTACCGATATGCTGGAAGAGGCAGGCTTTACCGTAGATGATTTCACAGACATTACCTGGAATGACTTTATGGAAAAAGCAAAAGTTGTCAAAGAGAAAACAGGTCAGTCAATCCTGACATCTCAGGCCGGATCTCCGGACCTTGTTATGGAAATGCTGCAGTCCTGCGGCGAGTCTCTGTTTAATGAGGATGGATCCGTAAATATCGTAGACAACAAAGCATTAAAACCAATCCTTGAGATCTACAGCCAGATGGTAAAAGACGGTACTCTGGTAGAAGTTACCGACTGGGATCAGTACATTGCATCCATCAACAACGGAACCACAGCAGGCGTTATCAACGGATGCTGGATCATGGCTTCCATCACAGCAAACGACGATCAGTCCGGTAAATGGGCGCTCACCAATATGCCAAAACTGGACGGCATCGACGGAGCAACCAACTACTCCAACAACGGTGGTTCTTCCTGGGCAATTTCTTCCAACTGCAAGAAAACCGATCTTGCCATTGACTTTATGAAATCTACCTTCGCAGGCAGCACAGCTCTTTACGATGACATCATCGCAAAAGGCGCTCTGGCAACCTGGGCACCGGCAGGAGAGTCCGAAGCATATGCACAGCCAGTTGCATTCTTCAGTGATGACCCGGTTTATGCAAAAATCGTTGATTTCGCAACCAAGACTCCATCCAACATCACTGGAGCATTCTACTACGATGCACGCGATGCTGTCGGAACCGCACTTTCCAATATCATCCAGACAGGAGCAGATATGGACAGCGAACTCCAGACTGCACAGGAAACCGTAGAGTTCAACATGGGTAACTAAGATTTCTCATATTGTAAAAAAGTAGGAGGATAAGAAACGGGTCTGCTTCTAGACAGACAGAAGCAGGCCCGTTCTGTATCTGCCCCGGGGTGGGCTTGAAAAATGATTTCTGCAGGAGAACATGCAATGTTGTCTGCAAAAAGATTTTTTCAAGCGTACCTCGCAGCGAAAAAAGAAAGGAAGATTCCATGAGCAGCCAGAAGAAAAAAGGAATGAACTTGGAAAGAAAACAGAATTTTACCGGATGGGTTTTTCTGCTTCCGGCAACGATTCTGATCGCATGGATGAGCTTTTATCCGATGATTCAGGCATTTATCCTGTCTTTGCAGACCGGTATGGGCATTAACCTGAAATTCAACGGATTTGCAAACTATGCGCGTATTTTAAAAGACCCGACTTTTAAACAGACTTTAAGTAACACCTTCCTCTACCTGATTATTCAGGTGCCGATCATGCTGATCCTTGGTCTGATGTTTGCATCGATGCTGAACAACAAAGATCTGCGTTTCAAGGGACTGTTCCGTACCTGCATTTTCCTGCCGTGCGCAACATCGCTGGTCTCTTACGCAATGATTTTCCGTTCCCTGTTTGCAAACGATGGTTTTATCAACACTGTTTTGCGCGGACTTGGCATGCATCCGATCATGTGGTTCTCCAATGCCTGGACAGCCCGTGCCGTTATCATCATCGCATTGGTCTGGAGATGGACGGGATACAATATGGTATTCTACCTCTCCGGTATGCAGAACATTGAATATTCGATCTACGAAGCAGCAAAAATTGACGGCGCAAGCCCGCTGCAGACCTTCTTCAAGATCACCGTTCCGCTGTTAAAGCCGATGATCCTGCTGACCACGATTACCTCTACCAATGGTACGCTGCAGCTGTTCGATGAGTCCCTGAACCTGACAAACGGAGGTCCTGGAAAATCAACCATGACCATGTCTCATTACATTTACAACATGTCCTTTGTACAGAGTCCAAACTTCGGCTATGCGGCAGCAATGTCGATCCTGATCCTGATTATGGTTGCCATTCTGGCACTGCTTCAGATGAAAGTAGGTGACGAGCGATAATGGGAAAAACAAAGAAATTCTTCATGTATCTGGTTTTAACGGTAGCATCCCTCCTTTCTGTATTTCCGCTGTACTATATGTTCTGCGCGTCTACGAACAGAAGTATTGATGTTATTGCCGGAAAACTGATTCCGGGTACTTATCTGATGGAAAACTTCAAGTCACTGATTGCGCAGCAGAACCTGCGTCTTGCACTGTGGAACTCGTTCCGGAATGCAACGGTACTGACGATCCTTTGTCTTCTGGTCTGCTCAATCGCAGGTTATGGATTTGAAATTTATCATGACAAAGCGAAAGATGCGGTATTTACCGTGCTTCTGACTGCGATGATGATCCCGTTCGCAGCAATCATGATCCCGATGTTCCGTATGTTTTCACAGTTAAAAATGGTCAACACGATGGCAGCATTTATGCTTCCTTCGATTTCCACTCCGTTTATGATTATGATGTTCCGTCAGGCTTCCCGTTCTTTCCCGCACGATATCATCGAAGCGGCAAGACTGGATGGTTTAAGCGAGACAGGAATTTTCTTCCGCATGTATATGCCGACCATGAAATCGACCTATGCGGCAGCAACGATCATCACCTTCATGAATGCATGGAACAACTATCTGTGGCCAAAGGTTATCTTACAGAACAATGATTCCATTACCATGCCGATGCTGGTAGCGAACCTGCTCGGCGGCTACACTGTAGATTATGGCGTGCTGATGCTCGGCGTATTCATCTGTACGATCCCGACAGCAATCATTTTCTTCTGCTTCCAGAAGAGCTTCACAGAAGGTATCACAGGTGCTGTAAAATAAGAAAAAGAATCGAACAGAAAAGGTGGATATTTGGATGAATATCCACCTTTTTTCAAAAGATCAAAGAAAATAAAATTCCAGAAGGAGGAAAATAAAAATGGGTGTATTTCAGTATGAAAAAGTGAAGGACCCGACGTATTATGGAGAGAACCGGGTACCGGCGCATTCCGATCACAGGTATTATGGATCGGTGGAAGAAATGGAGCAGCATGTGGAAAACTTCCGTCACAGTCTGAACGGACTGTGGAAATTCCACTACGCAAAGAACTACGAGAGCACGATTCCGGGATTTGAGACACCGGAGTATGACTGCACAAAATGGGATGATATCCGCGTGCCGGCGCATATCCAGATGGAGGGATACGACGCACCGCAGTATGCCAATGTGCAGTATCCGTGGGAAGGAAGAGAAGAAATCCAGCCGGGCGAGATTCCGGAGCGGTTCAATCCGACGGCTTCCTATGTGAAATGTTTTGAAGTGCCGGATCAGATGAAAGGAAAACGGCTTTTTGTTTCCTTCCAGGGAGCAGAGAGCGGTATTGCCGTATGGCTGAACGGAACGTTCCTTGGCTACAGTGAGGATACGTTTACTCCGTCCGAGTTTGAACTGACCCCGTATCTGAAAGAGGGCGAAAATAAACTGGCTGCGCAGGTTTTCAAATGGACGAGCGGAAGCTGGTGCGAGGATCAGGATTTCTTCCGTTTCTCCGGTATTTACCGTGATGTGTATCTGTACACGATTCCAGAGGTTCACGTTTCGGATCTGAAAGTACAGACGCTGCTGGATGATACGTTTACGAAGGCAGATCTGGTCATTGATACGAAAACGATCGGAAAAGGAAAAGTGAAAATTACCCTGTCAAAAGACGGAACGGCACTGCAGAGCACCGAAGGTGTGCTGGATGGGGAAACACAGTTTGTTCTGAAAGTCGATCACCCGGAACTGTGGTCCGCAGAGACACCGGTGCTGTATGATCTTCTGCTGGAAGTCACCGCAGAGGATGGAACGGTGCAGGAACTGATTCCGCAGAGAGTCGGATTCCGCCGCTTTGAGATGAAAGACCACATCATGATGCTGAATGGAAAACGCATTGTCTTTAAAGGCGTCAACCGCCACGAGTTCAGCTCCGTATCCGGCCGTGTTGTTTCGAGAGAAGAGCTGATCAAAGACCTGACAACGATGAAACAGAACAACATCAATGCAATCCGTACCTGCCATTACCCGGATGCGGTCGGCATTTATGATCTGTGCGATGAATACGGTCTTTACATGATCGCGGAGTGCAACATGGAGTCCCATGGAACGAGAGATACGGATGCGGTACGAAACGGAGATTTCTCCGGTGTTGTACCATGCGACCGCCCGGAGTGGATGGACTGCATGCTCGACCGTGTGAATTCGATGTATCAGAGAGACAAAAACCATCCGGCGATTCTGATCTGGTCCTGCGGAAATGAATCGTTTGGCGGAAAAGTTATTTTTGAAATGTCCCAGCTGTACCGGAAGATGGACCCGACCCGTCTTGTTCATTATGAAGGAGTTAATGACGACCGCAGATACAACGACACCAGCGATATGGAAAGCCGGATGTACACGACGGTCAATGAAATCCGTGAATTCTTGTCGAAAGACAGAAGAAAACCGTATGTCTGCTGTGAGTATGCGCATGCGATGGGAAATTCCTGCGGCGCCATGAAGAAATATATGGATCTTGCCGAGGAAGAACCGCTGTTCCAGGGCGGCTTTATCTGGGATTATATCGACCAGTCAATCTACAAAAAAGACCGCTACGGAAAAGAATTTCAGGCGTACGGCGGCGATTTTGACGATCATCCATGTGATTACAATTTCAGCGGAAATGGTATTGTATACGGCGGCGAGCGCGATGCTTCCCCGAAGATGCAGGAAGTAAAATTCTGCTATCAGAACATTGCTGTGGATGTACAGAAAGACAAAGCAGTTGTAAAAAATAAGAACCTGTTTGTGAATACTGATGCGTTTGACTGCGTGGTAATTCTCGAAAAAGAAGGAAAGAAACTGAAAGAAGTGCCGATGGAAGTTTCCGTGGAACCGCTTTCCGAAAAAACAGTGGAGCTTCCGATTGCCGTACAGACACTTCCGGGCGAGTATGCGGTGACCGTTTCCTTCCGCCTGAAAGAAGATAACGTATGGGGCAAGCGCGGCCATGAAGTTGCATTTGGACAGGGCGTTTATGAAGTGGAAGCACCGGCGAAAGCAGAAAAACCGGCGAAATTTGAAGTGATCCGTTCCAACCATGATTTTGGTGTGCGCGGCGAGAATTTCGATGTGATGTTCTCCGATCTGAACGGCGGACTCGTATCGTACCGTTACGGCGGCGTTGAGATGATCAAAATGATTCCGAAACCGAACTTCTGGCGTGCGCCGATCGACAATGACTGCGGAAGCCTGATGCCGATGCGTTACAGCCAGTGGAAGATTGCTTCGATGTATCTGTCCCACAAATATCCGAACGGCAGCCATTATCCGGGACTGTATGCACCGGAAATCGAAGTACACGAGGACTGCGCAGAAGTCAGCTACCGCTATGTAATGCCGACCACACCGGCGAGTGAGTGCCGTCTGACCTACCGTGTCTTCGGCGATGGAAGCATTCAGACGACGCTGACGTATGATCCGGTGAAAGAGCTCGGCGATATGCCGGAATTCGGCGTGATGTTCAAGCTGGATGCCGATTACGACCACGTTACCTGGTATGGCATGGGACCGGAGGAGACGTATGTGGACCGCTGCGCCGGAGCAAAGCTTGGCGTTTATAAGAATAAAGTCGAAGACAATATGGCGAAATATCTCGTTCCGCAGGAGTGCGGCAACAAGGTTGGTGTACGCTGGGCAACCGTGACGAACCGCAAGGGCCGTGGTATGATGTTTAGCGGCGACAAGATGGAATTTTCCGCACTGCCGTACACACCGCACGAGCTGGAAAATGCGATGCATCCGTATGAACTGCCGCAGGTACATTACACCGTTGTGCGCGTGGCAAAACAGCAGATGGGTGTCGGAGGAGACGACAGCTGGGGTGCACAGACCCATCCGGAATACCTGATTCCGGTTGACCAGAAACTGGAATTTACCTTTACATTCCGAGGCATTTGAGAATAAAAGGAGATTTTCATGAGACAGAATATAAATTTTGGAAAACTTCTGCATGGCGGAGATTACAATCCGGAACAATGGCTGGAATATCCGGAAATTCTGGAACAGGATCTTGCGTATTTCAAAAAAGCGAAAATAAATGAAGTTTCCCTCGGCATCTTTTCCTGGGCATTCCTGGAGCCGGAAGAAGGCGTGTTTGATCTGGAATGGCTCAAAAAAATGGTAGACCGTCTGTATGAAAATGGAATTTCTGTCATGATGGCTACACCGACAGCGGCAAGACCGCGCTGGATGGCACAGAAATATCCGGAAGTACTCCGCATGGATGCGATGCGGCAGAGAAATCTGTACGGAGAGCGTCATAACCATTGCTATACCTCGCCGGTGTACCGGGAAAAAACGAGAAAGATCAATACAAAACTGGCAGAAGCGTTCAAGGATCATCCAGGTGTCATTGCATGGCATATTTCGAATGAACTAGGCGGAGAGTGCCATTGTCCGCTCTGCCAGGAGGCATTTCGGAACTGGGTAAAACAAAAATATGGCAGTTTACAGGCCTTAAACCATGCATGGAACACGGCGTTCTGGAGTCATACATACCAGAGTTTTGATCAGGTGGAGAGTCCGTCGCCAAAAGGAGACGCATCGCTGCACGGACTGAATCTGGACTGGAAACGATTTGTAACAGATCAGACAGCCGATTTTGTGAAATGGGAGATCAGCGCGCTGCGGGATGCCGGTGCCAAACAGCCTACGACCATCAATATGATGTATGATTTCAAGGGACTGGATTATCACAAGTTTGCCGACATTGTTGATTTTGTTTCCTGGGACAATTATCCGACCTGGCACAAAGAAGCGGAAGCAGTTACGGCAGCAGATACGGCGATGCAGCATGATATCATGCGCAGTATCCAGAAAAAGCCGTTTTATCTGATGGAGAGCTGTCCGTCCGCAACAAACTGGCAGCCGGTCAGCAAACTGAAAAAGCCGGGCATGCTGCATGCCGCATCCATGCAGGCCGTGGCGCACGGATCAGACAGCGTCCTGTATTTCCAGATGCGCCAGAGCCGTGGAGCTTCCGAAAAGTTTCATGGAGCGGTGATAGACCATTATGGAGGAGATGACACCCGTGTATTCCGGGAAGTGACAAAGGTAGGAGAAACCCTGGCGCAGATGCAGGAACTTTCCGGTGCCATCTGCAGTCCGAAAGTGGCTGTGATTTATGACACCGAAAACCGGTGGGCACTGGAAGATGCGGCAGGGCCACGGAATCAGGGCCTGTTTTACAAAGAAACCGTGGAAAAATCATACCGCGCCTTCCGCAGACTCGGCCTGGATGTTGATGTCATCGATGAAACGCAGGGCCTTTCGGACTATCAGATCGTGGCAGCGCCTGTGGTTTATCTGCAGCGGGAAGGATGGGTGGAAAAAGTACGGCAGTTTGTGGCCGGAGGCGGCACTTTTCTGGCAACGTACTGGTCCGGAATTGTAGATGAGACGGATCTTTGTTTCCTTGGCGGAACGCCGCACGGACTGCTGGATGTAATGGGACTTCGGAGCATGGAGATTGACGGCCTGTACGATGGGGAATGGAACGAAGGAGTTCCGGTCCCGCAAAACCGTCTGCATCTGACCCGGACGTACCGGTGCAGCAATCTCTGTGAACTGGTGAAACCATCGACTGCAGAAGTGCTGATGACTTATGGAAAAGATTTTTATGCAGGAATGCCTGCACTGACAGAAAACCAGTATGGCGCAGGAAAAGCATATCAGATCTGTGCCGGTTTTGAACAGGGTCTGTACGATGAGCTCTGCGGAAAACTGGCAGAAGAAGCAGGTGTCACATCGGTGGTGAAAGAGATTCCGGATGGCGTGGAGGTTACAACGCGCGAAAAGAATGGAATCCGGTATGTGTTCGTACAGAACTTTAATCGGAATGCCGTGGAAATCAAACTTCCGGTCGAACAGTATCCGGTGTGGAACGGACAGTATGATGGAACAATCGGAAGCTGGGAAACAGTGGTGCTGAAAGAAAACAGTCCGAATTTCCGGGAAAAATAGAAAATAAAAATGTCTCAAAACAAAAGACTGGTTTTGAGACATTTTTTTTGCAAAAAACAAACGAATATCAGGCGGTTTCGGATTCTTCGGCGGAGAGTTTTTTCTTATAATTTTCTCCCCAGCTCCACATGGCATCCATGATTGGCTGTAGGCTGTAGCCCAGGTCGGTGAGGGTATATTCTACCCGCGGCGGAACTTCTGCATAAACTTTACGGCTGACGAGCCCGCTCTGTTCCATCTGACGGAGCTGGCTCGTCAGAACTTTCTGGGAAACGTGACCGATGGATTTTTTTAGTTCGCCAAAACGTTTGGTGCCCGGCATCAGATCACGGAGAATCAGGACTTTCCATTTATCACTGATTAAGGTTAAGGTAGTCTCTACCGGGCAGGCCGGGAGATCGGCTAAAGATATTGCGTTTTTTTCAGAAACTGACATAAAAAACCTCCATTTCATAAAGATTTTCTTGTAAAAGTAAGCACGGAAAACCTTGTATTTACACAATAGTTTCCTTTTGGTAACTACAGCATAATATTGTGCTTACTTTACGTTAAGACGCTTTGGGCTTATTATAAAGCCATCGAAAGAAAAAAGCAATCCTTTCGAGAAAAAAGGTCTGGAGCGCATTCGAAAAAGGCCGAAACCAAATCATAAGAAACAAGCTCAAAAACAAAATCAAAAAACGAAAATGGAGGACATCATCATGAGTAAAGTAGTAGAATTCTTAAAAGAAAACCCGGTACAGTATTTAGCAACTGTAGGACGCGATGGAAAAGCAAAATGCCGTCCGTTTATGTTTATTGGCGAAATGGAAGGAAAACTGTGGTTTTGTACCAACAACACAAAAGATGTTTATAAAGATATGCTGGCAAATCCGGAAATTGAAATTTCCACTTCCAGCCCATCCTATGCATGGATCCGTCTGAACGGAAAAGCTGTATTTGAAAACAACATGGCTGCAAAAGAAATGTGCATGGGAAATCCGATTGTAAAAGGCCAGTACCAAACCGCTGACAACCCGATTTTCGAGGTATTCTATCTGAACAATGCACACGGTGTAATCGCAGACTTTTCCGGAAACCCGCCGTACGAGTTTTAATCTGTCGCTATGAATTTGAAGTAAAAAGAGAAAGGAATCTGCCGCTATGGAGAGAAATGATTATCTGAAGATGTTAGTAGAGGAGATGCACTCAACCACGATGGCGACGATCGGTGCAGACGGTCATCCACAGACCCGTGTGATCGATATGATGCTGTGGGACAAGAAAGGAGTGTATTTTCTGACGGCAAAAGGAAAAGCCTTTTATGCACAGCTCATGGAGCAGGGCTATGTGGCAATTTCTGCGACGAAAGATAAAAAAGCAGTCTCTCTCCGCGGCAGAATCCAGAACATCCACAGTGAAAAGCTGGATGAAATTTTCGGAAAAAATCCATACATGCAGAAAATTTATCCCGGCGATACACGCGCGGCACTTGAGGTGTTCCGCGTGTACGAGGCCGAGGGAGAATACTTCGACATCAGCGATCCGTCGCATATCGTGCGGGACACGATCCTGATCGGCGGCGCAGAGCAGTCGATGGCTGGGTACGAGGTGGGAAACGAATGCATTGGCTGCAAGCTCTGTTTTTCAGTCTGTCCGCAGAAATGCATCGACATCACCCGCATCCCGGCCGTCATCGACCAGCACCAGTGCCTGCACTGCGGCCGATGCGCGGAGACGTGTCCGAGAGGAACGATTCGCAAAAGAGGGCAGTAGTCCCCTTATTTTAGCTACAGATTTTATGGGAATAGTGATAAGATAAAGTCTATAGAAACGATGGAAATGAGGGAATAACATGAACCAGAGTGAACGAAGAAATTTTCTGATCCAGTCATTGCTGGAAGAGAGCCGGGAGTACCGCGGAATGCAGATTCCGTCTGACAGCACCGGGCAGAGACAGCTTCTGCGGGGGCTGATGAATGTGCGCATGGTGAAAAAGAGCAGTGCAGAATTTCTGAACATTCAGGATGCGTATCTGCAGGAGGAGACGGCAAAAAAGGGCGTGACGAATGTCGACGACCTTACGCCGGTGCAGCAGGGGCTGTATCTCTGGCAGGGCGATATCACCGCGCTCCGGTGCGATGCGATTGTGAATGCGGCGAACAGCGGGATGACCGGCTGTTACGTGCCGAATCACCGGTGCATTGACAACTGCATCCATACGTTTGCGGGTGTGCAGCTTCGGCTGTACTGCGAGGAGATGATGGAAGCGCAGGGCCATGCGGAGCCGACGGGGCAGGCGAAAATCACGCCGGCGTATAATCTGCCGTGCCGCTATGTGCTCCACACGGTTGGACCGATTGTGGGCGGCCATCTGACGGAAACACACTGCCGGCAGCTGGCGGACTGCTATCGGTCGTGCCTGTCACTTGCGGCGGAGAACGGACTGAAAAGCGTGGCGTTCTGCTGCATTTCCACTGGAGAATTTCATTTTCCGAACGAGAAAGCAGCGGAGATTGCCGTTGCGACGGTGAAAGAGTTTCTGGCGCAGAAAGAGACGAGCGTGGAGAAGGTCATTTTCAACGTGTTCAAGGACCGCGACAGGGAGATTTATGAGGAGCTGCTGGGAGAAAAGTAATCGCTGAAGAATGGGGAACAAAAGCAGAAAGAAAAGAAGAGGTGAATTTGTGATGTTTGAAAGTTGGAAAGAAAGAGAATTTGAAAAAAAGATGGAGCGTTTTCGCACCGCACTGCAGGAAAAAAACACGATTTTAATAGGAGCCGGGGCTGGGCTTTCGATATCGGCCGGATTTACCTACAGCGGTGAGCGGTTCCGGAAATATTTTGCAGATTTTGAACAGAAATACGGTTTCCACGATATGTATTCTGGCGGCTTCTACCCTTACGATACGCTGGAAGAATACTGGGCGTACTGGAGCAGATACATTTACATCAACCGTTATCAGGACGCGCCAAAACCGGTTTACCAGAAACTGCTCAGCCTGATGAAAAATAAGAGCTATTTTGTCATCACCACAAATGTAGACCACTGCTTCCAGAAAGCCGGATTTGATAAAAACCGTTTGTTTTACACGCAGGGAGATTACGGCCTGTTTCAGTGCTCTGAGCCGTGCTGCAAGGAAAAGTATGACAATGAAGAAATCATTCGAAAGATGCTGCTTGCCCAGGGGTATCAGATCCTGGAAGACGGAAGCCTTGTTCCGCCGGAGAACGGAAACCTGAGCATGCGGATCCCATCCGAACTGGTGCCGTACTGCCCACACTGCGGAAAACCGATGAGCATGAATCTGCGCGCGGATGACACGTTTGTGGAAGATAAAGGCTGGCATGAGGCATCCAGCCGACGCATCGATTTCCTGCTTCGTCACAACAGAGGCCATATCCTGTATCTGGAACTCGGCGTGGGATACAACACGCCGGGAATCATCAAATATCCATTTTTCAGCATGACAGCAGAAGATAAAGATAATCTTTATGTCTGCATCAACACCAGCGATATGCGTGTCCCGGATCTGATCCGTGACAGAGCGGTGTGCATTAAAGGGGATATTGGGGAAGTGCTGGATCGGATCTGAGACGGAAAAACATATAATATTCGAGAAAATTAATCACGTCACTTACGTGACGAGATGATGACATGATTGACGAGATAAATTCAACAGAGTTGCATACCTGCCTGCTGGAAATCACATTGCTGCCGCTGGCACATTACTGGCATTTCTGGTACGGCCCGCTGGATGCAGCCATCTACGGATCCTTTATCCTGGGAGCAAAAATCCTGTGGCACATCGTCGATTTCGGACAGAGTATGCGGACCGCAGCCGAAGTAAATGAACAGCTCCACAGACGACGCATGGAGACGGTGGAGGAAAGAAGAGAAAAAATGAGAAAACGGCACTGATCTGTAAAAAGATCGGCGCCGTTTTTTGCATAGGATAGGAAGGACTACTGTGCCTTCTGTGCAATCTCTTCATCGGAAATCAGATTGCTGTGATATTCGATTTTTCCCGACAGGACATCATCGTAAAAATTCTGTTTCCAGTCGATATAATCGATGGCTTTCTGCAGTTTTTCCATCGATGCGAGCAGCGCTTCTTTTTTTACCGCGAGAATTTCTTTACGCTCCGGAATGGAGGATGGACCTTCGAGGCAGTAGGCGAGATATTCTTTCATTTCCGCCAGCGTCATGCCGCAGCGCTTCAGGCAGCCGAGGCTCTGGATCCATTTGATGTCGCGGTCGTCGAAAACGCGGTAATTGTGGCTGTCACGTTTTACGTTCGGGACGAGGCCTTCTTTGCAGTAAAATTTCAGGGTTTCATACGACATGCCTGTCTGGATGCAGGCTTCTTTCATGGAATACATCATGCATACCTCCCAACAAAGTTCATAACAGAATTGAATCGGTAGTAACTACCGGGTAAGATAACCATAGTATAGAATTCGAACTTTGTCAAGCGATCAGCTCTTCAAATTTTTTCTGTTCCATCGGTTTATAATAATAGAATCCCTGCAGCTCGTCGCATCCTTTGGCGATCAGAAAATCTACCATCTCTTTCGTCTCCACACCCTCGCAGACAATCCATTTGTCTGTGCGTTTTAAAAGATGGAACATCTCTTCCAGCACAATTTTTCCTTTTTCGGAGAGGCCCGCCGAGAGGAAATGTTTGTCAATTTTAACTTCATCAAACAGAATATCCTTCAGCGAATTTAAGGACGAATATCCAGACCCAAAATCGTCCATGGAAATGCGGATATTCCGGTCGTGGAAGAAGCGGATCGCCTGCTTGTGATAGGCGGAAATCTTTTCCCGCACCACGGCCGGATCCTGCCAGGTGATATCGATAATGCCGACAAAGATATCGGAGTGATAGCGGTTCACAAAGAGTGTCTGCGGAAAGAGTTCCAGCTTTTTCAGGATGAAATTCAGAATGTTCGTACCCGTCTCATAACCCCAGTAATCGTTGAGCAGATGAAAATTGTCGACATCCGTCATCAGAAAGGCGTACTGTTTTTCTTCGCTTCTGTTATTGAGAAGCGTAAAAATTTTTTCTTTAGAATCGAAATCCTGGCCCCGGGAACAAACCCCAGCGACTCCAGATAATGGCGCTGTTTTTCCTGGCCGCAGATTTTATTGATGACGTAAAACTGATTGAAATCGGTTAAATTTAAAGGCATGCAGTTCCTCCTTTATTACGAGAGTACATCGAGTTAGAATTGCCTAACGGACAGTATAGCATAACATATTTGGAACAAAATAGAAAACTTTTTCATTGAGAAATTTTTTCAAAAAGGTTTTACGGGGGCGGATGCATTTTTGCGTTTCTTATTTTGGGGGAATCATATATAATGGAAATGAAACATCAGTGACAAACTATGACATGGGAAGAGGAAGAGAAAACAATGAAACATAGAATAAAAATCCTGCTGCTTGCAGTTCTGATCGCAGCGCTCTGCAACTGTATGCTGATGATCGGGATGACCAAAACGAAAGAGAAGAATACCATTCCAAAAGATGCAAGCCTGATCTGCGAAGAAACCGTATCGCCGAACAAGGACTATATTACGGATGAAAAAGACCTGGTAAATTATACCGTGCGCGTCTATCAGGAAAAAAACAACGACATCATCGTCTATGCGGAATCCAATTCGCCGCTGTTCGATGAAGCACAGTACATCGTAATATGCGACCACGCCATCACCGCCGACGATGTCCATATCAAATGGACAACCCTCATGGGCAGCACCGAAGCGAGCGAGAAAGATGAGATCGGACTCGCACATGTTTCGATTTCAAAAGACGGGGAAGTGTTCAATGAAAAGACGATCAGCTTTGTGGCGAAAGCGGTGAATGCGGTTACGGATGTGATAGGGTAAAGAAAATAGGATAACAAAAAAGAAACGGGCAACTCCCTCTGCATGAGACGATTAACTTTACAAGAAAAGAAAAAAATATCCCCCCACCCGGCTTGTGAGAGCTTGAAATATCAAATATAATGAACGAACAGTACATGGATCAGGCGCGCAGATCATGGGAGTACAAAGAAAAAAAGCGGTCAGTCCGGGTAAAAACGGTCTGAAAATGGGAGGAAAAGGATGAAAAAGAAAATATTATCTTTGATGCTGATGGTGTCTCTTGCAGCATCCCTTGCGGCATGCGGTCAGGACAGCGGGAAAAACAGCAACAGTACAGATTTGTCGAAAACAGAGACGGAAGCTTCTTCCGGCCAGACAGGGGAGGAAGAGACGACCCTGGTTTACGGTTCTGCTGATTATACCAGGATTAATCCGGCGATGGATGAGCACGGTGAAATTAATCTACTGCTGTTCAACGGACTGACCGCACACGATGCGGATGACAACATTGTTCCGGGTCTGGCAGAAAAATGGGAGTACGATGCAGAAACCTGCACCTACACCTTTCATATCCGGGACGGCGTCCAATGGCATGATGGAGAAAAATTTACGGCGGACGATGTGAAATTCACCATCGAAGCGATCATGGATCCGGAAAACGGATCTGAAAATGCACCAAATTATGAGGATGTAGAAGAGATTACAGTTATAGATGACAGCACCGTTTCCTTCCGCCTTTCCGAGCCGAACGTGGCTTTCCTGGAATACATGACGATGGCCATCCTGCCGAAGCACCTGCTGGAAGGTGAAAATATGCAGGAGTCGGATTTCTTCCGAGCACCGGTCGGAACAGGTCCGTACAAGCTGGAAAGCTGGGATGAAGGCCAGTCGATCGTTCTGACAAAAAATGAAAATTATTACCTCGGTGCACCAAAGATTGACAAGGTCATTTTCAAAATTGTACCGGATGATAATGCACAGGCAATGCAGCTGGAATCCGGCGAACTGGATCTGGCGCTGCTTGACCCGAAAAATGCACAGAATTTCAAAGAAAAAGACGGTTTTACCTGCTACGATATGACAACGGCAGATTACCGCGGAATTTTATTTAACTTTGCAAATGATTACTGGACGAAAAACAGAGACATCATTCCGGCGGTATGCTATTCTATTGACCGTCAGGCGATCATTGATTCTGTACTTCTTGGCGAGGGAATGCCGGCATACAGTCCTCTGCAGCGTAACATTTATAATAACGAAAATGTAGAACATTATGATTACAATCCGGAAAAAGCACAGGAAATTCTGGAAGCGGCCGGATGCACCAGAAACAGCGATGGTTTCTATGAGCGGGACGGCGAAGAAATCGGTTTTGTCATCAGCGTAATGTCCGGCGAGCAGGACCGTATTGATATTGCCCAGGCAGCAGCACAGCAGCTCCGGGAAACCGGAATCAACTGTACCGTAGAAATTCCGGCACAGATGGACTGGGGCGGACAGATGGCCTGTCTGATCGGCTGGGGAAGCCCGTTCGATGCGGACGATCATACATATAAGGTTTTCGGCACGGACAAAGGGGCGAATTATTCGAGCTATTCCAATGAAAAAGTAGATGAGTATCTGTCTCTTGCCCGCCAGAGTGACGATCCGGAAGTGCGGAAAGAATATTACGGAAAATTCCAGGAAGAACTGGCAGAAGATCCGGCCTATGCATTCATCTGTTATATTGATGCAAATTATGTGGCAGATTCCGGTATTCAGGGAATTTCCAAAGACACGGTGCTGGGCCACCACGGCGTTGGTATTTTCTGGAATATTCAGGACTGGACAATCGAAGAATAAAAACAAAAAAGCAGACGAAGGAGGTATGGTTACCTCCTTTTTGTCTGTACAGGAGAAAAACGGAATGAAGGAACGATTAAAAGTGGAACATCTTTCCGTCAGCTTTTTTACAGATGAGGGGGAAGTACAGGCGGTCCGCGATGTCAGCTTTTCCCTGAATGCAGGTGAGGTGCTCGCTGTTGTAGGCGAGTCAGGCTGCGGAAAAAGTGTGCTCTGCAAAAGCATTATGAAGCTGCTGCCGGAGAATGCAAAGATCAAAAACGGAAAAATTCTGGTCAATGGAGAAGAAATTGCAGGATACGGGGAGCGAAGAATGCGGGAACTGCGGGGAAAACTGTTCTCGATGGTTTTCCAGAATCCGATGACTTCCTTAAATCCGACGATGACAGTCGGAGCGCAGATTGCAGAGGCAGTGCGGGCGCATCAGAAAGACATGGGAAAAGAAGAAGTGGAACAGAGAGTGACAGAACTGATGCAGCTGGTGGGAATCGAGCAGGCAGAAGAGCGGAAAAAGGCATATCCGTATCACTTTTCCGGCGGAATGCGGCAGCGGATCGTACTGGCGATTGCGCTGGCGGGCGATCCGGAAATTCTGTTTGCTGATGAGCCGACGACAGCGCTGGATGTGACGATTCAGGCACAGATTCTGGACCTGCTTCGGGAAATTCAGAAAAAACTGGGAACGGCGACGGTCTTTGTCACACATGACCTTGGCGTTGTAGCGCGGATCGCAGACCGGGTAGCGGTCATGTATGCGGGAAAAATAGTAGAGATTGGAACCGTGGATGAGATTTTCTATGATCCCCGTCATCCGTATACGTGGGGACTGCTGCGTTCCATACCGGCGTTTTCGAGGGGAAAAGAAAGCCTGCCGTCTATCCCGGGAATGCCGCCGTCTCTTCTCCATCCGCCGAAGGGCGATGCCTTTGCCAGCCGCAATGCTTATGCGCTGGAAATTGATTTTGAGGAGGAGCCGCCGATGTTCCGGGTCACAGACAGCCATTATGCGGCAACATGGCTGCTGGATGAGAGAGCACCGAAGGTTGTGACGCCGATAGGAGGAAATACAGATGGAACATGAGATTTTGCTGGATGTGCGTCATCTTACCCATATTTTTCCACTGTCCCGGAAAACAGCAGTCAAGGCAGTCGATGATGTATCGTTTCAGATTCGAAGAGGAGAAATTTTTGGACTGGTAGGAGAATCCGGTTCCGGAAAATCTACCGCTGCACGCTGTGTGATGAATATTTATCAGCCATATGCCGGCCAGATTTATTATAAAGGGATTGATACCTGCGACAGAGGCCAGTTCCGGAAAAATAAAAAAATGCTGCAGACGACACGCCAGATGATTTTTCAGGATTCCGGTTCCAGTCTGAATCAGAGGATGAAGGTCCGTGACATTATTGAGGAGCCGATGCGCGTGCAGAAAATCCGGCCGCTGCGGGGAAGCTATGAGGAGGAAGCCAGATTCCAGATGAAATACGTGGGGCTGGATCCGGAATATCTGAAAAAATATCCGGGAGAATTGTCCGGCGGACAGCGGCAGCGCGTTGCGATTGCACGGGCACTGACGATGGAGCCGGAGCTTCTGGTGGCGGATGAACCGATTGCATCGCTGGACGCGTCGATACAGGCACAGATTGTGAATCTGTTCCGTCATCTGCAGAAGGAGCACGGTTTTTCGTTCCTGTTTATTGCGCATGATCTGGATATGGTCGAATTTCTGTGTGACAGAGTAGGTGTGATGTACCATGGAAAACTGGTGGAGACCGGCCCGGCGCGAGCCGTGTTTGAAAATCCGCTGCATCCATATACGAAAGCACTGATCGCGGCCATTCCGATTCCGGATCCGCGAAGGGAAAGAGCGAGAGCTGTACCGGATTTTTCCAATACAGAATTTCCCAGGACGGGAACACTGCGGGAAGTGGAAAAAGATCATTTTGTGCTGATGGAGGGAGGCGATGCAGGATGAAAAGCCGGAACAGAGTGCTTTACTATGGAAAAAAAGCAGCGGCATTTCTGGCAAGTGTTCTGCTGCTGTCTGTGCTCGTATTTTATATTTCAAGGCTTGCGCCGGGAGATCCGCTGGTATCATATTACGGAGACCGCGTGGAAAAAATGGCGCCCGAAGAAAGAGCGTGGGCCGAAGAAAAATTGGGACTGAAGGATCCCATTTCCGTACAGTATATCCGCTGGGCAGGCAATGCGCTGCAGGGGGATTTCGGAATTTCGTACAAATATAAAATGGATGTAACGCGCGTGATCGAGGGAAGAATTGGAAATACGCTGGTGCTTGGCGGCATTGGATTTCTGCTGATTTTCACCCTCGCGCTGCTTCTTGGAATTCTCTGTGCATGGAAGGAAGATATATGGCTGGACCGCATCATCTGTAAGGTGGGAACCATCACGGGATGTATTCCGGAATTCTGGCTGTCGCTGCTTCTGATTCTTGTTTTTTCCATGCAGCTCAAATGGCTGCCGAGTTCCGGTGCCTACTCTGTTGGAAAACAGGCAGATTTTTCTGACCGTGTCTGTCATCTGATCCTGCCGATGACGGTCGTAGTGCTGAGTCATTTGTGGTATTACGCATACATGATCCGCAATAAAATTCTGGATGAAGTGCGGGAAGAGTATGTGCTTCTGGCAAGAGCCAAGGGGCTGAAACGAAAGACGGTTCTGTTCCGGCATTGCCTGCGGAATACGATTCCGTCGTATCTTGGCATCATGGCCATTTCTGTTCCGCATGTGCTGGGGGGAACCTATATTGTAGAAACGGTTTTCTCGTATCCCGGTATCGGAACGCTGGCGTATGAGAGCGCACGGTACAAAGATTACAATCTTCTGATGCTGCTTTGCCTGATGTCCGGAATCGTTGTGATTCTGTGCAATATGGCGGCACAGATCATCAACGAGAGAATTGATCCGCGGATGCGGGAGAAAGAAGCGGCAGAAACATCGGAGGTAATGATGCTGTGACAGAAAAAACACAATTATTTCAATTTGCAGGAGAGAGGCCTGCAGAAAAAACAGAAGCAGAAAAAAAGAAAAAATGGTATCAGGACCGGCCGGTGGCAGCAGAGTTTTTTCTGGGTCTTCTTGTGCTGGGCTGTCTTTTCTGTGGGCAGATTATGACGAAGGATCCTTCGTATATGGATCTGAAAAACTGTTCCGTCATGCCGTGCCGGGAATTTCTGTTTGGAACCGATACGATGGGAAGAGATATTTTCTCGATGATCTGGTACGGCGGCAGAATATCGCTGGCGATCGGTCTGCTTTCTACGCTGATTTCCACTGTGATTGCCGTTCTCTTCGGCGCAGTCAGCGGATGTGCACCGGCGTGGCTGGACGCGCTTCTGATGCGGCTGACCGAGATCTTTTTGTCGGTGCCGAATCTTCTTCTTGTCATTTTTCTTCTGGCCGCTGCGGGAAAATCCAATGTGATTACGATTTCTGCCGTGATCGGAATGACAAGCTGGACAAGCATTGCAAAGGTTGTGCGGACCGAAGTACGGCAGATCCGGAACAGTGAATACGTGATTGCGTCGCGCTGTATGGGAGGCAGTTTTTTCTATATTTTATGGCACCATCTGGCACCGAACTTTTTTTCGTCTATTATGTTTATGGTGGTTATGAACATCCGAAGTGCGATTGTAGCAGAATCCACGCTGAGTTTTATGGGAATCGGTCTTCCGCTGGAGGTGATTTCCTGGGGCAGCATGCTGTCACTTTCGGAAAAAGCGCTGATGACAAAGGCATGGTGGATCATTCTGATCCCGGGTGTTTTTCTGATTGTGACGCTGCTTAGTTTTACAAGCATTGGAAATTATCTGCGGAAGCAGGCAAACAGAAAACAGAGAAATCTGTGAGCTGTTCAGAGAGGCTGCGGTCTGTGGGGAATCCCTGCAGACTGCAGCTTTTTTGTCTTGCAATCAAATACAGGGATTGCTATAGTGAAAAGCAGAAAGAGTATTTTTAATACCTAAAAAACAGCGGGAGGAGAAGGAAATGCTGAAGAGTCAGGAAATGCGGAAACTTGCACCGGAGATGGATCCGCTCCGGATTGGAACAGGATGGAAAAAAGAGGATCTTGAAAAACCGCAGATTATGGTGGAGAGTACGTACGGGGACAGCCACCCGGGAAGCGGCCACTTAAATCTGCTGGTCGAGGAAGTGCGGAAAGGCGTTGCGGAAGCGGGGGGCTTCGGGGCGCGGTATTTCTGCACCGACATCTGTGACGGCGAGAGCCAGGGAACGGACGGTATCAACTACAGTCTTGCGAGCCGCGAGATGATCGCCAATATGATCGAGATCCACGCGAATGCGACACCGTTTGACGGCGGCGTCTATCTGTCGAGCTGCGACAAGGGTATGCCGGGCAATCTGATCGGCCTTGCGCGTGTCAATATTCCGGCGGTTGTTGTGCCGGGCGGAACGATGAATGCGGGACCGGAGATGCTGACACTGGAGCAGCTTGGCATGTACAGCGCAAAATTTGAGCGCGGTGAGATCGACGAGGAGAAGCTCGACTGGGCGAAATGCAATGCCTGCCCAAGCTGCGGTGCCTGTTCGTTTATCGGAACGGCATCCACGATGCAGATCATGGCGGAGGCACTCGGCCTCGCCCTGCCTGGAAGCGCTCTGATGCCGGCGACAAGCCCGGATCTTCTGGCATATGCACGGGAGGCAGGCCGCCAGGCGGTAAAACTGGCACAGATGGAGCATATGCGGCCAAGCGATCTTGTGACGAAAGAGAGTTTTGAGAATGCGATTCTTGTCCACGCGGCAATTTCGGGAAGCACAAACTGCCTGCTGCACATCCCGGCCATTGCGCATGAGTTCGGCATCGAGATTACCGGCGACACATTCGATCGTCTGCACCGCAACGCAAGATATCTGCTCGATGTCCGCCCGGCGGGAAGATGGCCGGCAGAGTGCTTCTATTATGCGGGCGGCGTTCCGGCGATTATGGAAGAAATCAAAGATCATCTGCATCTCGATGTGATGACGGTGACTGGAAAGACGCTCGGAGAAAATCTGGCGGAGCTTCGTGAAAATGGATTTTATGAGAAGTGCAGCGGATGGCTCGCAAAATTCAATGAGCGGTATGGAACTTCGATTACAAAAGAAGATATTATCCGCCCGTATGACAAGGCGATCGGAACGGACGGCAGCATCGCTGTTCTGCGCGGAAACCTTGCGCCGGAGGGAGCCGTCATCAAGCACACGGCCTGCCCGAAAGAAATGTTCCACGCCGTCCTCCGTGCCCGACCGTTCGACAGCGAGGAGGAGTGCCTCGATGCCGTGCTGAAACATAAGGTTCAGAAAGGCGACGCCGTCTTCATCCGCTACGAAGGCCCGAAAGGCAGCGGTATGCCGGAGATGTTCTATACTTCCGAGGCAATCAGCAGCGACAAAGAGCTTGGAAAGAGCATCGCGCTTATCACCGACGGCCGTTTTTCCGGCGCCTCCACCGGCCCGGTTATCGGCCACTGCAGTCCCGAAGCTGTAGACGGCGGCCCGATCGCACTCGTCGAGGAAGGGGATTTGATTGAGATTGATGTGAAGGAACGAAAACTTAACATCATCGGAATCGCCGGTGAGCGCAAGTCCATGGAAGAAATCGATGCGATCTTAAAAGAACGCCGCCAAAACTGGAAACCGCGCGAGCCGAAATACAAAAAAGGCGTACTCCGTCTTTTCAGCCTCCACGCAGCAAGCCCGATGAAAGGGGCGTATCTGGAGTACTAAAAATACTTGCGTTTTTCTGGGATGGTCTTTAGAAGTTAAGGCAGAGCAAAAATGGAGGAAGGAGCAACAGAAAAACAAGTGAAAGAAAATACCTAAAAAACAAACTGTTCCTGTATAATGTTGCATCTCTTCAGAAAATGGTCGGAAGTCCAGATTCTGTACAGAAGAATGTGGTGCTGGAGAACAATTCGCTGTCGGCGGAGCAGATTACCGGTGTGGAAAACCGAAAGAGCAAGGCAGGCGAAGCCGTTCTCCCGGTACTGCGCAGTGTTTCGCTGTTTCTTCTCGGGCTGCTTGGCGTGCTTCTGATTCTGCTGACACTGCTTGTGATTGCGGCGGAGGCGGCGCGGATCATCTGCCTTGGACCGGCGGCAAAGAAACAGCAGAAGGAGCGGCCGGGCGGGCGGATCCGAAGAACGGAAGCAAGAATTTATCAGTATCTTTGTCTGTGGGGCATAGATGCCGGTCTTGGATGGGAAACGGCAGCAACCGATGCAGAACTCGCCCGCAGATTTCCGGCGGTCGAGCCAGGCGAATATACGCGTGTCTGCCATCTGATCGAGAAACATATCTACGGTGAGATTCTGCTGTCTCCTTATGAGGAACGTACGCTGAACCATTTTCTGGAAAAGCTGATGGAGCCGGTACCGGGCTGCAGCTGGAAAATGCGGCTGAAGCTGCGCTATGCGTGTCTGCGCCGTGTGAATACGAAGAAAAAGGAGAGAAAGCATAGCGCTTTCCAGCAAAAATAAGGGTTAGGAAAACAAATGAAAAGAGGGATTTTACGATGAAATTTGTAACATTTAATATTCGCTGTGATTTTGGCCAGGATGGAGCCAATAATTTTATCTACCGCAGACCTCTGATTCTGGAAAAAATCAGACAGGAAAAGCCGGATATCATCGGTTTTCAGGAGGTACTGCCGCATGTGGCTGCCTGGCTGAAGGAAAATCTGACAGAATATTACATTGCCGGATGTGGAAGAGAAAAGGATCTGACCGGTGAGGCAATGATCATTGCCTATCGGAAAGAACGTTTTCAGAGTGTGAGCCTGGAAACCTTCTGGCTGTCACCGACACCGTACGTGCCGGGATCCCGCTATCCGGTACAGAGTATGTGCCCGCGTACTGCGACGGATGTGGTATTTGAGGATATGGAGACCGGAAAAGTGTTCCGCGTCATCAACACCCATCTGGATCACGAGTGCGCCGGGGCGAGAAAGCTTGGCCTGGAGCAGATTCTCGCACATCTGAGAGCAGAGAAAGCATTTGCCGATGTGCCGGTGATTCTTAGCGGCGACTTCAATGCCGAGCCGGACAGCGAAGAGATGAAACCGCTGAGGGAAACTGCCGGTCTTGTGAATGCGACGGAAGGAATCGGCATTACCTTCCACAACTATCATCGCGATGATCCGAACGATCCGCAGTGCTCGATTGACTACATCATTCTCAAAGGGGACTGGGAACTGAAAAAGGTGGAAAAATGGACGGAGCAGAAGGACGGTGTGTGCCTTTCTGATCATGATCCGATCTGTGCGGAACTTATTTAAAATATGGATGCAAGAGGCGGCCGCCGGGAGAAAAATCTTCTGGCGGCGTTTTTTTACGATAGTTATAGGAAAAACTTATAACAAGTCAAAGAAAAAAGGGAATATACAAACGCCGCATTTTCTGTTATGATAGGTTACGTTACAAAACCTATCAGATTAGTATAGAAAGAAAAATTACGAAATAACAGGAGATTATTCATATGGCAAGAGGAATTGACACAAAATGTATCCATTTAGAAGAGGACGAGGGACAGTGTAGCCACTACGGCGCACTCAGCTACCCGATTTATCAGACCGCAACGTATGCGCATCCGGGCGTAGGACAGAGCACCGGATTTGATTACAGCAGACTGCAGAACCCGACCAGAGAGCATCTGGAGAAGATGGTGGCTGTGCTGGAAAACGGAATTGATGCGTTTGCATTAAGCTCCGGCATGGCAGCGATCTCACTTCTGATGGAGCTGTTCCGCCCGGGAGACCACATCATTGCGGATTCCGATTTGTACGGCGGAAGCATTCGTCTGTTCCACCATGTGAACGAGAAAAACGGCGTCGAATTTTCCGGCATCGACTGCTGCCGTGATGACGTGGAAAGCTATGTGAAAGAAAATACAAAAGCCATCTACATCGAGACCCCGACGAACCCGATGATGAACGTAACCGACATCCGAAAGATGGCGGATATTGCAAAACGCCACAACCTGATTCTGATCGTGGACAACACCTTCATGTCTCCGTACTTCCAGAACCCGCTCGATCTCGGCGCGGATGTTGTCATCCACAGCGGCACGAAATACTTAAGCGGCCACAATGATACGCTGGCAGGCTTTATCGTGACAAACCGTGAAGACATTCAGGAAAAACTGCGTTTCCTGATTAAGACAACAGGTGCAGGTCTTGCTCCGTTTGACTGCTGGCTGGTGCTGCGCGGCATGAAAACTTTAGGCATCCGCATGGAGCGTTCCCAGGAGAATGCAGAGCAGATCGCTGCATGGCTGCAGAAGCAGAAAGCAGTCACAAGAGTGATCTATCCGGGACTGCCGGATCACCCGGGCCATGAGATTATGAAAAAACAGGCAAGAGGCTTCGGTGCTATGCTGACAATCCAGCTCGAGAGCAAAGAGTTTGCCCTTGCCATTCTGGAGAAGGTAAGAATGATCCGTTTCGCAGAGAGCCTCGGCGGCGTGGAGACACTCGTTACGTATCCGACGACGCAGACACATGCCGATGTGCCGAAGGAAATCCGTGAGCGGAACGGAATTACGGAGAGCACCCTTCGCTTCTCCGTCGGAATTGAAAATATCGAGGACCTGATCGGCGAGCTTGAGAAGGTTTTTGCAGAAATTGAGGAAGAGAAAAATGACGGAAAGAAATCTTGATTTTGACAGAATCATCAACCGAAAAAATACAGACTGTTTAAAATATGACTTCGCAGTAAAACGCGGTATGCCAGCTGACGTGCTGCCGCTGTGGGTGGCGGACATGGACTTTGAGACATCCTCCTACATCGAGGATGCGCTGGTGGAGCGTGTAAAAATGGGCATTTACGGCTACAGCGATGCGCAGACTCCATATTTTGAGGCAGTTGCGGGGTGGATGAAACGCCATCACAACTGGGAGCCGAAAGAAGAATGGCTGATCAAAACGCCAGGCGTTGTGTTTGCACTTGCGATGGCAGTCAAAGCTTACACCGCGCCTGGGGATGCCGTGCTGATCCAGTCACCGGTTTACTATCCATTTTCGGAAGTCATTGCGGATAACGGCAGAAGAGTTGTCAGCAGCACGCTGGTGCTCGGCGATGATAACCGCTATCACATGGATGTGGCGGATTTCGAGGAGAAGCTGAAAGCTGAAAACGTGAAGCTCTTTTTCCTCTGCAATCCGCACAACCCGGTCGGAAGAGTCTGGACGAAAGAGGAGCTGACGGCAATCGGAGATCTCTGCATAAAGTATGGCGTGACGGTTGTAAGTGATGAGATCCACGGAGATTTCATCTTCAAAGGCGAGCATCAGGTGTTTGCCGCAATCAAAAAAGAATACGAGGATATCACGATCACCTGCACGGCACCGAGCAAGACGTTCAATCTGGCAAGTATGATGATGTCGAATATCTTTATCGCCAACCCGGAACTCCGTGCAAAATTCCGGAAACAGCTTGACGCAGCCGGAACGAGCCAGCTTGGCGTGATGGGGCTGGTGGCATGCGAGACGGCATATAACAAGGGCGAGGAGTGGTATGAGGCAATGCTTTCCTATGTGAAGGCAAATGCAGAATTTACAAAGCAGTATGTGGAGGAGCAGCTTCCGGGCGTGAAGATGATCGACCTGGAGGGAACATATCTCGTATGGCTCGATTTTCGCGAGACGGGGCTATCCGTTGATGAACTGGAAGACCTGATTATCAACAAGGCGAAGCTGTGGCTTGACAGTGGCAAAATCTTCGGAGACTGCGGACGCGGTTTCCAGCGGATCAACATTGCCTGCCCGCGCGCAACCCTGACCGAGGCACTGGAGCGGATTCGGGATGCAATGAAAAGCAGATAAAGCCACACCGATGAGATGCGTAGCATTTTGGAAGTTGGCTCTGAACAGTGACGAAAACATGTTGAAAAGGCGCAGCTTACGGAACATCTTTTTGGGAGATATGATTTTTTTTGTGTCTCCGGTAGAGAAAGAAGAAAGCTGCGCCTCCGCATATCAAAACGAGTACTTTCACCGGAATCTGATATACCGGATACACAGAGGTATAAATGCAATGATATTCTGGCGAAGAAACTTCGCTTTCCTCAGCAGGGCTCGGGCTCCAGGAAAAAGATGCCAGAATTCGAAAATATTTTTTATCAGAAGAAAACTGGCTATAAGGAAGATAAAAATCTGGGTTTCCAGGCGTTGTGATTTTCCGTTCCAGCGTCCAGGGTTCTTCCGTGCTGTTCCGAGTCCACAATTCTGCTTTTTCTAATTCAAAAAGATACATCAGTGGATCTGTCTCCAGACGGATAAAGTCTTCTTTCGCAGTTCTTACCTGGGTTATATTTTGAAAATCGAAAACTGTCTGATATAACAAAGAACGATCTGATTTTTCCTGATAGGTGAGTACATTTGCGGCATACAGATCTTGGAAACTTTTTGTCTTTTCAGATCGTTTAAAAAAATAGAAATCGATAGGTTTGGAAGAAGTTTTTCGATACTCGTTTTCTAAACTGGATTCTATTGGCGAAGCATTTTCTGGTACGTTTTCTTTTAAAAAAGAGCACAATACCGTATCGTCATTTTCGAATGCAGTGTCTGCTTTGACTGGAACAGAAAAACAGAATAACAGGGTGAAAAATAAAAATTTGATTTTTTTCATAATGAGTTACCTCTTATTTATGGCTTTATTCAGTTGATGCCGGATTTAAAAGTTTTTTTGAATGGTTGTTCTGTACTTTTTGTTCCTGCAATTCCTAAAACATTCATAATCTGCCCGTTTTTCTACGAGTAATGGCGACTTGCTCATGATTTTACTTAAATTACTTGAAAATACCTTAAACACAATTTGCCTATCAGAGAAATTTGTGCTTCTGGATAGGCAAATTGTTACTTTGAAAGAGTAATTAGAAATTAAATGTACTTGTATGTGGTGAATGAAAGTTTAATAACTTAGGTTCATTGTTTTATATGCAGTATAGGCTGTTCCTGATGGAGAGTAGCTAATTCCACCACCGTTGTAGGAAAAAGAGATACTGTAGCCGGTTTTCTGGGGATTATATAAGTATCCCATTACAATTCTTTTATCACTGCTATTACCTGCAGTAGCGTGACAGTATGTAACACCTTTAAGCTTCATGGCATAGTCGGGTGTTCCTAGTTGACTCCCTGAAAATTCAGCACCAGATAATTGCTGATTATTTGCAGTAAGAGTTCCACCGACTTTCCAATCGTTCATAGTATTATCTTTGTACCATAATTTTCCACCATATTCATACGGTCTCATAGCAGCGCCTAATTGAAAAGAAAAACTGTCTTTTCCGCGAGGTTGTTTATTAGAAGTAAACTCGTATGTTGGATAGATATAAATGGTTGATGCATTTTTAAAAGCTGATGCAGTAAAGGAAATACCGGTTAAAGTTTCGCTACTGAGTATCGATATTTGATTTTCGATATTTGAATTAATATATTCAAAATGTTTACCTCCACTTTTTAAGTCATCCACAATGAACTGCATGACGTCATCATCCAGCTTTTCTATTTCCTTTTGTGGCATTCCGGTTTTTAATAGATATGCTTTGTTAGATAGAACAACATTATTATCTGCCTTTACATTGCAAATTACCATATTTAAGGACAGAATACAACAAATAAAAAATGCAAGACATGTTTTTAATTTTTTCATGATGAGTGGTCTCCTTTCATAAGTATTGTTGGATGGTTTTAGTTTTTTATTTATCCTTAGATTAGTGCACTATCTGAAAAGTAAATTCGTTCGTTAATATGGATGATAAAATAGAAAATTAATAAAAATGCTTGTAATTATTATATAAATATATGAAAAATAAATCAATAGTCAAAAAACATATAAATAAATATATGAATTTGTAAAAAACAACGATTTTGTAAAAAGAATGTAATTTTAGAGAGATATATACGTATAAAAAAATAAAACGTGATTTTAATTTGCAGTGATATGGATTCTATGATATAGTGTGGTAAAGTGATGCTGTGAAAAAAAACAAAACCCCGTCGGCAAACAAGGCGGGCAGCGCAGGAAAGGGGATCATAACAATGTATATTACATGTCTGGATGTAGAAGGAGTACTGGTACCGGAAATCTGGATCGCGTTTGCGGAGGCAAGCGGAATCCCGGAACTTAAAAAAACGACACGCGACGAGCCGGATTACGATAAACTGATGAGATGGAGACTTGGAATCTTAAAAGAGCATGGCCTTGGACTGAAAGAAATTCAGGCTACGATTGAAAAAATTGATCCGCTGCCGGGCGCAAGAGAGTTCCTCGACGAGCTGCGCACCTTCTCCCAGGTGATTCTGATCAGCGACACCTTCACGGAGTTTGCCGCACCGCTGATGAAAAAACTGGGCTATCCGACCCTGTTCTGCAACTCCCTGGAAGTCGCAGACGACGGAGAGATCACAGGTTTTAAGATGAGAGTCGAGCAGTCGAAGCTCACCACCGTAAAAGCACTGCAGTCCATCGGATTTGAGACGATCGCAAGCGGCGATTCCTACAATGACCTTGGCATGATTCAGGCAAGTAAGGCAGGTTTTCTGTTCCGCTCGACCGATAAAATCAAAGCCGACTATCCGCAGATCCCGGCGTATGAGACGTATGAGGAGCTGCTTGGCGCGATCAAAAAAGCAATGGATGAGAAGTAAACAAAAAAGGTGATTTCCGGCCAGAGGCTGCGACAAACGGTCAGGAAAACAGAAATATGGGGGTTTTATTACATGAGAAGAAGAATTCAGGTAGAAGCAGAAAAACCACAATTCTGCGTCACAACAGGAATTACATTTGCACAGGCGGATGCCTGGTTTGGAAACACGGTGCAGGATTTGAAGCTGGATTTGATTTACCCGCGGGATAACACCAGAAAATACCCGTGTGTGGTATGGATTTGCGGAGGGGCCTGGATCCAGATGGACCGCTCGGCACATCTTGCCTATCTGTCCGTACTGGCACAGCAGGGATTCGTTGTTGCATCGGTAGAATACCGCACGAGTAATGAGGCAAAATTTCCGGCACCGCTGCAGGATGTGAAAGCAGGAATCCGTTATCTGCGTGCACATGCCGATCGCTTCAACATTGATCCGGACCGCATCGGTGTGATGGGAGAGTCTGCGGGCGGTTATCTGACCTGCATGGCAGCGCTTGCGACAGATCCCGTTTATGATGTGGGAGAAAATCTGGAATATTCCAGTGCCGTACAGGCCGCCTGCCCGTGGTACCCGCCGACCGATTTCCGCGGATTCCCGTACAGTGATCCGGAGCAGTGTGCGGCATCTCCGGAATCCCTTCTGATGGGCAAAAACGTGATGCGCCATCCGGAAGAAGCACTCGCATGCTGTCCGGTCAGCTTCGTGACAAAAGCCGCACCGCCGTTTCTGATCATCCACGGAGAGAATGACCATACTGTTCCGTTCGGACAGGGAGAGGAACTGCACGACGAACTGGAAAAAGCGGGATGTGACGTCACACTGCTTTCGATCGAGGATGCCGACCACGCAGATCTTCGTTTCTTCCAGAAGGAAGTGTGGGACGAAATCTGTGCGTTCTTCCGCGCAAAACTGTAAAAGAAGCAAAAGCAGAGTGAAAGTCCAGGAGATTTTCGCTCTGTTTTTTGATTGTTTGGGAGAATCTGTGGTGCAGCATTTTTTGCAGGATAAAGTCTACCCATCGGAGTTCTTTCCGTGTATAATGAATACAGGAAAGATCACAATGTGAACAGGAAGGAGGCCGCCATGGGAAGATTTTTAAATCCGGGAAATGAAGCATTTTCGGAAGTCATTCATTCAGAAATCTATGTAGATAAAACACCGCTTCTGGAATATACCAACAGAGTGATCAGTACTACATCAAAATTTATCTGCAGCAGCCGTCCGAGGCGTTTCGGAAAGTCAATCACAGCGGAGATGCTGTCGGCATATTACAGCAAAGGAAGTGATTCCAGAGAACTGTTTGCGGACTATGCGATTCATAAGGCGGAGTCCTTTGAAAAACATCTGAATCAGTATGATGTGATTCATTTTGATGTCCAGTGGTGCATGATGGATGCCGGAAATGCGGATTGCGTTGTGGAATATATCAATAACGGAATTCTGCAGGAACTGAAGGAAAAATACGGAGAACTGATTCCGGATACTGTGAAGACGGTTTATGGGGCGATGTCCTATATTAAGGCTGCTGCGGGAAACAAATTTGTTGTCATCATCGATGAATGGGATGTACTGATCCGAGATGAAGCGCAGAACCATAAAGTGCAGGAAGAATATATTGATTTTTTAAGAGGCATGTTCAAAGGATCGGAACCGTCAAAATATATTGCACTGGCGTATCTGACAGGAATTCTGCCGATCAAGAAATTAAAGACACAGTCCGCCCTCAACAATTTCGAAGAATTCACCATGCTGGATGCAGGAAGAATGGCACCGTATGTTGGCTTTACAGAAGCGGAAGTGCATGATTTATGCGACCGGTACGGACAGAACTATGAACAGGTGAAATCATGGTATGATGGATATTCTCTGGAAGGGTATCAGGTATATAATCCCAAAGCCGTTGTCAGCCTGATGCTGAACGGAAAATATAAAAGCTACTGGTCCAATACCGGCAGCTATGAAGCAATCGTGCCACTGATTAACATGAATTTCGACGGACTGAGGGCAGCTATCATAGAAATGATGTCGGGGGCCGCCGTGGATGTGGATGTGACGTCTTTCCAGAATGATACTGTAAGCTTTGCCAACCGGGATGATATACTGACGTATTTGATCCATCTCGGATATCTGGCTTACGATCAGGACAGGCAGCAGGTTTTTATTCCGAATGAGGAAATCAGACATGAACTAAACAATGCGGTGAAACGCAACAAATGGAATGAAATGATTACTTTTCAGAAGGAATCCACAGATCTGCTGGATGCAACCCTGGATATGGATGAAAAAGCGGTAGCGGATGACGTAGAGAGAATTCATCAGGAGTACAGTTCGGTGATCCAATATAATGATGAAAATTCCCTGAGCAGCGTGCTTACGATAGCATATTTAAGCTCTATGCAGTATTATTTCAAACCGATAAGAGAGCTGCCGGCTGGGCGCGGTTTTGCAGATTTTGTTTATCTTCCGAAACCGGAATACAAAACAAGTTATCCGGCGCTGCTGGTAGAACTTAAGTGGAACAAAAGCACAGATACAGCTATGGAACAGATCCGGGACAAAAAATATCCGGATTCTATTCTGGAATACACAGGAGATCTTCTTCTTGTGGGGATCAACTATAATAAAAAGACGAAAGAACATGAATGCAGGATTGAAAAGATAAAAAAATAGAAAACAAAATGCAGAGAAGAAAAACGTCATACTATGGATAAGGGATTCATGGTATGACGTTTTTGCAAACATTTGAGTCGATCCGAAATAGGAATGAACGATTAGATTTTAGGGATTTTTTTCAAAAAAGTCCTTGATCGGTAGCAACTCCCGGGTGATAAACTAAAGCTACAAAGACAGGGAAATAACAAAATATCACACATCAAAATAAAACAGGGAGGTTATGATGATGAACTTTACATTAAGCAATCAGATGCAGATCCCGGCAGTGGGAATCGGAACTTTTATGATGACACCGGATCAGGCAGAGCAGGCGGTTGTGGACGCATTAGCATGCGGATACCGCATGATTGATACTGCACAGGCTTATATGAACGAGCGTGCAGTTGGGCGCGGAATTAAAAGATCCGGTGTGGCAAGAGAGGACATTTTCATCTCGACCAAAATATGGGCGAGCCAGTATCTGACAGAAGGAACGGTAGAAAAGAGCCTGGAACTGCTTGGAACCGACTACATCGATCTGATGTTTATCCATCAGCCGGCAGGCGACGTCATGGCAGGCTACCGCAAACTGGAAAAAGCGTACAAAGAGGGCAAAATCAAAGCTATCGGTATTTCCAATTTCCAGGGTGAAAAGTTGAAAAAACTGCTGGAAGAGTGCGAAATCAAACCGCATGTGATCCAGATGGAAGCGCATCCGTATTACCGCGATGAGGAGACTATTTCCGCACTTGCTCCGTGCGGCTGCCGTGTGATGGCATGGTATCCGTTGGGACACGGTGATCATGCACTGCTTGAGGAGCCGATTGTCAAAGAACTTGCGGAAAAATATGAAAAGAGCACCGCGCAGGTGATCTTAAGATGGCACACCCAGGTTGGAAATATCGTCATCCCGGGTTCTACGAATCCGGAGCACATCAAGGCAAACCTCGATATCTTCGGTTTCGAACTGACCGACGAAGAGATGAAGAAAATGGAAGGCCTGAATAAAAACGTGCGTTACTATTACCCGGATGAGGAAAAACTGGCAGCATATGTGAATATGAAGATCGATTTGGACAGCCAGAAATAAAATAAATACGGCCTGCCAAAGATGGAAGAACATGTGTTTACTGCATTTATTTGATAAGAAAGGGAAACAAAAATGGAATATAAAGTATTGACAAATGGTATAAAAATGCCGATGGAGGGTTTTGGGGTTTTTCAGGTAAGAGATAAAGAAGAGTGCAAAGAATCTGTATTAAATGCCATCCGGGCGGGCTATCGTCTGATCGACACGGCGGCTTCTTATACAAATGAAGATGCCGTTGGGGAAGCCGTCCGTGAGGCGATTGCAGAAGGAATCTGCACCCGTGAAGAACTGTTCATCACATCCAAGATGTGGGTACAGGATATGCAGAATTATGAAATGGCAAAGAAAGCGATTGATCATTCAATTGAGACGCTGGGCGTGGAATATCTTGATCTTTATCTGCTGCACCAGGCAATGAAAGATTATTTCAGTGCATGGCGTGCTATGGAGGATGTATACAAAGAAGGAAAGTTAAGAGCCATTGGTGTTTCCAATTTTTATCCGCATGTGCTGGCCAACTTCTGCGAAACAGTAGCAATCCGTCCTATGGTAAATCAGATTGAAATGCACCCGTACTTCACGCAGGAGCCGGCGTTAAAAGTTATGGAAGAGTATCAGATTGTGCCGGAGGCATGGGCACCGCTCGGTGGAGGCCGTCACAATCCGTTTGAAAACGAGATGGTAAAAGAAATCGCTGACGTACATGGAAAGACCGTAGGACAGATTGTTCTGCGCTGGAATGTACAGCGCGGCGTTGTGGTCATTCCGAAATCGGTTCACAAGACGAGAATCGAAGAGAATTTTCAGATCTGGGATTTTACACTGACCGAAGAGGAAATGCAGAGAATCAGCTCACTGGATCTCGGCTATCAGGGAACTGCGGTAAAACATTTTGATCCGGAATTTGTTAAAATGTGTAATACCAGAAAAATCCACGAATAAAACAGGGCGGTTCGTTTTCCGACTGCGGTAAGATCGTTTCCGCACAGGCAGACGTTGCGTTCCTGGACCCTTTGGGTCAGAAATAAAAGTCAAAAATAAGAAAAGCCAGAAACGCTGTGTATCGTTTGCTTCTGGCTTTTTTTGCTTGATAAAAAACGTTTCACGTACGAAACACCTGTACCGATATCTTCGTCACATATTCTTTCACAGACGCCGTTGCCAGTTCGTTGATCACTGCTTCTTTGTAGGAATACTGGCCCGTCGAAAAATGGTTCTGGTCGATCCAGTCGAAGAGGGTTTTGTAGGTGTCTTTTGAAAACGGCGCGTCGCATTCTCGTTACTTTAGCCTGCAAATAAAAAGTCAATACTAAAAT
>NZ_QUKM01000007.1:0-166956 GCF_003481245.1 Blautia sp. TF10-30
TTTAAAACCCTTACCGGCAACGGAAAGGTCTTTGCTGGAGGCAAAAGTTCCTGTAGTAAAGCGTAGAACCTCATGTGTTTATGCAGATTTGAGAGACTTAATTTCAGAAATGGAACTGCGAAAAGCAGCATAAACACAGGCAGATATACCGTGGACTACCTGTTATGTGGAGACCTGCCGTATCCGGCATGGAAGAAGCGCGTATCCGCGCAAGATCTAAGAAACAGGCGTATCCGCCGATATTTTGTCTGCCGCCTAAAGCGGTTTGAAGCACGTGACTTTAGTCATGTGAGGTTCACTTTCTGGAAACTGCTGGTGATCTTTCTGGAGAGAACCATCATTGCTATTCCGCTGATCGTATTGTTTGCAAATATGATCGGGCTGTAAATACAGGAAAATACAAGATCCCCGATTTGGCACTTTTGTGCTGAATCGGGGATTTTTTGGCGTAAAAACGCAGGTAAAGGATTCGTAGATTGACAAAACAGCCTATTTTCGCCTATTCTGAGACTGTAAAAACGCTCCGCTGGGCAACATGAGACGGTGCGGGAACAGCAGGAGGAAGGGGCACGACGTGGAAGCGAAAGAGTTCGGGCGGTTTATTGCCGGAATGCGAAAAGAGAAAAAGATGACGCAGGCAGAGCTTGCGGAAAAGATTCATGTGACGGATAAAGCCGTCAGCCGGTGGGAGCGGGGACTTGGCTTTCCCGATATCCAGACGATTGAGCCGCTGGCTCAGGCACTTGGGATTTCTGTGCTGGAACTGATGCGCTCCGAACGGCAGGAGAAGGCGAAGGAAGAGGCGGCGCCGGAAATTCAGTATACTCAGAAGGAGGTGGCCGAAATGCTGCAGAACGCAGGTGACATTTCAAGGCAGCAGAAAAAACAGGACCGGAACGCAAATGTGATCGCGGGATTTCTGGTGATCGGTGTGGCAGCGGCAGCGTGGGCGGCAAAGATCGTAAACGTGGGCGGCGGCCTGATTCTAGGCGGTCTGGTGGCAGCAGCGTTTGTATCGCTGTGGTATTTCTTCCAGAACCTCGATGATGAAGAAAGCCGGAAAGTCTATGGGGCAGCATCCATTCTGTCTATCGGCATTCTGGCATCCCTGGTAAATTTCGTCTGGGGCGATCAGCTGGCAGAATTCATTCCCGGCGGTCTGGAACGAAAAGAGCAGACCTTCTGGACCCTGTGGTATCTGTTTGTTCTGGTAATGATGATGATCGGAACCATTCGATGTATCCGCCGGCAGAGACAGAAAAAAGAAAAGAAATACAAAACCGTTCTTTTCACGGCAATTATGGCGACGATCATGTTTGTAACACTGTGGCAGTATCAGAACACCATGCAGAACCGGTACAAAAACACAGGAATCTGGAGAGGCGCACAGCAGTACGCCGAGGTGCTGCTGAAAAGAAACAAAAACCTCGAAAACGACTGGCTGATCGGCGATGAGTCCTGGCGCGAAGGAAACAAAAATACTTTCGAAATTCGCCTTACCTATTACGCTGATGCCGATGACGCAAAAGAGGGACGTGAAAGCGAATATCAGTACAAGATTCATTTTGATGATGTTGACGGCTACGTCATCAAATCAGAAGGCGTACCAGAGAAAGAGATTGTTTTCCCGGAAAATAAATAAGAAGTGAGAAACGGGATTCCATTCTTGCGCCTCCCACAGAAAAAGACTATACTCATAGTATCAGCATGTACGCTCGGAATCTTTCTGCACTTGCTTTTGCGACTGGCGGTTGGAATCAGTTATGATAAAGAAACAAAAGAACATGCCTGTAAAATAGAAGTATTGTGATGATTTGCAAGCTGTGGAAAAGGGATATCGTGTGTGTGAACGGAGAAAAGCAAGTAAAAATAGTAATCTTTACTATTTTTACTTGCTTTTTCCTTGCTTTTTCCTCCATCATAGGATAATATAAAAATATACGGTTCGGAGCAGGTTCCGGGCAGGAAAAAACAAGATGGAAAGGATATGGATTTTTATGAAAATTACAGAGGATATTATCTACGCGGGAGTCAACGATCATCAGGTAGACCTGTTTGAAGGTCAGTACAAAGTGCCGAACGGCATGGCATATAATTCTTACGTAATTCTCGATGAAAAAACGGCAGTTATGGATACCGTAGATGCAAACTTTGCGGATGAATGGCTGGCAAATGTTGCGAAAGCACTGGATGGCAGAAAACCGGATTACCTGATCGTACAGCATATGGAGCCGGATCACTCTGCGAATATTGAAAACTTCGTAAAAGCATATCCGGAAGCAACCGTTGTTGCAAACACAAAAACCTTTGCCATGATGAAAAACTTTTTCCCAAAGATGGATCTCGCCGGAAGGAAACTGGAAGTAAAGGACGGTGAGTCCCTTACGCTCGGAAAACACGTTCTGACCTTCGTGTTCGCTCCGATGGTACACTGGCCGGAGGTTATGGTTACATACGACAGCACGGACAAGGTTCTGTTCGCAGCAGACGGTTTTGGAAAATTCGGTGCACTCGACCGCGAGGAACCATGGGATGACGAAGCACGCCGTTATTTTATCGGTATTGTCGGAAAATACGGTTTGCAGGTACAGAAGCTCCTGAAAGTAGCAGGTACGCTGGATATCCGGAAAATCTGTTCCCTGCACGGTCCGGTTCTGACGGAAAATCTTGGCCACTACATTGAAAAATACGATATCTGGTCTTCCTACCGCCCGGAAGAAGAAGGTGTTGTGGTTGCCTATACTTCTGTTTACGGCAATACAAAAAAAGCTGCCGAATTGCTTGCAGATAAGCTGAAAGAAAAAGGCTGCCCGAAGGTCGTTGTTTACGATCTGGCAAGAGACGATATGTCTGCTGCCGTAGCGGATGCTTTCCGTTACAGTAAGCTGGTTCTCGCAACGCTGACCTACAATGCAGGAATTTACCCGTTCATGCAGGATTTCATCAACCGCCTGACAGAGCGCAGCTTCCAGAACCGCACCATCGGTCTGATCGAAAACGGAAGCTGGGCACCGACCGCAGCGAAAGTGATGAAAGGTATGTTTGAAAAGAGCAAAAATATCACCTGGACAGAGAATAATGTAAAAGTAATGTCCGCTGTGAAGGAAGAGAACGTAAAAGAGATCGAGGCACTGGCCGAAGAACTCTGCAAATAAGAAATTAAGAAGAGAAGAAAGAATATGGGAAAAATGCTCCGCTGGACTTTGCGAAAGGCAAAGACAGCGGAGTCTTTCGTTCTCCTCTTTTGGAAAGAAGATTCTGTGGAGTTCCGGAGGGAGCAGGATCGCCCTGCGGTGGGTCAAAAAAAGCCGGGGGTTGAATTTTGCGAAAGCCTGCGGCCGCCTCTTTGTAAGTGAGACTGCATCAGGTTTCTGATCTTTCGATTTTAATGTCACAATATTCTGAAAATAATAAAATACAAAATAAATTAAAAGAAAGTATTGACAAAACAGAGAAGATGAGTTAATATAAGATCAACAAAAGAAAAGAGAACAAAAATAAAAACAAGAAAGAAACATCAAGACGAAAAAGAAACATCAAAACGAAATCTAAGAAAGTAAGAGGTACAGTCCAATGGCATAGTTAATCTGAACATCAAAAAAATCTCTGAAGAGTTTACATATAGAACCTAAAGGAGATGATTCCAATGAAAGGCAGAGGCCCATAGGGAAAAAATAAAAAACAAAAAAATCCAGGAGGTACGGTCCAAAAGGAACATAACGAAATACCCCGAAATCAATGAAAGCAGCAGGTGTATAAAATGAAATTACTGGAAATTCATTAAAAGCCCGGTCGAGAAAAAAATAAATCGATCGGGCTTAAACTATGTCTGCTGAAAAATCTGTTTGACTGCCCTGCGGTCTGCGCGAGCCGTGAAAGCAGAAAAGACGCTGCAGCCTCGAAAGAAACGAGAGCATACAGCGTCCTTTTTATTTAAAAGCATCGTCATATCCTCCTGAAAATAAATTGGTACAACAACGTTGTTGAAAATAAATTATATTTTGAAAAGGCATTTTTCTTTCAAGAATCAGTGTAATACTTGTACGCATGTGTTTACGAGTTGTTTTTTACAAAAACGATTCTTTTTCAGATGGCTGGTTTTGGCAAGGTAAGTATGGTAGAATAAGAAACGGAAAATGGATAGGAGGAAACGAATCTATGTATTACGTACCAGACGGAACCAAAACATGTGGTTATTATGAATGCAAGAAATGCGGCAACCGCTTTTTATCCCTTCAGACGATGGAAAAAATTCCATGCCCGGACTGCGAGGCAGAGGTGGATTATGAGATCGGACCTGGCGAATCTTTGGAGGATGTGCTGGATACCGCAGTGCTGCTGCAAAGAATTGAGGGCGAAGAGGAAGTGGAAAAGATGGATGCACTCTTAAGTCTTGCGATTACCGGCGGAGATTTTGACTGGATCTGATATACCGGAGTCTTTTTCAAACAGGCGCCGGACAGGTGGCGGATATTTGATGAAAGCAAAGTCTGGCGTTCGCTCTGAATTTTCACAGAATTTTGCCGGAGTTTTTCCGCGATTTTAAAAGAAAACAAAGAAATTTCAAAGGTTCATGAGAAAAATGTTCAGAAATGACTGAAAAAATATCGGCAAAATTGTATAAAATTGACAGAACTGACGCAAAAGACCGGAAATCATCGAAAAATTTAAGGATTGACAAAAAGCGGGAATTCCGTTAGAATGTGCCTATGTTGAAAAACAGCAGAGCAATGGAACAAAATAAAGACAACGCAACGGAGCGGTTCTGAAAAAAGAATCTCTCCGTTTTTTTATTTCTTCCCTTTCTCCCAGGTTTAAATTTCTCCCGGAAAACACTCTCAGGAAACCAGAAAATGATCTGTCTGTTTTTCAAGATAAACTCCATATAAGTAATGGATTCGCGAAGGCGCGGTACGAAGGGAAAGCTTTGTGCCGCGTTTTTCCATCCAAAGGATACCTGCAAATGGCAGTAAAAAGTTCGCAACGGGGCGATCTGGAAGGAAGACTTCCAGGTCGTTTTTTGTTATCAAAGGTATCAGGGACTGCTTCTGAAAACCAGATTTGATTTTGTCAGAAACAGGACAGAAAAAATGCAGAACCGGAAAGGAGAAAGTCCGATGGAAAACACAAACGTCTTATTTGACCGAAAGCGTCTGGTCCGGCTGATCGTTCCCTTGATTGTGGAACAGGTGCTGGCCGTTACCGTCGGTATGGCAGACATGGTGATGGTATCCGGAGCCGGTGAAACGGCTGTTTCCGGAATCTCACTTGTCAATACGATCTGTGTACTGCTGATCGTGATTTTCACATCGATGGCAAGCGGCGGTTCCGTTGTCGGAGCCCAGTTCCTCGGAAGCGGGGATAAGAAAACAGCGTGTCACGCAGCCGAACAGCTCGTTATGATCTGCGGACTGATTGCACTTGTCATCTGCGGCATTTCCTTTTTCGGAAACCGCTGGATTCTCCGGGTAGTCTACGGATCGGTGGAAGAGCAGGTTATGGCCTACGCGGTGGAATACTTCTTCATTACATCGCTTTCGTTTCCGTTTCTTGGAATCTACAATGCGGGGGCGGCGCTTTTCCGGGTTATGGGAAACTCAAATATTTCAATGGTTACTTCCATCGTGATGAATGCGCTGAACATCATCGGAAATGCTGTTTTTGTTTTCGGCTTTGACATGGGAGTTGCAGGCGTGGCACTTTCCACTTTGATTTCCAGAGCCTTTGCCAGTATTGTGATTCTTGTACTGCTGCATCAGGAAAAATACGAGATCCACTGTACGAAATGGTTCCTGGCCGGATGGGACAAGGAGATGATGAAAAAGATCTTTTCCATCGGTGTTCCGCAGGCACTGGAAAACAGTATGTTCCAGATCGGAAAGCTGTTGACCCAGAGCATGATTGCCGGATTTGGAACAGCATCGATTGCAGCAAATGCCTGTGCAATGACCGTGGAACAGCTTGCTTTTATGCCGGGATCGGCGATGGGACTTGCCATGACAACCGTGGTTGGCCAGTGTGTCGGAGCGGGAGATTATAAGCAGGCGAGAAGCTATACAAAGAAGCTGATCACAGGAGCCTACGCATTCCTTTGGATTCTGAATATCCTGCTTCTGGCAGCAGCACCACTGTTCGCCGGAGCATATAACCTTTCCGATGGCGCTTACCGGATGGCAGTGATTGTGATCCGATACCACAGCATCTGCTGTATGATGATCTGGCCGCTGGCCTTTACCCTTCCGAACACGATGCGTTCTGCCGGCGATGCCAAGCTTACGATGACGGTCAGCATCCTGTCCATGTGGTTCGTTCGAATTGCACTGGCGTATCTGATCGGTGTTTCCCTCCATGTGGGACTCCTTGGTGTCTGGATTGCACAGACCCTCGACTGGGTAGTCCGTGCAGGATTTTACATTGTCCGGTATCTTGGTCATAAATGGGAAAATAAATCCGTTGTAAGGCAACAGGAAAAGGAAATTCTTGCAGAATAAAAACAGAAGAATCAACTTGTCGGCATACTGGAAATCCATCTTGAAATCGGAACATAAAAAGACAGAAGTACAACAGGAGGCGAGGCGTATGAAAGAAGAAAACTATGAGGTAGTCGTTTTTCAGGGAGACCCGGGAACCATCGATCTGACGTACGAAGAAATAGAAGCAGAGTGGAACAAAATGCTGCAGACCGTACCGCAGATTGGAAAGTTCCGTATCATCCATCAGGAGAAAAAGAGGTACACCTTCGAAGATTACAGCAGTCAGATCGGGAACGCCGACGCAGCACTTGGTATCTGGGTCCACAAAGGAGTGATCAACGAAAAGCTCTTTGAAGCGCATCCGAATCTGAAATATATCGCAACGCTGGGACATGGATTTGAAGACTTCGATGTGGAAATGACAAGACGCCGGGGCGTGACCATAACGAATACGATTTACGGCGATGTCACCATTGCCCAGTATGCGATGGCACTGCTCATGAACATCTGTCATAACGTGACGGTACAGAGCGATTACACCAAAACAGGGTACTGGAAAGAAAAAGAAACGAATCCGCAGGCAAGCTACAATCAACTGTTCGTGCCGCAGATTGAGCTCTACCAGAAAACGATGGGAATCATCGGACTTGGCGCAATCGGCCTCTGGACGGCAAGAATGGCAAAGGGCTTTGGCATGAAGGTCATCGCAAACAGCCGTCACAAAAAGGCGGGGCCGCAGTATGACGGCATCGAGCAGGTCAGCATGGAAGAAATCTTCGAACGGTCGGATGTAATCTCGATCCACTGTCCACATACAAAGGAAACAGAAAACCTGCTGAACCGTGAAGCATTTGCCAAAATGAAGGACGGTGTCATCATTATCAACACCGCACGGGGAATCATCATCGATGAGGAGGCGCTTCTTGAGGCGCTGGAATCGAGAAAGGTTTATATGGCAGGACTCGATGTTGTCGCAAATGAGCCGCCGCAGTATCAGATTCCGCTGATGCAGTCGCCGTACACCTTTATTACTTCCCATATCGCCTGGCAGCCGAAGGCAGCAAGACTCCGCGCAGTAGATCTGGCGGTGAAAAACTTCCGGTCTTACCTGGAGGGAATGCCGACAAGTGTGATTAATTAAAAACAGCGGATTGTGAAAACAGCTGCAAAAAAACGACTGTAAAAACAACTGTAAAAACAGCAGAGCTGCGGAACAGTCCAGGCATGAAAGAAGAGGTTAGAAAATCTGTCAGAAAACAGATTTCTATATAGAAGCAGCAGAGCCGGTAAATGAATGGAAGAGAAAATCGGGAAGGCGGATAAAAAAGAAATCCGCAGCCGGAAAAATCAGAAGCTGTACAGGAGCCGGTTCGGAAAGGGAGGGAGAATCATGAAAAAGCTGGAAATTGTAATTCGTCCGGAGAGCCTCGAAAACCTGGAGCTACTCCTCGAGGAGCAGAAGGCAAACGGTATGATGATCACAAATATCCTTGGATATGGAAATCAGAAGGGATATCGTCAGATGTACCGTGGAGCGGAAATCGTGGCCAAAATGCTTCCGAAGGTTAAAGTGGAGACCGTTGTGGAGGACGACAAGGTTCCGAAAATCGTTGATTTTGTTGTGAAAAACCTGTCAACCGGAAACTACGGCGATGGAAAAATTTTCGTTTACGATGTCGAAGATGCAGTGCGGATCCGGACAGGTGAGCACGGCGAACAGGCACTTTAAAAAATCTGAAAGCTACCGTTTCAGGATGACCGTTTCAGAAGATCTGCAGACGGGAACAGGTAAGATGGGAATGAGGAGGAACTTATTATGGAAAACACACAGGTATTACTCAATATCGTATGGACCATGGTCGGAGCCTTTCTGGTGTATTTTATGCAGGCCGGATTTGCCATGGTGGAGACAGGATTTACAAGAGCGAAAAACTCCGGAAACATTCTGATGAAGAATATGATGGATTTCGTGCTCGGCTCTATTTTCTTCTTTATCATCGGATTTGCGCTGATGTTCGGAGGAAGCAATGCATTTATCGGAACAGCAGGTTTCTTTCATCCGAAATCGCTGGCAGATGCAGACGGCATGTTCAACGGACTGCCGATCGGCGTATTTATGATTTTCCAGACCGTGTTCTGTGCAACATCGGCCACGATTGTATCAGGTGCTATGGCAGAGAGAACCAAATTCATCTCTTATTTGATTTACTCCGCAGCCATCAGCGTTTTCATTTATCCGATCACCGGACACTGGATCTGGGGCGGCGGCTGGTTAAGCCAGATCGGGTTCCATGATTTTGCAGGATCTACGGCAGTTCATATGGTCGGCGGTCTGTGTGCCCTTGCCGGTGCAAAAATGGTCGGACCTCGTATCGGAAAATATACAAAAGGGGGAAAACCGGTTGCTATTCCTGGTCATAACCTTCCGCTTGGAGCACTTGGTGTCTTTATCCTCTGGTTCTGCTGGTTCGGATTTAACTGTGGATCGACCACAGCAGCAACCTATAACCTTGGCGACATTGCCATGACCACAAACCTCGCAGCAGCAGCAGCAACGCTTGTTACCCTGATTGTTACCTGGGTACGTTATGGAAAACCGGATATCAGTATGACAATGAACGGCGCACTGGCCGGACTGGTAGCTATTACAGCAAGTTGTGATGTAGTCAATGATTACGAGGCACTGTTCATTGGAGCAGTTGCAGGTGTTGTCGTTGTATTTGCAGTTGAATTCTTTGATAAAGTCGTAAAAATCGATGACCCGGTTGGTGCAATCAGTGTACATGGTGTCTGTGGAGCACTCGGAACCTTATTCACCGGCATTTTTGGTGAGGGATGCAGCTTTATCACCCAGCTGATCGGTTTTGTAGCAGTTGCGGCATATACCCTGATCCTGGCGTTCATTCTGTTCTTTGTCCTGAAAAAGACCATCGGACTTCGCGTAACCGAGAAAGAAGAGATCGACGGACTGGATATGCACGAGCACGGATGCAGCGCTTATGCAAACTTCCACTTCCATAATGATAAATAAAAAAAGGATCAATAAAAAGGTGGTGCGGATATGAAAAAGCTGACAGTTATTGTCAAACCCGCGAACCGGGAGGATGTCATCGACATCATGGAATCGTGTGCCGTGTACGGCGTGATGGAAACGGATATCACCGGATATGGAAACCAGAAGGGTTACCGGGTGATGTACCGCGGAACCATGAGCGGACCGAATGTACTGATGAAATGCAAATTCGAGACCGTCGGTGACGATAAGACAATTGCAGTATTAAAAGGCTTCCTGGAAAAGAAGCTGTGTACCGGAAATATCGGAGACGGAAAGATTTTTGTCGAGAAAGTGGCAGATGTCATCCGGGTTCGTACCGGTCAGCGCGGCGAGGAAGCATTATAAAAACAAAAGACAGTAAAAAGGTGCAAAGAGGCAGCCAGAACAGATCGTTCAGCTGCCTCTTCTGAGTTAAAAAAGCCGGAACGGGAGGAATGCTGCATGGTAAGATACATCATAAAACGTTTATTCATTGGAGTGGTGACGATCTGGGCACTGATCACCATTACCTTTTTCCTGATTCGGATTATGCCGGGCAGCCCGTTCGAGGCAGACAATCTTTCCCAGAGCGCCATTGAGCAGCTCGAATCGACCTACGGGCTGGATGAACCCATGTGGAAACAGTATATTCTTTACATGGAAAATCTGATGCACGGAGATCTCGGCATTTCCTATAAAAAGAACGTTTCTGTTAATACACTGATCGCAAGAGGATTTCCGTACACGCTAAGCATCGGACTTCTCTCTATCGCGGTATCCGCTTTCATCGGTATTCTGATGGGTATCTGGATGGCGACGAGCAAGCGGCTGGCAGTGAAAAACACCTTGCTTGGAATTGCGACGCTGGGGGTCAGTATCCCGGGATTCGTCACAGCGATCCTGCTGATGATGGTTTTCGGTGTCTGGTGGCCGGTACTCCCGATCGTCGGTCTTGGTTCTCCGGCCAACTACATTCTTCCGGTGGCAGCACAGTCATTCGGACAGATCGCTTCGATTGCCAGACTGACCAAGAGTACGTATTCCGAGGCGATCCAGATGGATTACGTAACGATGGCAAGAGCGAAGGGACTTAGCAATCTGTACATCACCGCGCGTCACGTCCTTAAAAATGCACTGATCCCGGTTGTCACCTATTTCGGACCGGCCATCGCATTTCTGATCACAGGAAGCTTCGTCGTAGAATCTATTTTTTCCATTCCCGGAATCGGACGTGAATTTACGAATGCCATCACAAACCGTGATTATACCGTAGTCCTTGGCTTCAGTGTTTTCATCGGTGTGATTATCACCGTTGCCAACCTGGCGGTGGATATCATTTGTTCCCTCATTGACCCGAGAATCAAACTGACAAACTAGGAGGTGACTGTTATGGACTGGTTTTCACCGATTGATCCATCCAAAAAGAACAGCGAGTTTATTGCCGTGGAGAGCAAAAGCTTCTGGAAAGCGGCATGGGGAAGATTTAAGAAAAATCCAATGGCAGTCCTCGGACTGGTCGTCATCCTCCTTCTGGCGGTGATTTCTATTTTCGGGCCGATGATCAGCCCCTATGCATACGATGCACAGGACGCAGCCAATCAGTACGCGGGCTTTTCGGCACAGCACATTTTCGGAACCGACAAATTCGGCCGTGATGTATTTACAAGACTCTGCTACGGAGGCCGCATCAGCCTGGCGATTGGTTTTGGAGCAGCCGTCATCAACACCGTTCTCGGTGTGGTGATCGGTGGACTGTGCGGCTACATTGGTGGAAAATTTGATAACTTTGTGATGCGTATTGTGGATATCATCTACGCAATGCCATCTATGATCTACGTTATTCTGATCATGATGGTTCTCGGATCGAATGTACGAAGCATTCTGATCGGTATCTGCATTCCGGGCTGGATCGGCATGGCACGTCAGGTAAGAGGCCAGCTGATCGCCTTAAAGGAGCAGGAATTTTCCATGGCAGCACTCGTCATCGGAGCAAGCGATGCGAGAATTCTGTTCCGCCATCTGCTGATCAATGCCATCGGGCCGATCATCGTACAGATTACTTTCCTTGTTCCGAACGCCATTTTCACCGAAGCCTTCTTAAGCTTCATCGGAATCGGCATTTCCGCTCCGATGGCAAGCTGGGGTTCCATGGCGCAGGATGCCCGACAGGTGCTCACCATGCACCCGGGACAGCTGCTTTTGCCGACCATCTGCATTTGTATCACCATTTTCTCCCTGAACTTCCTCGGTGAGGGAATCGGCGATGCCTTTAATCCAAAGAAAACCAGGGGGTGAAGCGTATGAGTTTACTCGAAATCAGCCATCTCACAACAAAATTTGAAACGCAGCAGGGAACCGTCAGCGCAGTCCGCGATGTTTCCTACCATCTGGAAGAGGGCGAGGTACTTGGTATTGTCGGCGAGTCCGGTTCCGGAAAAAGTGTCGGCATGCTGACCCTGATGGGGCTTCTGGCATCGAACGGCAGAGTGGAAGAAGGAGAGATCCTTTTCGACGGAGAAAACATTTCTCCGCCGCACACGAAGGACCGGAAAGAAAAACGGGCTTATGAAAAGAAAATGCAGCAGATCCGCGGAAACCGCATCGGCATGATTTTCCAGGATCCGATGACATTTCTGAATCCGATCCTGAAAATCGGAATTCAGATGACAGAGGGAATTCGAAAGCATCAGAATTGCTCTAAAAAAGAAGCGGAAGCGAAAGCCATTGAGCTGATGCGGCAGGTCGGAATTCCAAGTCCGGAAAAACGGCTCGATCAGTATCCATTTGAATTTTCCGGTGGCATGCGGCAGAGAATCATTATTGCGACGGCGCTGGCGTGTGATCCGAAGCTGATTATCGCAGATGAGCCGACAACCGCACTGGATGTGACCGTACAGGCACAGATTCTGGAGCTTTTGAAAAAGCTGACGAAGGAAAAAGGAACCTCCGTTATTATGATTACCCACGACCTCGGCGTTGTCGCTTCTATGTGTGACCGGATTGCCATTATGTACGCAGGACAGATCGTAGAAGAGGGAACCGTCGATGAGATTTTCTACGAACCGCATCATCCGTACACGAAAGGTCTTCTGAACAGTATCAACAATTCGGCAAAGGATAACGACGAACCGCTCGTTCCGATTCCGGGAACACCGCCGGACCTCTTAAAGCTTCCGAAGGGCTGCGCATTTATGAGCCGCTGTCCTTACACTATGAAGATCTGTGAGGTACAGGCCTCTCCGGTGACAACCTACAGCGAGACGCACTGCTGCAGATGCTGGCTGGAATGTATGGATGAAACAAAAATCACAGTTTCCGGGGAGGAGGCGGCTGCCAATGAGTGAAAATGTACTGGAAGTAAAAAACCTGTGTAAATACTTTGATGTGAACAGAGGAATGAAGGGAGCACAGAAGGTCATTGCCGTAGATGGTATTTCCTTCGAGGTAAAAAAAGGGGAAACCTTCGGACTGGTCGGAGAATCCGGCTGTGGAAAAAGTACACTTGGCCGCACGATTTTACGGATCTATGAGCCGACAAAGGGCGAAATCGTTTTCGAGGGAGAAGATATTTCCAGGCTTTCCCGGAAAAAGATGCTTCCCTACCGGCAGAAGCTGCAGATGATCTTCCAGGATCCATATGCATCCTTAAATCCCCGTTTTACCGTCGGTGAGATTATTGAGGAGCCGATGGTGATTCATCACATGTACGATGAAAAAAAGCGAAAAAAACGCGTGCAGGAGCTGCTGGAAACGGTTGGATTAAAACCGGACCACATCCGAAGATATCCGCATGAATTTTCCGGCGGCCAGAGACAGCGAATCGGAATTGCGAGAACGCTGGCACTCGAACCGGACTTTATCGTCTGCGACGAACCGATTTCGGCGCTCGACGTTTCCATCCAGGCACAGGTCATCAACCTTTTGGAGGATATTCAGAAAAAAGAGGGTATCAGCTATCTCTTTATCGCACACGATCTTGGCATGGTAAAGCATATCAGCCACCGGATCGGTGTCATGTATCTGGGACACATGGTAGAGATCGGAGAATCCAATGATGTTTACCGCCGTCCGCTTCACCCATATTCGAAGGCACTGCTTTCTGCAGAGCCGATCCCGGATCCGAAGACCGCAAGAAGCAGAAAACGAATCCTGCTGGAAGGCGAAATCCCGAGTCCGATCCATCCGCCGAAAGGATGCCCGTTCCACACGAGGTGCCCCTACGCTATGGAAGAATGCAGCCAGGCCCGCCCGGCAACGTATGATATTGAGGGCAGGAAAGTGGCTTGCTTCTTATATTCCCCGCGGTATTTGAGACAGAGGGAGGGTCTGGCAATCGAACCGCTGCTGGCCGGAGCAAAATAGAACCATTCCGGTGCGGCAGGTTTGGGAACAGAGGTTTCAGGGACCGGAGCTGTGTTTCAAACAAGCATCAGCAGCAAAAGGAGGAGAACATTATGAGGAAATTATGGAAAACAACAGCGACACTGGCAGCGGCTGTTCTTCTGGCAGGATCCCTTGCCGGATGCGGAAGCAGCGGAGGAAGCAGCAGCTCTTCCGGAGGAGGCAAAAGCGGCAGTACTTCCGATATGATTGTAACAACGATGAATACCGAGGCCGGAAGCCTGGACAGCGCAGGAGAGAGCGGTTTATGGTGGTGGTCCTACGATGATGTGTGTATGGCCCCGATCATGGAAATGAAAGAGGACGGTTCCTGGGATTACATTCTGGCAGAAAGCGTTGATGTCAATGAGGATATGACACAGTACACCGTACACCTCCGCAGCGATGCAAAATGGAGCAACGGAGACGATGTGACAAGTGCCGATTTCAAAAATACCATTGTCCGCGCACTGGATCCGAACTGCAAGAGTGGTTATTCCTCAATGCTTTACCCGATTGCGGGAGCTGAGGAAATGTACAACGGAACCGGCGATGAGAGCGGTCTTGGCGTAGACACCAGCGATGACAAGACCATTGTGTTCAACTTAAAGGAGCCGTGCGCTTACTTCGAACAGCTCTTTGTACTTCCGGTTTATATGCCGACGCATCGTGAGCTTCAGACCGAGACCAACGGCGACTGGGCAATGGGAAATGACATGGATGCGCTGGTAAGCTGCGGACCGTACTACCTCGCAGAGTATGTACCGAACCAGTACAGCGTTTATAAGAAAAATGAAAATTACGTTCAGGCAGACCGGATCAAAACCGATACGATCAAAAAAATGGTTATGGACGATACACAGTCCATCATTAATGCGTATAAATCCGGTGAGCTGAACTTTATCTCAGCAGATTATACCGTTATGGACGAGTATAAAGACAGCGATGGGCTGATTACTTCTCCATCTCAGACTAGTTATTATGTACTGTTCAATGTAAATGAAGCACCATTTGACGATGTCCGCGTCCGCCAGGCGTTCTCTATGGCAGTCAACCGCGATGAGGTAGCTTCCGCGTGCGGTTCCTCTTATGAGGCAAGTGATTTCTTCGTAGCAAAACATCTGAAATCCTCCGCAAGCGGCAAGGACTGGGCAGAGGAAGCAGAGGAAGATCCGATCGGCTTTGATCCGGACAAGGCAAAAGAGCTTCTGGCAGAGGCCGGTTACCCGGATGGAGAAGGCTTCCCGGCCATCACCTACAAATACCCGAGCCTCCAGCTCGACAGCGATATGGCACAGGCCCTGCAGGCACAGTGGAAAACAAACCTTGGCATCGAGGTGGAGCTTCAGGCAGAGGAGCAGCAGGTACAGGTAGCAGAGAGAAGATCCGGCGATTTCCAGCTTGCCCGTATGAGATGGACTGCAGACTTTACCGATCCGTTCACCTTCCTTTCCATGTACCGTTCCAACGACAGCTACAACGATAACAAGACCAACTGCCCGGAGTATGACGAACTGATGGCACAGTCGAATGAGGAAAGCGATCCGACCGCCAGATTTGAGCTGCTGCACCAGGCTGAGAGCGTACTGGTAAACGACTACTGCTTCGGCGTACCGGTACTGAATTCTTCCAATATTTATCTGGTAAGCACCGACATCACAAACTTTGAGATTGACCCGTCCAGAAACATGATCCGTACCAAATATCTGATATTGGGAGACAGCTCTTCTGAGTCTTAAGCAAAAAATCGGAAAACGGGCAGGCTCCGCAGATGGCTTAGCAGCTGTTTCGAGGGGAGCCGTAAAACGGTAATTTTCCGGAAAAAAAACAATAGAAGCCGTGAAAACAGGAGGAAATGAATATGGAAGTAAATAAAATCATCAGCCACGCATTACAGAGCATGCCGCCGAGCAAACGTCAGAAGGCATTTGCGAAGGACACCTCAAAACTGATCCATATGGGATTAAACGAAAACAATTACGGAATGTCACCGAAGGCAGTGGCGGCACTGGAGGACTCTATGGCGGGAAGCCATTTTTATCCTGATTTTGCGGCAGTACTGCTGAAACAGAAGGTAGCGGAGCAGTACGGATTAAAAGCAGAAAATGTACTGACAGGCGCCGGATCGAGTGCGATGATCGATATGATCGGACTGACCTTTCTGGACGAGGGAGATGAGGTGCTGTTTTCCGCGCCGACCTACGGGGCATTTGCCGACATGGCGTATTTAAATGGCGGTGTGCCGGTCTCCGTACCGGTAACCGAGGAGCAGAAATTTAATCTCCCTGCCATGAAAGAAAAAATCGGTGAAAAAACAAAAATCGTGGTGATCTGCAATCCGAATAACCCGACCGGAACGTATGTGCCGATCGGGGAGCTGGAGGCATTCGCAGATACCCTTCCGGAGGACGTGCTGCTGGTGATGGATGAGGCATACATGGAGTTTGCTACCGAGCCGGACTGCTGCAGTATGGTTGATTATATGAAAGCGCATCCGGAAAAACCGATTCTGGTTCTCCGCACCTTTTCCAAATATTATGCGATGGCAGGCCTTCGTGTCGGCTATGCGCTGGGATCCGAAGAGCTGATTGGAATCATGCGGAAATGTTCCGCTTCCTGGAACCTGAATGTCTGTGCCCAGAAAGCGGCAGTGGCAGGCCTGGCAGACCAGGAATATTATCAGGAGCAGAAAGCCAAAATCGTGGAGGGAAGAGAATATCTGGAAAAAGAGATGGCAGCGCTTGGCTGCAGGGTTTATCCGTCCCAGTCGAATTTCATCTACTTCGATACCGGAAAAGATCCTGCCTGGATTCAGGAACAGCTGATGGAAAAGGGCATCCGTATCGGCGCTTTTGAGATGAGCCGTGTGAGCGTGGGAACGATGGAAGAATGTCAGCTGTTTCTTCAGTACCTGAAAGAGATTCTGGAAACGGCAAAGGAATAAAAAGCCGGCCGGATGCGGCATGGCATGAAGAGAGACTCTGAATGGTTACAGAGACCGTACAGAGAAAGAAACAGTACCTAAAAAAGAGAGAAGAGACCGGGTTTTCATAGTGAAAAATCCGGTCTCTTCTCTCTTCTTTTGCAGGAATGACAAAAATACAGAGAAAAAACAATCTTTCGGAAATTAAGGCTTGCCATTCGATGAAAATTGGAATATTATATGTGCAAACGTCTATAGATGAAAAACGATGTTACACATCCTGAAAGGGGAAAAAAGATATGCTTTTTAAAACATACCAGAAGATTACGACTTTATTTAAACAACATCATGGCTATATGAGCTTTTCAGACCTCCGCGATCATCAGGTGACCGTACTGCAGCTTGCAGAAATGGAAGAGGAAGGAAGTCTTGAACGTTTTGCACGCGGATGGTATTGGTGCAAAGAGTGCGGCTATGAAAAGCCAAAAGACTATCAATATATAGAAATTGCAAAGGTAAACCCGCGCGCGGTGATCTGTATGGACAGCGCTGCATGGCTTGCCGGAATGCTGGAAAAAGAGCCGGAAACCATTGCGGTTGCCACATCCCGCACAGACCGGAAAAAGATGGAGCTGGAAAATTTTGAAATCAGACGTTTTTATTTCCAAAATGCAGGTCTTCCGGGCGAAATCTGTGAGAAAGAAACAGAGTTCGGATCTTACCGCTATTATGCACCGAAAAGAACCTTCTGCGACTGTCTCCGCATGAACAACAAAATGCCGGAAGAGGTAAAAGAAGAAATCTTAACCTGGTGTCGGAAACAGAATTATCCGAAGGAAGAGATCCTTGCCTATGCAAACAAGCTTCGCGCTGTAAAAAATATTGAGGAAGAGTACCGGGAATAAGAAAAAGGATACGAAACCGCAAAGAGGCTCCCGCCGGAAAACCACCAAATGGATTCCGGCGGGAGTTTTTGTTTTTTTGCTCAGATACAACTTATGACGGATCGGAAGAAAAGGAAGCGAGCTCGGCGAGCAGCAGATCATAATAATGTTCAGCATAGCGGCAGAGATAATCGGGCGCGCCCTGATACGAACCGGTCTCTAAAAAGGAAGCTGCTGCGCAGGTGCGGCAGATCGGCCGGAAACGGCATTGCCGGCATTTTGTGCTAAGCGAAAGATTCCGGGCTTTTGCGGAAACCGTTTCCCAGGCTGCCAAAAAGCCGAGATCAAAGACCGGCGCCGACAGCTCTGAAAGCATCACACAGGGGAAAAGCCGGCCCTGCCAGTTGATAAAGAAGGAGCAGTTCCCGGCAAGACAGGAAATGTGGCCGTCCCCACGCGGGAAAGCAGGGTCGCTGACACGACGGACGGATTCCCGGACATATTGCCGGAAAATATCGGCATCCAGCTGCAGCTTCAGCGCCTGAAAGGCCAGCGCGGCAGCGTCCTCTGGATGCAGGCGTACCTGCGCATCGAAGGGGAGGGAGCGTTCCCGGACGGCGGGCATCATATAGTGATCGGCGTGAACAGGGACACCGAGCTCTTTTCCGAGGGCAAAAATCCTGGAAAAATCCTGCGGATTCTTTTTGGTTACAGAGCAGCTGATCTTCACATCCACGTTTCGCGCGCGGAGCAGCCGGACTGCGCGAAGGGTCTGATCGAAGCCCTGCGGAAAATGACACAGACGGTCATAGGAAGCGGCATCGGCACCGTAGAGCGTGATGTTGATGCGGCGCGGCGGGTATGTGGCAAAAAAATCAGCCCAGGCTTCGTCCAGCAGAGTTCCGTTTGTATTGATGGTAAGAATCATGCCCAGATTTCGAAGCCTGCGATACAGCGTTTTAAAATCCGGAAAGAGCAGCGGCTCCCCGCCGGTCAGAAGAAGAAAAACGGTACCGGCCTTCTGCATCTGCTCTGCAAGGCGAACCCATTCTTCCACTGTGCGAAGCCGTCCCTGCCGTTCCATTTCTGAACGGGACAGACGGACATAGCACATGTCGCAGTTCATATTGCAAAGCGGCAGAAGCTCAAGCGCGCCGGTAACGGGAATGTGCTTCTGGCGGGCTTTCTGGAGAAGGGAACGCTCAAAGGTCGAAGCATCGTCCATATAGTTCATAAAAATTCCTCCGAAAAAACAAAACCGGTCCAGAGGACCAGAGATTAACCGAATCAAGCAAGTAGCGAAGCGGATTGCGAAGATCCGCTTTGTCTGGGAACAGAAAGAAAAGGATCGAAACAGTTGGTTCGATCCTTTTACAGTCGTTTGAAAAAATATGATGTTGAGGGAACAATCAGGATTTTGCGGTCGTCCAGGAATCGATGTTTAAGTTGGTGGTACAGTGGATATTATCACCTTTTTCGCCTCTCCAGATGACTACATCAATACGCTTACTCTTATCAGGCCCCAGCAAGCCTGCTTTATACATGTAACCATGTGCAAAGTCGCTGTTGGATTCTGCGCTATGCGTTTCACCACAAGGATGGTAAGTACTTCCTAACAAAACATCGTCAGGAGTATTTGGTACTCCATCGGTACCATTCGTATAAACATAATAGAAATTTCTTCTTTTTCCAGCATTGCACTCAAAGTTATAAACCTTTCCACTATCTCCACAAGCCGCCACATACTCATTTGCAACAAATTCCTGAACCTCAATGACAGGTTCCATCCACTCTTTTCTCATAATGAAACAACCTCCTCTAATAATTGATATTTTAAAGTATCATGCACAAAGTTTAATACGGAATTTTGGATTTTTTCCTCCGGAGCCTCATACTCTTCTGCCGCCTGTGCAACGACCTCCGAAATGGTATGCGGCTGTTGAAATGTATTCCAGAGGAATACGGCGGTATCATTTGGAACCATTACAGCATTCGAAATCTGACACGCAGCCCCGACGGGAATGATCGCGTATTCTCCTGCGATTTCACGCAGCAGATAGTCGGCGCTGACACGATATTTCTTTTCTTTTATCGTTTGTAACAGATCCGACCAGGTCGGAGAAGCCATTGGTTCCATCAAAACCTCCTCTTGCAAAGTGCCGTGCCTTTTCGGGCGAACACCATTTCTGCCTTCCAACCGGTAAAATGGGAAAAAGCGCGCAGAAATGCAATTACAGTTATCATTACAAGTAATTATAAGAGAAAAAGGTGGAAAAGTCAAGGAAAAGCAGGAAAGAAAAGGAAGTAAAAAAAAATTACAAATTACATTACGGAAGAGAAGCGAACAATTGACGGAGCATCTTTTTTTTGCTATCATAAATGCGGAAAAAGGGATCGTGACACGATGTGTGGAAAATGGAAGATCACAGAGAAAAAAGAGGAATTTTTTATGGAAAAAACATTTCAGACAGGAAGCTTTTCCTTCCGGCTGCGCTTTCCGGAGGAGCTGGTTCTTCCGGCGGATATGGAAAAGTTTGTGGTGGAAAAGGAGTCGGCAGACTATACCTATACCATTACTATTGTCGATATACTTCCGGAGGCGGAGGGTGAGTTGCTTGTAAATCGGGTCGATCTGCAGGTGTTTCGTAACGGGGAAGGGCTGGAGAGCCGTCTGATCGGTGTGAAAGGAGAAGAACGTCCCTATGCGCTGTATCGTGAGACTGCGCAAAAGCATGCACAGGTGTTTGTCGGGAGATGGTATCTGGATGGAGTTGCAAAATATGAGGTTGTATTTCTGTCTCTTCTTGCACTGGAACGCCGCCTGTCGGAGCGGCCATGCCTGATTCTGCACTGTGCATACCTGGAGTATCAGGGGAAGGCCATGCTCTTTTCAGCACCATCTGGAACGGGCAAAACCACGCAGGCGGGCCTCTGGGAGCAGTACCGGGGAAGCCATACTGTAAACGGTGATAAGGCATTGCTCGAATATGACGGTAAAGCGTGGACGGCAAACGGCTGGCCGGTCTGCGGAACGTCGGAGGTCTGCGAGAACAAAACACTGCCGGTCGGATGCATTGTGATGCTGAGCCAGGCGAAGCTGAACCAGGCGTGGCGGCTTCGCCCGGCAGAGGCATTTACAAGCCTGTACGGACAGATCACCATGAACCGATGGGACCGGGAGGGGCTGGTGAAAAATCTGGATCTTCTCGAGCGTCTGGTGGGAAAAGTGCCGGTGTATCATCTGGCATGTGATATTTCGGAGGATGCGGTAAAAACGCTGGAGCAGGAGCTTGTAAGAGATTCGTCCGAAGAAGAAGCAAAAGCGGCCTTGCTGCAAAAAAGCGCGATGCAAAGAATGGAGAAAAAAGCATGAGGCTGGTAGACACTCGCGCCTATGTCGGAATGCTAAGAGAGCTGGTAGAGCAGGGAAAAGAAGTGCGGATGGTGATTTCCGGGAGCAGCATGGCGCCGTTTCTGATCCACGGACGGGACAGCATTTTTTTTCGTACCCCAAAGAGGGAGCTGCGAAAGGGCGATATCGTATTTTATGAGCGGCCGGGCGGGCAGTTTGTGGTGCATCGGATCTGTGGTGTCCATGGAGAAAGCTACGACCTAATCGGGGACGGACAGACAGAAATCGAACACAACGTGCGGCGGGAGCAGATTTTTGCACGGGTGACACAGGTGGAACGGAAAGGAAAAAGGCTTGCGCCGGGAAGCTTCTGGTGGGGCTTTTTTGAGAAGGTCTGGATTCGCATGATTCCGCTTCGCCCGATGGGAAACCGGATCTATCGCCTTTTATATGGAAAAAGGTCCGCACACAGGGAAAACGAAAGGGAAAAAACATGATTACAGAAACAGAAACCGCATTCCTTGCGGTGGTTCGTGCGTTTTTGACAGAAGAAAAAGCAGCTCTGGAAGAACTTGCGGTGCTGACAGAAAAACAATGGAATCATCTGTTTGTCATGGCAGCACAGCATTCGCTGCTGTCAGCGGTCTACGATGTTGTGGGTAAAACACCGGAATTTGCGGGGCTTCCGGGGGAGCTGCGCGGACAGGTAAAAACACAGGCGATGCAGAGTATTTTTCAGCAGGTTTCGCGCACAGCGCTGTTTCTTTCCGATGAAAAGGAGCTGGCGCAGCTGGGCGTGCAGCCGCTGGTGATGAAAGGAATTGTGTGTAGAAATCTCTATCCGAAGCCGGATCTGCGCCCGTCCGGGGATGAGGATCTGTTGATTCCGGAAAAGGATTTTGCAGCAGTGGATGCCTATTTTATGCAAAAGGGCTTTGTGCGGGACAAAGAAACCGCAATGCCAAATGGTGCCAAAGACGGTGATGTCCCGGAAGAGATGGGCTACATTCATCCGAAAACAGGAGCCTTCTATGAAATACATACCAGGCTGTTCAGCACAGAATCCTCTGCCTATGGTTATCTGAATCGCGCATTTTCCGATGTTTTCGCGCATCCATCCAGGGTGGAAGTGCAGGGTCAGAGCATCTTTACCTTAGAAGAAACGCATCATCTGTTCTATCTTCTCTGTCACAGCTTCAAGCACTTTCTTCACGGTGGCGTCGGGATCCGTCAGGTCTGTGATATGGTACAGATGATTCGTGTATATGGAAGAAAAATAGACTGGGAAATGTTCTGGCTGCTGTGCGAAGAGTATCATATGACGTGCTTCTGTATCAATCTGCTGGACATCGGCGAGCGGTGTCTGGGCTTTTCTTATGAAGCAAGTGGGGCAGTCCGTGCCGCAAAGAAGCTTCATCCGGATTCCGAAGCGCTTCTGATCGATATTCTCGATGCCGGTTCGTTCGGAAAATCGAGCGCGGGGCGGATCCACAGCGCAAACATTACCCTGTATGCGGCAGAGAACGGGGCGGAAAAGCACACGGCGGGGGGAATCTGGAAATCGCTGGTTCCGGAAGCTTCCTATATGAAAAACAAGTATTCCTATGCGGCGAGATATCCGTTTCTGCTTCCGGCTGCATATGTGCAGCGGATTCTGAAATGGCTGGGGCAGGGAGAAAAAGAACAGAAATCGAGCATTGAAGTGGGTGCGGGACGTGTCGAATTGCTGAAGAAATACGATATGATCCGCACCGCAGACGGGAAAAAGAGAGGAGGCGCGCATGCAGGAAGAATCCAAAGAGAAAAGTAAAGACGCTCCCTTTGAGTCTCTCCGCATCCTGTCGGAGCGATGGAAAAATGGAACGTTCTCTGAAATCATCGATGACTGGAAATGGATTTTTGGCTACAGTGCGCGCTATAAAGGTGCGATCGTTTTTTACACGATTCTCGGCATCTTAAGCACTTCTCTTGGCCTTGTCAGCAGCGTGGCAGGAAAATACCTGATCGATATCATTACCGGATACCAGATGCAGAAGCTCCCGCTGCTGCTTTGCATCATGATCGGAAGCACCGTGTTCAGCCTTGGATTTGAGAGCGTCATCAACCGTATTTCAACAAAGCTTGGCATCGCGATCAACAACGACATCCAGGCGGATATTTTCGACAAAATCGTTGATGCGGACTGGCTGGAAATCAGCAAATACGCAAACGGTGACGTACTCAACCGTTTCAACGGCGACATTGGAACGGTCAGCGGCAACGCAATTAGCTGGCTCCCGACGATTATCATTGCCGTGTATCGGTTTATTGCCACCTTTTTTGTAATCCTGCATTATGACTGGGTTATGGCACTGATTGCTTTTTTAAGCGCACCGTTTCTGCTTCTGATGTCCCGTTTTATGATCCGCCGTCAGCGGGAATACAGCAAAAAAGTGCGCGAGATGAGCAGCAACCTGATGAGCTTTGAGGTAGAAGCATTCTACAATTTCGATACGATCAAGTCGTTTGGCATCGCACCGTATTACAGCAAAAAGATGCGCTGGTGGCAGGGACTTTTCAAAGACATCAGCCTGAAATATAATCTGTTTACGATTAAAACCAATATCGTAATGTCTATTCTCGGGAGTGCGGTGGAGTTTACGGCGTTCGGATACTGCCTGTTCCGTCTGTGGACGCACGACATTACCTATGGAACCATGACACTGTTCCTGCAGCAGCGGAGTAACCTTTCCGGCGCATTTGGAAACGTGATTTCGATTATTCCGTCCTTCCTCAACAGCTCCGTCTCGGCGCACCGGATCCGTGAGCTCGTAGAGCTGCCAAAAGAAGTCCATATCCCGGAGAGTGCCGCGCTTGATCCGCTGGCAAAGGATGGTTTCCGGGTACAGATGCACGGGGTAGAATTTTCCTATATAGAAGGAAACAAAGTAATCACCAGATCGGAGTTTCAGGCCGCCCCCGGCGAGATTGTAGCGTTGGTTGGCCCGTCCGGCGAGGGAAAAACAACGATGATCCGCCTGATTCTCGGCCTTATCCGCCCGCAGGAGGGGGAAACCGTGATCATTGCCTCAAACGGAAAGACGGTTCCCATGAACGCCGAAACGCGTCATCTCTTCGCGTATGTTCCACAGGGAAATACGATCCTTTCCGGCACAATCGCCGAAAATATGCGCATGGTAAAAGAGGATGCGACCGACGAGGAGATTATCGAAGCACTCAAAATCTCCTGCGCGTGGGATTTCGTCCAGCATCTTCCGGATACCATCAACAGCCGCGTCGGGGAACGTGGCCGCGGTTTCTCCGAAGGTCAGTCCCAGCGGCTTGCTATCGCCCGCGCCGTTCTCCGTGATGCTCCGGTGCTGCTTCTAGATGAAGCCACCTCGGCACTGGATGTCACGACGGAACGAAACGTCCTCCGAAACATCATCCGTCAGCGTCCCAACAAAACCTGTATCGTTACGACGCACCGTCCGAGTGTCCTCGGCCTCTGCCAGAGAGTCTACCGTGTCATGAATGGAACCGTGACCGAACTCGATGGGGCAGAAGGGGCAAAGATGGTGGAAGATTTTTGAAAGAAAAAAGACACAAAAAGGACACAAAGGTCGGAAGAGTGATACTTCGAAGTCAAATCAGTTATAGAGTTGTAAGTCAAAATTCTGCTATAATACAATCATCAAAGGTCACACAACACGATACGTGAAAAGGAGAAAAAGTATGAAGAAAAAAGTGTTAGCAGGCATTCTTGCAGCAACCATGGCATTTTCCATGGCAGCATGCGGAAGCACAGGATCCAGTTCTGATTCCGGTTCCTCCGCAGCTTCCGGAAGCACAGCAAAGACAGAGGAAAAAGGCGAGCCGTACACTGTAACTATGGTACTGCAGGGCAGCCAGCAGCAGGATGAAGAGAGAATCGAAGAAAAAATCAACGAGATTCTGGAGCCGGAGCTGAATGCAAAGCTCGATATCGTTGTTCTTCCGTGGGCAAGCGCATCTCAGCAGTTACAGCTGATGCTTTCCGGCGATGAGAAAATCGATCTTCTGTACACAGGTGCATCAACAGCTGTACAGTATATGCATTCCGGCCAGATCATGGATATGTCTGAACTGATTGACAAATACGGCACAAACCTGAAAGATATCTATGGCGAGGATATTGCAAAAACAAATCAGATTGATGGGTTTGTCTATGGCGTTCCGAACCAGATCGAACGAGGCAGCATTCCAGCCATCTTCATGAGAAAAGACCTGGTAGAAAAGTATAATATCAATACCGATGAAATCAAAGAGCCGAAGGATATGGAGAAAGTATTTGAGACCGTACAGGCAGGCGAGCCTGATATGACAATGCTGTTCTCCAGCAACAACAGTGATACGCCTCTGAGCCGTCTGTCCCGCGCTGATGGACTTGGCGATGCCAACACGGGCGCTCTGATGGATCAGACCAACAGCACAACCGTAGAAAACTACTTTGCAAGCGACTGGTACAAGGAGACTGCAACTATGCTGCATGACTGGTATCAGAAAGGCTACATCAGCAAGGATGCCGGAACAAACACAGAAAACTGGAGAACCGTATGCAAAGCAGGAAATCTCTTCTCCTTGTTCTTTGCTTATCATCCAGGTACCCCGGTTGAGTTCCAGAGCTCCACAGGATATGAGTTTGAAATCGTACCGTTCTATGATCAGCCGATCATCAACTCATCCTCTTACGGCGGAATTATCTTCTCTGTAGCACAGAACTCCGAAAATCCGGAAAAAGCAATGCAGGTTCTCGATTATATCTATGGCAGCCCGGAGGTCATGAACCTTCTGAACTGGGGCGAAGAGGGAACCGACTACGTAGTAGAAGATGAAGAAAACGGAATCATCAACTACCCGGACGGTGTAACAGCAGACAACGTAGGCTACAGCTTTAACTGTGGATGGGAGCTTCCGAACCAGTTCATCGCATACAAATGGGATGGATCTGACCCGCAGCTCTGGGACAAAATGCAGGAGTTCAACGCTTCCGGTATCGAGTCGAAAGCACTGGGATTTGTCTTTGATAACAGCGAATATGCGGATCAGGTATCAGCCCTGAACAACGTAATCAGCCAGTACAACGGCGCACTTAGCAGCGGCTCCGGAGATCCGGAAGAACTGCTTCCACAGTTCCTGGAGGCACTGGACGATGCGGGAATCGATGATGTCATTGCTGCAAAGCAGGAGCAGCTGGATGCATTTCTTGCAGAGAAATAGGCACCATAATTTGTAAAAAGAACACGACCGGGGCAAAAGAAAATCCGGTGTGATACAGTAACCGAAGGCTCCACTCTTACCCGAAAAGATGTGGAGCTTTCTCTGTGAAAGAACCTGAAAAAACAGCCCTCATAAAAGGAGACACGCTTTATGAAAAAAGCAGAGGTTAAAAAAGGAAAAAAGAAAAACGTGCTGAAGGAATACTGGCCGCTTTATCTGATGATGCTTCCGGCACTTCTGTATCTGCTGATCAACAACTATATCCCGATGGCAGGTATGGTGATTGCGTTTAAAAAACTGAATTTTGCGAAAGGTATCTGGGCAAGCCCGTGGGCAGGACTTAAAAACTTCAAGTTCCTGTTTGCTTCCAAGGATGCATGGATCATTACAAGAAACACGCTGCTGTATAACGTTGCATTTATTCTTGTAAACATGGTAGTCGGAATTGCCATTGCGATTCTGATTACGGAGGTAAGAAACACAAAGCTCAAAAAGATATATCAGAGTGCGATTCTTCTTCCGTTCCTGATGTCCATGGTTATCTTAAGCTACATCGTATATGCGCTTCTGAGTGCAGAAAATGGTCTTGTCAACAACTCGATCCTTCCGTTGTTCCACATTGACCCGATTCAGTGGTACCAGAAACCGAAATACTGGCCGGCGGTCCTGATCATCGCGAACTGCTGGAAGGGCGTAGGATACGGATGCCTGATCTACATCGCATCGCTGATCGGTATCGATCCTTCCTTCTATGAGGCTGCCAGACTGGACGGCGCAAGCAAATGGCAGGAGATCACAAAAATCACACTGCCGAGCCTCGTTCCGACCATCATTACCCTGCTGCTTCTCAGCATCGGAAGAATTTTCTATTCCGATTTCGGTCTGTTCTATCAGGTACCAATGAACTCCGGTGTTCTGTTCCCGACCACAAACGTTATCGATACCTATGTATACCGTGCCCTGATTGAACAGGGAAATATCAGTATGTCATCTGCAGCCGGTGTATACCAGTCTCTGGTAGGCTTCTGTGTCGTAATGTTGAGTAACTGGATTGTCCGCAAAGTAGACAAAGACCAGGCATTATTCTAGGAGGATGGAAGTATGACAAATTCAAAAAAAGCAAAACGTTTCCAGTTCTGGATTAATGTAGTACTCATTCTGATTACGTTATCCATTATACTGCCGTTTGTACTCGTATTTATTTCCTCGCTGACCGATGAAAACACACTGATCCGCAACGGATATTCGTTCTTCCCGGAGAAATTCAGCTTTTATGCTTACTCCTATATCATCCGTCAGGGTGAGAAAATCCTGAGAGCGTACGGAATCACCGTTTTTGTAACGATTGTTGGTACCGCTGCAAATATTGCGATGTCCTCTCTTCTGGCGTATCCGCTTTCTGTTAAAAAACTGCCGTACCGCAGAGCAATTACCTTTTTCGTATTCTTTACGATGCTGTTCAACGGCGGACTGGTGCCGACCTACCTGATGTATGTAAATTATCTTCACATCAAAAACACGATCTGGGCATTGATTGTTCCGGGCTTCCTGTTAAGTGCAAACAACGTGCTGATGATCCGAAGCTACTTTAACACCAGTATCCCGGACGCGCTGTTCGAGGCGGCCAAAATCGATGGCGCAGGACACATGAAGATTTTCACCAGCATCACACTGCCGCTTGGAAAACCGATTCTGGTAACCATGGGACTGTTTTCCGCACTTGGCTATTGGAATGACTGGACAAATGGTTTATACTATTTATCAGGAAATGAAGGCCAGAAGCTTTACAGTATCCAGAACCTGCTGAACCAGATGATCACCGATATTCAGTACCTGGCAAGTGGAAAAGTAACCGGAAATATCGGTGCCGAGGTGGCAAAGCTGCCGACAACCTCCATCCGTATGGCAATCGCATTTATCGCCATGCTGCCGCTGTTTATCATCTATCCGTTCCTTCAGAAATACTTCGCAGAAGGTATCACACTTGGCGCGGTAAAAGGATGATTCACATGCGGAAATGAAAAAAGAGAAACACGTTTGTGTTTCCGGCATACAGCAGAAAAACAGTACAGACTCATGAAAACATGAGGTGTGCTGTTTTTCTGCTGTATTATCATAGTCAGTAAAAAAGATCCGTTCGCAAAAACAAACATGGAAAGCTTCCGAGCGTACCGGAACAGAAAAAAGGAGGAAACTTCATGCGTATTTCAAAACAGACGAAAAAAACAACACTGGCGCAGCAGGGGCGCTATCTTTTGATCTGCCTGCTGAGTATGCTGCTGCTTTTTCTGGCTGGGAGCATGATCATTCTGAATCGGATGCAGCAGCAGGTATATGAGCAGCTGGAGGAGGTTTCAAAGCTGTATACGGATGAGCTGGACAACCGTTTTTTTCGAATCAGCCGAAATCTGTTTTCGACCGTAATGGACAGCTCCAACCCGGATTCTTCTTTCTGGAAATATATGGATCTGATGGAGAAGGATCAGTATGAGGAATATGCCATCACACAGCTGCGAAGGAACTATGTATCTGCAGCGTGGGATTTTGGAACGGATTACAATGTTTTTCTCTATGCGAAGAAGGATGAGAGCTTATATCAGCTGAGCATTTCCTCCGACGGGCTTTATGCCGTTGATCCGTATCTGCAGGAAGCGCTGAAGCGCCGGATCAGGAGTCTGTCCCAGCAGACGTATGCAGTCAAGAAAAAATGGACCGTGATGCGCCAGGGCGATGAGGTTTATATGCTCAAGGTAGCACAGAGCCAGGGCGTCGGACTCGGCTGCTATGTCAATCTGAAGAAGATTTTGGAACCGTTCTCTGAGCTGTCTCTTGGGAAGAGCGGCTATGTCAGTCTCGTTGACCAGAACGGAAAAAGCATCGGAACACTGACGGAAAAAGGAATTGTAACGGACGGTTCGAAGCTTGATACCGGCAATTATACCTTCCGGCAGGAGCTTTCACAGGCACCGTTTGAAATTCGTACGAAAATTTCCTGGACCGGTGTTTTGAATCTGATGATGGGAAGTGTGTTTGCTCTTCTCGGCGTTGCATTTCTGATGGTGATTGCCGGTTCCGTGCTGCTGTTCCATCTGAAGACAAAAATCCTGAAGCCGGTCGCTATGTTTACGGAAAATCTTCAAAAATATGACAATGGGGATCTCACCTATCAGATGTCGGAAGGAAACCTGGTAGAGCTGGAGCAGATTGACGATAAATTCCGAAACATGATTCATCAGATCCGACGTCTGAAGATCACGCTGTATGAGCAGGAGCTGGAAAAACAGAAAATCGAGATGGATTACCTCAAAATCCAGATTCGTCCGCATTTTTACATGAACTGTCTGAACTTTATTTACAGCATGATTGACTTCGGACAGTACGACCATGCAAAGTCGATGAGCCGTATTACGTCCGATTATCTCGCCTATATTTTCCGCAATACAAGCGAGATGGTGCCGGTGACGGCGGAGACGAACCACTGCGAAAATTACCTCAAAATTCTGCTGCTGCGCTATCCGGAAAAATTCACCTATTATTTTGAAGTCCATGAAGAAGTGAAAGACGCGGTAATCTTCCCGTTTCTGATTCAGGTGTTTGTAGAGAATGCGGCAAAACATGCCCTGACGCTGGAGAAGGTTCCGCTGATTTCCGTGACGGTTTACCCGGAGGACCGCGGCGAAGAAAAGTATGTCAACATTTATATTTCGGACACCGGAAACGGCTTCCCGGAGGAGACGCTGCAAAGGCTGAAAGCAGGGGAAGATATTTCCGAGCATGGAAAGCATATCGGGATTGAAAACTGCCTGAAACGATTCCGTTATTATTATGGTGATACAGGAGAGATTCATTTCGATAACAGCCCGCTCGGCGGAGCGATTGTAGATATCCATATTCCATACAAGACAGGGGGAGAAGAACATGAAACTATTGCTCGTGGATGATGAAGAGTACGTGATTGAAAGTATCAAAAGAAATCTCGATCTTACAGAGACCGGGGTGAGCGAGGTGTACACTGCGTTTTCCGTACAGCAGGCGAAGAACATCATGGGAATGGTGGATATTGATATTGTAATCAGCGATATCGTGATGCCGGGCGGAACGGGATTCGATTTTGTGGAGTGGGTCAGGAAAGAGGAGCTGAAGGTCCAGGTCATCTTCCTGACAAGCTATGCGGAGTTTGACTATGCCAGAAGAGCGATACAGCTGAACAGTGTCGATTATCTGCTGAAGCCCATTGATTTTGAAAAGCTGAAGGCGGCCGTGCAGCGTGCGGCGGAATCTGTTGCGAAAGAAAAGAAAATACAGGATCTCAGGCAGGAAAGCATCAAGTGGAATCAGAACAGAAAAATTCTGCAGCAGGATATCTGGAAAAATGTGCTGAAAAGCGGCTTCTCCGAGGAAAAATTCTGCGAAACGGCAGCACAGCGCCAGCTTTCATACGGACCGGGACACTATTTCCGGCTGATTTGTCTGATGCCGGAAATAAAGAGCAATAAGCGGGAAATGTGGGATACGTCGACCATGGAATTTGTGATCGAAAATGTGCTGTCGGAACTGTATGAGGAAACGGACATTGCGGTAGATACTGTTTTTTATCAGGAACCGGGCATCTACTGGATTGTTACGCAGTCAAGGGAAAAAGCATTCCCGCAGGACGGCGGGCGGGACTGTGAAATTCTGCAGCAATTTGTTGCGTGGATGAATGAAAAAATCTATCCGGAGCTGTGGTGCGGCGCCGGGCAGTGGGAATCTGTACTGGGGATGCAAAAGCAGAGCCGGAATCTTCAGAAAATGCGGGAGGGAAGCCTTTCCGTGCGGAACGAGGTGCTGTTTCTGAATGAATTTCAGGCTCCGCAGACCAGCTACGAAAATAAGGAGCTGGATGTGTGGAAAGCTCTGCTTTCGGAGGAAAAACCGGAGGAGCTGCTGGAGCGGCTGCAGAAATACCTTGACCGGACGGAACGGGAAGGAATGATTACCAGAGAATTTCTGGTAGCGCTCCGTACCGATCTGACCCAGGTGGTATATGCATGGCTTTCGGAACGGGAGATCAAGGCGTACGCACTGTTTGCAGATGCGGATATGGAAAATCTGCATCGGAATTCTCTTTACGGAAGAGAAGAGATGATAGAATATGCGGGGGTACTGGTTCGGAAAGCAGTGCAGTACAGACAGTACATCAACAAATCAGATTCGGTTACGAGCCAGGTATGCACCTACATTGATGCACATTACCGGGAGGAGATTCACCGGGAGGAGCTTGGGGAGCTTGTCTTTTTGAATACAGATTATCTGTCCCGGATTTTTAAAAAAGAAAAGGGTATTTCGATCAGTAATTATATCATCCAAAAGCGGGTGGAGGAGGCAAAAAAGCTTCTGACACAGAGCACGCTGCCGATCAATACGGTGTCGCTGTATGTGGGGTACAGCAATTTCTCGTACTTTACGAAGATGTTTAAGGACAATACGGGATACGCACCGCTGGAATACCGAAGAAGTTTTAGTGAAAAATAGCGGAAAGCCACCCTTCACATGTCCGGGAAATAACAGAGGATTTTATCACTTTCTTACGCACCGGAACAGCAGAAAACAGGTCAGAATAGTGAAAGAAAAAGGTCGGATCAGGGGATATTTTTTTCGGGTCAGATGTGGTAAAATTTCAGTATAAGATTCAGAAAAAACGGAAAAACGATATTTTTCTGACATTTTAGGGGTTTCTGAAGAAGCAGATACAGCAAAAACGAGGTATGGAGGAGAAAAAATGACCGAGCAGAAATTAAAAGAGCTTCTGGCCGACATGACGCTGGAAGAAAAAGTAAACCAGATGAGCCAGGTGGTGGGTGCCTTTTTCAATAAAGATATGGACATCACGGCGATGGGACCGATGGCAGATAAAGGCTTTACGCCGGAAAATGTAGCGCTTTCTGGTTCCATCCTGGGCAGCATGGGCGCAGAAACGTTAAAGAAAATCCAGAAGGATTTTGTGGAGCAGCACCCGCATCACATCCCGATGCTGTTCATGCTGGATGTCATCAACGGCTTCAAGACTATTTTCCCGATTCCGCTGGGACAGGGCGCAACGTTTGAACCGGAGCTCTCCGAAAAGTGTGCGGCAGTTGCTGCAAAAGAGGCAGCCGTTTCCGGCCTTCACGTAACCTTCGCACCGATGACCGACCTGGTCCGCGATGCAAGATGGGGCCGTGTCATGGAGTCTACCGGTGAGGATCCGTATCTGAACGGTCTGTTCTGTGCCGGAATGGTACGCGGATTCCAGGGAGACGATCTGAAGGAGCCGTACAAAATTGCTTCCTGCGTGAAACATTTTGCAGGCTATGGCGCTCCGACAGCGGGAAGAGACTACAACACCGTAGAGCTTTCCGAGCATACCTTCCGTGACTTCTATCTGCCATCCTATAAAGCCGGCATCGATGCAGGCGCAGCGATGGTAATGACTTCCTTCAATACGGTAAACGGTGTTCCGGCAACCGGAAACAAGAAACTGATGCGCGGCATCCTGCGTGACGAGATGGGATTTGACGGAGTTCTGATTTCCGACTGGGCGGCAATCGAGGAGATTATTTACCACGGCTACTGCGCAGACCGTGAGGAGGCAGCTGTCCGCTCCGCCGAGGCAGGCGTTGACATTGATATGATGACCGGTATTTATTGCGAAAACCTGTGCCGCCTTGTAAGAGAGGGCAAGATTTCCGAGGATCTGATCGATGAGTCCTGCATGCGTATCCTGGAACTGAAAAACAAACTGGGACTGTTTGAAAATCCGTATAAAGACGCAGATGAGACGAAAGAAAAAGAGGTCATTCTCTGCAAAGAGCACCGCGCCCTGGCAAGAGAAGCCGCAAGAAAATCGTTTGTCCTGCTGAAAAACGAAGAGAAAATCCTGCCGCTTGGCAAGGAGAAAAAAATTGCCTGGGTCGGACCGTATGTACACAGCAGAAACCTGATGGGCGCCTGGTCTTTCATCGGAGATGCAAAGGATGTGACAAATCTGGAAGAGGCCGTAAAAGCGCAGGCAGATACGACAAACATGAGCTTCCATGCAGGTTCCCCGATGCTCGGCTCCGACATCCGTCTGGAGGGCTTCGGTGAAGCGATGGAGCAGTCCCATACACCGGAGGAAGAGGAGGCAATGCTTCTTGAGGCTGTAAACGCAGCAAAGGAGGCCGAGGTTGTCGTTCTTGCGATCGGTGAGGACCGTCTGCAGTCCGGCGAGGCAACCAGCAACGCGAACATCCGTATCCCGGAAATCCAGCAGAGACTGCTTGAGCGCGTTTCAAAAGTCAATGAAAACGTTGTCGTTGTCCTCTTCAATGGCCGTCCGCTCGACCTGCGCGATGTCGTATCGAAAGCAAAAGCTGTTCTTGAAGTGTGGATGCCGGGTACCGAGGGTGCCAATGCAATCGCAGACGTTGTTTTTGGTGCATACGCTCCAAGCGGCAAGCTGACCATGAGTTTCCCGTACTCTGTAGGCCAGGTGCCGGTTCACTACAACGAGTATTCCACCGGAAGACCGCACGTGCCGGGCAAGGACAAAGACCGTTTCCGTTCCAAATACCTCGACATCCCGAACGCACCACTGTTCCCGTTCGGATATGGCCTTGGCTACACCAGCTTTGCAATTTCAGATGTGAAACTGGACAAGGCAGAGCTTGGCATGGAAGATGAGATTAAAGCCTCCGTAACCGTGAAAAACACCGGCGATACAAAGGGAACCGAGACCGTACAGCTTTACATCCACGACGTAGCCGCATCCGTGGTACGCCCGGTGAAAGAGCTGAAAGATTTCTGCAAGGTAACCCTTCAGCCGGGAGAAGAAACCGAAGTCATCTTCAAAATCACAGAAGAAGAGCTTCGCTTCCTGACAGAAAATGAGCGTGTAGAAAGTGAAAACGGTGCTTTCGAAGTCTTCATCGGAAGCGACAGCACGACAGAGAATAAGGCAGAATTTGTGCTGAAAAAATAAGAAGCAATACTGGGATGTAGCGTAAGCGGAATCAAGATGGGGGTCTGAATCGCTACGGAAAGATAAAAGAAAAGCCAGCCACAAAAAGCGAAAAGAATTTTGCTTTTGCGGCTGGCTTTTTTCTGCCGGTACCGTATTGACCCTTCTGTTAAAACAAAGTAAAATAGAAATTGGTATTGGGACGAAAGAGAGGAAAAGAAATGGGGTACTTAGGAAACAAGTTACAGGGGAAATACCACAAAGACACATTCCAGACCGCCGTCAACATGGCGTGGCCGGCGATCGTGGAGTCGTTTTTTATTGCATTTGCGGGTCTTGTGGATTCGCTGATGGTAAGCTCGCTTGGCTCTTACGCAGTTGCCGCGGTCGGCCTGACGACACAGCCGAAGCTGCTTGGCCTGGCGTTTTTCTTTGCACTGAATGTGTCGATTTCCGCCCTTGTTGCGCGGCGGCGAGGGGAACAAAGACAGAGTGCGGCGAATGAGACTCTGGTAACTGCGCTTGTATTTATTATCCTTGCGGCAGCTGCATTCAGTGTTGGATTTGTGGCGTTTGCAAGTCCGATCATCCATCTGTGCGGCTCAACGGCGGAGACGCATAACGGCGCAGTAACATATTTCCGTATCATCATGGGCGGTATGATTTTTAACTGTATCCAGATGGGGATCAACTCGGCACAGCGCGGTGCGGGCAATACAAAAATCACGATGCGCACAAATGTAACATCAAATACGATTAATATTATTCTGAATTATCTTCTGATCAACGGCCATTTCGGGTTCCCGGCACTCGGCATTCAGGGTGCGGCACTGGCAACCGTCACAGGAACGGTTGTCGGATGTGTGATGAGCATCCTTTCCATCACAAAGCAAGACGGATTCCTGAACCTTGGCTATATTCTGAAGAACAAAATTAAACCGACGATTGCAGCGTTCATCAGCCTGGTCAGGGTCGGGTACAGTGTGTTTTTCGAACAGGTTTTCATGCGGATCGGCTTTATGATGACGGCGATCATGGCGGCCAAGCAGGGAACCGATGCGATGGCGGCACACCAGGTCGGCATGAATATTATGTCGCTTTCGTTTGCGTTCGGTGACGGCCTTCAGTCCGCAGCGGTTGCACTGATCGGCCGGAGCCTCGGCGCAAAAAAGCCGGATCTTGCGAAAGAGTACGGCAGAACGTGCCGTCTGATCGGCGCGGGCATCGCAGTATGCCTCGTTGCGATTTATCTCTTCGGCGGAAGATGGCTGTACAGCCTGTTTTTCGAAGAACAGCATATCATTGAAATCGGTGTCAGCATCATCCATGTCATTATCTTCGTCGTCATTTTCCAGATCTGTCAGGTTATTTACATGGGATGCCTGCGCGGTGCGGGAGATACGCTCTATACGGCAGTTGCATCTATGATCAGCGTTACATTTATTCGTACGATCGTTTCGTATCTTGGCGGTTACACGCTGGGGCTTGGCATCGTCGGAATCTGGTTCGGCGTGCTGGCGGATCAGATGTCACGGTTTATCTTTGCGACGATCCGATTCAAACAGGGAAAATGGGTGAAAATTAAGATTTAACCGAATCAAGCAAGTAGCGAAGCAGATTGCGAATATCCGCTTGACGTAACGATTCAGAGCCATGCGAAATGGTACTCTGAATCATTACCAATATAAAACTAAAACAGGAGGAAGCAAAACGATGTACAAATTTGACAGAGAAGCTTATGACAGGCGGATGGAGTGGTACCGCGACGCCCGTTTCGGCATGTTTATCCACTGGGGACTTTATGCCATCCCGGCGCGCGGAGAATGGGTGCGGAGTACCGAGCAGATTCCAAAAGAAGATTACATGAAATATTTCGAGGAGTTCAACCCCGTTGATTTCGAGCCGCGGAAATGGGCAAAAGCGGCGAAAGAGGCCGGCATGAAATACATGGTTCTGACTGCCAAGCATCACGACGGTTTCTGCCTTTTCGACAGCCAGTATACCGATTTCAAATCCACCAACACGAAATGCGGCCGCGACCTCGTTGCAGAGTACGTTGATGCCGTCCGCGCAGAAGGACTGAAGGTCGGTTTGTATTTCTCCCTGCTCGACTGGTTCCACGACGATTTCCCACATTACGGCGACCGGAACCACCCGATGCGGAACAACCCGGCATACAAAAACGATGACCGCGATTTCGACCGCTACCTGACCTACATGCACAATCAGGTACGCGAGATCTGCACAAACTACGGAAAGCTCGATGTGCTGTGGTTTGACTTTTCCTACGATACGCTGCGCGGCGAAGCATGGAAAGCGACGGAGCTGATCAATATGGTGCGGAAGCTCCAGCCGGATGTCATCATCGACAACCGTCTCGAGGTGAGCGGAGAGGGCTACGGTTCTCTGGCGGCCGGAAATCCGACCCCATACCACGGCGACTTTGTGAGCCCGGAGCAGATGATTCCGCCGAATGGCATCCAGGATGTAAATGGAAACGATATCGCCTGGGAATCCTGCGTTACGATGAACAATCACTGGGGCTATTGTGCCAACGACCACTTCTTCAAACCGGCACCGATGCTGATCAAAAAGCTGGTCGAATGCGTATCGAAGGGTGGAAACCTGCTTTTGAATGTCGGCCCGGACGCCAGGGGAAATATCCCGGAGGAGTCGATCGAACGGCTGGCTGAGATTGGAAAGTGGATGAAGAAAAACGGAGAGAGCATTTACGGCTGCGGAAAAGCCGGTATTGAGAAACCGGACTTTGGCCGTGTGACGCGCCACGGAAACCATCTGTATTTTCATGTCTATGAAAATACCGTTGGGCCGCTGCCGCTGCCCGGCGTGAAAAAAGAAGAAATCCAGGCGATCCGCTACGTCGCAACCGGCGCGGAAATCCCGGTTTCCACAAGCTGGGTACACAGCGATTATCCGACCATGGCATTCGCCGATCTCGGCGAAGACCCGGTATTGCCGGATGGAGTCGATACAGTCATCGATGTGATTCTGAAAAAGTAGAGGGTAAAATCGGATTTGATTCTGGAGCGTGTCTGAAAAAGCATTTCCGCAATCTGCAGGCTTCACTTTGCGGTATCTTTTTTTTCAGACACGCTCTAAAAGTCTTACAAGTTCTTACAAAATTCTGTATTTTTCGTTCCGCTGATTGACAGTTCTGGCAGAAGAATGCATACTGAAAAAAACACAAGATCACAGCCCGTGCTTCGAAATTTAACTGAATCAAGCAAGTAGCGAAGCGGATTGCGAAGATCCGCCTGACTCCTTTTCCTGCGCAGGGAAGGATAAGAGCTTTCGGAGTGAGAAAAGGGCAGTCTGTTTTTAGAAACGAAGCAAGAGAATCACAGTTTCGTTTTACAAGAAAAAAAGAGGGGGAATAAAACATGATTCGTCTGAACCACGTCAGCAAAATTTACGGCGATGGAAGCAAAAAAGCCGTCGATGATCTTTCCTGGGATATCGAAGATGGAAAGATCACCGGATTTATCGGCCCAAACGGAGCCGGGAAAACGACAACATTAAAAATGATCACCGGTATCTTAGCGCCGTCCGAAGGAACGATTGAAATCAATGGAAAAGATATCCAGAAGGATCCGCTCGAAGCCAAGCGCCAGTTCGGTTTTGTGCCCGACGACCCGGATGCGTTTCTTCGCGTCAGGGGAATTGAATATCTGAATTTTATGGCAGATATCTACGGTGTCGGAACGGAAGAGCGTCAGCGTTTTATCGAAGAAACCGCAAAACGCTTTGAGATGGAAGAGAACCTTTCGAGCCGTATCATGAGCTACTCGCATGGCATGCGTCAGAAAATCATGGTGATGGGCGCACTGATCCACAAGCCGCCGGTCTGGATTCTCGATGAGCCGCTGACCGGCCTTGACCCGCGCTCCGCGCACGAGCTCAAACAGATGATGCGTGAACACGCCGATGCCGGAAACGCCGTGCTGTTTTCCACCCATGTGCTGGAAGTAGCGGAAAAACTCTGCGACCGCATCGCCATCATCCATCACGGCCGCCAGGTATACCTGGGTACCCTGGAAGAATTAAAAGCGGCCTATCCGGATCAGACGCTTGAAAATATCTTTTTGGAGATCACCGAACATGCGTAATTTATGGATTCTCACCCGTTTCCTTCTGAAAAGCGGACCAGGAAAAAGCAATCAGAAGAGCGGAAAAAAGAAAGCATTTTCGGACGGAGGACGTATCGTTGTATACCTTCTGCTTGGTGTCTGCCTCCTTCCCGTGTCGGTCTTACTGTTTCTTCTGGGATATTCCGGCTATACCTTCCTGCAGCCGCTCGGGCTGGAAACCCTGCTGATCGAGTTCGTCTGTGCCATCGGCATGATGGTCATTTTCTTCTATGGCCTGCCGCTGTTTCTGAGCGAGTATTACATGGACTCTGACCTCGTAAAGCTTTTGCCGCTGCCGTTTACCCCGGCGCAGATTGTCGGTGCGAAAGGCTTCTGCTGTCTGCTGAACGAATACTATCTTATTGTACTGCTGTTCTTTCCGTTTCTGTTAGGGTACGGGATCAGCGCCAAAATGGGCATTTTTTACTGGATCAATATGATCCTCGCCTGCCTTATTTTCCCGGTTGTGCCGCTCGTTTACGCCGCAGTTTTGACGATGCTCGTGATGCGTCTTTTCAAAAATATCCGAAACAAGGATTTCTTAAGCTACCTCGGATTCGCCGCATCCCTGATTTTTGCGATCGGCATCAACGTATTTTCGCGCAGTATCGGAAATTTTGAAATGCAGGATATCATGAACCTGATGGAAAGCCAGAAGGGCACTCTGCGCGCCTTCCGGACCATTTTTCCGAACCTGCCCCTGATGACCGGAAGCCTTGCAGATGCATCCTTTCTCAAAATGATACTCTACATCGCTACAACAGCCGTTATCCTTGCTGTCTTTTTCGCCCTCGCCTGGAAAATCTACCTCCCGGCTGTCCTCGGCATGAGCGAGACCACCAGCGAAAAACGCATTTTATCCAAAGAAGAAGTGACCCGAACCGTCAAAAGCAAAAATCCGGTCCGCACCTACGCGATGATCGAATGGAAAAAACTGTACCGAACCCCGGCCTGGTTTATGAATTGTGTTCTGATGCCTCTCATCTGGCCGGTCTTCATGCTTGGCATTGCCCTCGTTTCCGTCATTTCCAGCCTTGGCATGGCTAAAACCACCGGCCTTTGGACCCGGCTTGTCGCCGATGGCACCATATTCCGCCTCCTGAAAGGGGAACTGCCTGTCGCAGTTGCCGTCCTTACCGCCGCCGGAATTGCCGTCATGATGTCCATGTTCTGCGTGATCTCCGCCACAGCGATGTCCCGAAAGGGCAGCGAATACATCTATATGAAATGCATTCCGATGAGCTATCACGACCAGATCCGTGCCATGCTGGTAAGCGGCATCCTGATCAGTCTCCTTGGCACCTTGCCGTACGCTCTGGTCTTCAACATCATCGCGGTCGTTTTCGGTCTGCACCCGGCGACCCTTCTTTACACCACGGCGATCACGGTTTTATTTACCCTGTTCGTAAACTATGAACAGCTCCTTTTTGACCTTGCATTTCCGAAATTAAACTGGGAAAACGAAACCGCCGCCATAAAATCCAACAACCGCTCCCTGATCTCCGTCCTCATCGACCTCACCGTCGGCGCAATCCTGATCGGAGCCGGCTACCTGCTGTACGGAAAACTTCACCTCAACATCCACATCACCACGAGCGTGATGATTCTGCTTACCGCAGTCCTGACCTTTGCCATGCGAACCGCCCTTTTTAAATGGGGCGTTCAAGTGATGGAACATCTGGAAAGCGCTTAACAGTTTCGAGACATAATAACAATATTAAAATGTGATAGAAAAGAGATTTCAGCCAATGTGCGGATCTCTTTTTTTTGCGCTCCATTCCAATTTCGCTGCGTATTTTCTTTTATCGATTATGCTTCATTGTACTACTAAAAGACCTGTGTGGGCAATCCATTGCCGCCATTCCCCGAAAATTTTAAAAGACGGACAAAAAACAGAGGATTTCTCTCTGCATTTTGTCCGTCTCGCTACAACGTATTTATTGGATTCTCCGTTTACGGAAATGATTTCGGAAATGATGAACTAATTCATCGCCTCACCCTTCAGCAGTCTGCTGATGTGCTTGTACAGAAGCATGGTTACCAGTGATACCACAACACCTTTGATGATATTAAACGGTACAACGGCAAACAGAACAAAGGTCGGAAGGCTTGTAATTGCTTTGTTGACTGCAGATCCCATTCCCACAAGGGCATCCATCGGCATTCCAAAGGCTGCTGCATAAGCCGGAAGCAGTACAAAAGCGTTCAGAAGACCGCCGGCTGCTGCCAGAAATACGGTTCCGACTGCCATACCGATCATGGCATTTTTCTTGGTTTTCTGTGTTTTGTAGATCCATGCGGCCGGCATAACATACGCGCAGCCGATCAGGAAGTTTGCTACCTCGCCAACACCTGCGGTGGTACTTCCTTTCATGACAAGGTTCAGCAGAATCTTAATCAGCTCAATCGCAGCTCCGGCAAGAGGTCCCATCGCAAAGGCTCCGATCAGCACCGGAACTTCGCTTAAATCAATCTTGTAGAAACTCGGGGCAAACGGAAGCGGGATGTCAAAAAACATCAATACGACTGCGGCGGCGCCGAGCATTGCCACCTGTACCATGTAACGGGTTTTTCCGATTTGCGACATCTTTGATGTCTGTTTTGCTGTTGTCTGTGCATTCATAACTGCATTTCTCCTTTTTTCTGGAGATCTTGACCGGTTCTGCCGGAAGTAACGAGTCCAAATACGCTCCACGAATTTGAACTCGTTTTCGCGGCAGTCGCCAAGGTCTCGTGCAAGCACGGACTTTGGCTCGTTGCCCGCGAAAAAAAGTGCCCTGAATTCCTTTTCTTGAATTCAGGGCACCAAAAATATTTCCATGCAAATAAACTTTATTTCGTCTTCTTTCATCCAGACTTTAACTGTTGGTCCCGGAGTTGCACCGAGTCAGCCGCTGTTTGATATCGCAGCGGGTCGCGGACTATACCGCCAGTAGGGAATCACACCCTGCCCTGAAGATCTCCGTATTTTGTTTTTACAGGAATATTTTATTCATATTCACACAATTTGTCAATACTTTTTTCAGACAATACATGATCTGGTTAGTTTGCTACGCCCATCTGAATTTTTCCTGTGCTCTTATTTTTCAGCACACGCAGATAGCAGATCCGCATATCTCCCTTCAGGACAAGACGGATCTCAGATACGCCGTCCGTCTGCGGTCTGTCTGCGAGGGAAATTTCAACATCCTCATAAACCGGCTCGCGGTACCGGTTGCGCTCTTTTACTTCTTCCTCCGCATAGCGGTCCAGTTTCGGGGCGCTGCGGAACTCACAGGTTCTTGTGTCACCGGTAAAGCTTCCCATCGAAACACCGTCCACAAAGGCTTCCACACTGCCGCCGCGTTCACTCTTCACATGAAGCGCCAGAACAGCAGCATCGGAAAGATCACAGTCACGGTAAACGAGAACACCTTCTTTCGTCTCATCCTGCACGCGGACTGCCTTGAAATTGAAGTGGCCTTCCGTCAGATACATGTTCTCGTAATCATCGTAGTGGTCCGCCGCGGTAAATGCACTCAGATCGCGTACGCCCCTTTTTCCGCCCGGAATAAAGATTTCTGTGGAAACGGCTTTATCCTTGCAGGATGCGCCTGCATAGATTTCATACGTTCCCTCTTCTACCATCAGTCTGCGGCTGATGACATCGTAGAAGCGAAGCTCCTCTACCGGGATTTCCAGTGCAACGTGTCTCGTCTCGCCCGGGGCAATGTTTTTCACACGAACAAAATCAAGCAGCTGGCAGATTGGTTTCTTCACGCAGGATTCCAAAGCGGAACCGTAGATCTGGACGACCTCGTCGCTTGCGGTATCGCCCGTATTTCTCACATCGAGAGAGATCTGCAGCAGACGGTCGTCTTTTAAGGAAACCTTATAGTTCTCATACGCAAATGTGGTATACGTCAGGCCATAGCCGAATGGATACAATTCCTTCCCGTCGAAATAGCGGTACGTTCTTTTTCCTTTGATGATGTCGTAATCGTCAATGTCCGGCAGCTGATCGATACTCTCATACCAGGTCATATTCAGACGGCCGGCCGGTGCATAGATTCCAAGCACAGCCTCTGCCATTGCGCTTCCCATATCCTGGCTTCCCGTTGCAGACATGATGATCGCCGGCAGTTTTTCCATCGCTTTCTGAAGTGTGTACGGATAATTCGTAAACAGCACCAGAACGGTATTCGGATTGACCTCTGCGATCCGGTCAAGCAGCATCTCCTGCTCCTCTGGCAGCTCCAGTGTGTTGCGGTCGATCTCCTCTTTCGCATTGATCACGGAGTTACAGCCGAGCGCAAGTAAAACCTGCTTTTTGCCCCGGACTGCAGCAACTGCTTTTTCAATTCCGTTTTCGACAACCTCCATCGTAATCGGAATTCCCTCCGTCTGCTCAAAGGAGAAAAATCCCTCTGCATCCTTATAAACCGGGTAATGGAAACGGTTGGTCAGCACAACGCTGCCATCCTCCTGTGGCTCCACGTGGAAAATCTCCATCACGAACCAGTCGAAGGCTTCCTCCCGGTCTGCCGCAATCTGTCCCATTTTCGGCTTTTCTCCCTGCGACTCTGAGAGTCTTGCGCTGAGGTATTTTCCGGTACGGACACTCTTGAACGTATAGCTTCCCTCACCCCAGTATTCCTTGATAAACACATCTGGCTCATCTGCCATCTGAAGTGTTCCGTCTTCTGCTACGGCAAGACCTTTTCCATCACAGCGGAAAACAACGCGATCCAGACCATCCGCGAATGTAATGTTCTCCTGCTTCAGTACTTCCATCCCCTGCAGGAAGGTTGTGCGGTATGGTGCCGTTCCGCCGTACCAGTCCTGATACCATGCATCACCAAGCGGTCCGACAATGGCAATATCTTCTGCTTTCAGGGCTTTGTCAAGTGGCAGCGCTCCGTTCTCATTTTTCAGAAGTACGATCGATTCGCGGCTCAGCTCTTTACAGATTTCACGTGCCTTCGGGGAATCGATATCGTCCTCGGTCACACGGTCATACGGATTCAGATTTTCCCGATCATAAACGCCGAGACGAAGCTTCGTCTCCATCATACAGCGAATAGAGCGGTCCATATCCTCTTCTTTCAGAATGCCAAGCTCATATGCCTCGCGTGCCGCCTGCTCTACCATACGCGGATCGTCAGACATGGCATCCACACCGGCTTTCAGCGCCGTTGCGATCGTCTCCGCATGCTGTCCGAAATAGTGATGCAGATTCACGACAAGTCCCATCGCACCGCCGTCGCTGACAACGTGACGGAGACCGTACTGTTTTTTCAGAATATCGGTCACTTCCGGATTCAGGATACCGATCGTTCCGTTGATCTTGTTATATGCCGTCATAATGCCCTCTGCGCCGCCATCCTCAATACATCTGCGGAATGGCTCCAGATACAGCTCATATTTGTTCCGCGGGTCAATGGAAGAATTTTTCCATCCGCGGCCGACCTCCGTGTTGTTTCCATAGAAATGCTTTAAGGTCGCTGCACAGCGCAGATACTTCGGATCATCGCCCTGCATTCCCCGGATATAAGCACCGGCCATTTTTCCGGTCAGCACAGGATCCTCTCCGTAACCTTCTTCGTTTCTTCCCCATCTCGGATCGCGCTCAAGATCAACGGTCGGAGCCCATCTGCTGAGTCCATGGCCCTGATGGCGGTGCCATACGACGCGCGCCTCGGTTCCTGTTATTTCACCGGCCTGTCTGATCAGCTCCGGGTCCCAGGATGCACTCATACCGATCGGCTGTGGGAAGGATGTTGTCACATCCGGTTTTCCAAGACCGTTCTGATCGTTTCTGCCCTCAACGCCGTGTGCCGCCTCACCGCCCACAGAGACGCCCGGAATGCCAAGGCGCGGCAGATCCGGGGAAGAGCTGGCGAGGTATCCCAGTTTTTCTTCGACCGTCATTTCCTTTAACAGCCAGTCGATTCTTTCCTGATCCGTCAGTGATGCATCCCAGAACGGTGTGTTTTTGTTTACCTGAAACTCCTTCTTTTCTGTCATTTTCCAAAAACCTCCCGATGATTTTGTCTCATGAAATTGTTTGCAGATTTTCCATATACTGTTATCTTTTTACAATGTTTCACATTTCCCATTACTGTCGCTGTATTTTAAAACATGGCCTGATATTTAATAATATCAGACCATGTTTTTATGCCGCCTTTCGTTCAACGGCAAAACCTTATGTTTTTGCTTTACTTACTCTACATCAACAAGTTTGGTAGCAAGGAACTCTGTCATAGCTTCTTCTGCATCTGCCAGACCATTGTCTGTCAGCTCCTGTACCATGGTCTCCCAGTTTCCATCAAACTCATCTTCGGTACCAGTTACGCATTTAACAAGTCCCGGCCAAGCAATTTCGTCCAGAATTGTCTGTTTCTCAGCAAGTTCCTGTGGCTGCTGATATGCCCACAGTGCAGAGTATGGAAGAAGATCGAACTCTTCCGGCTGTGCAAACATGTCGGTCAGCATCTCAAATCCCATCGCTTCGCATCCTTCTTTTTCTGCTGTATTGTAGTTTGCAATAACAGACTCTTTGGTAGTTGGAGTGTATGGGAATCCGTCTTCAGAGTAGGAACCTGTTCCGTAGATCGGGAATCCAGTGTAGTTGTCAATACCGGTGTTCTTTGCATAATCCGGATCAGACTGAGCTTTTGCAACTTCTTCATCGGTACGATATGGCTGTCCGTCATCATCGAGGAAGTAGTTCTCGCCTTCGATACCCCAGTGATACAGGATCTGTCCTTCATCGGAGCACAGATAGTCAAGGAATTTGATGGCACGAACCGGATCTTCACAGCTCTTGGTAATTCCAATACCCCAGCCAACGGTAGTTCCCTGATACAGAAGGGCTTTTTCTACCTGATCTTCTCTTAAGGTTACAGGAAGTCCAACATAAGTCTGATCTACTTTTCCATCTGCTACCAGAGTAGCTTCGCACTGGCTGTAATGCCACTCAGCATCGGTGATGGCAACAACACGGCCGCTGGCAACTTTTGCAATATAGTCATCATCTGTCTGCGTTGCAAAGTTCGGATCCAGGATACCTTCGTTGTACATACGGCACAGCCATTTGAAGTATTCTTTCTCTTCATCTGTTACATGTTTGTAATGTACGTTGTACTCGTCGTCAATAATCCACTGTCCATTATCCGGGGATGCATCAGCGATCAGTCCTGCCGGGTTTCCAAGGGTAATCATCCAGTGCCAGTCAGAAGCACTCATGGTGATACCGATCATATCCAGACCATCTTCTGTTTTTGGATGTGCTGCAAGATAGCTCTTGATCATTTTTTCATACTCATCCAGTGTCTTCGGATATTTATAATCGTTCTCTTTTAATGCAGCCCACTGAATCTGGCAGCTTCCGCCTGTTGTCAGGGTTTTCTGGTTTACACCTGCGTAGGAAAGCTGATAGATTCCAGGATCATCCTGGCTCCATTTCAGTTTTTCCATCTCTGCTCCGTACATTTTTTTGATGTTTGGACCATATTTTTCAATCAGGTCTGTCATATCAATCAGCGCACCTGCCTGATACAAATCCGTTGCTGAGCCTTTTGCATAAATCATGTCCGGATACTCATCATTTGCGATCATCAGCGCAACATCTTCTTTTGCATCACCCTGGGATGCTACCGGATAGGAAACATCAAGTGTAACGCCTGTTGCCTCTGTGATTGCTTTTGCTACCGGGTTATCCCAGTTGCCGTTTTTACCATCAGCGTTAAAATACTCAAAGGTAATCGGAGATTTGTCATCTGCATCATCTGCTGTCTCGCCTGAAGAACTTGCCTCTGCCGCTGATCCAGTCTCTGTGCTGGACCCTCCCTTGCTGCTGCCACTGTCGGAACCGCATCCTGCGAGCATTCCGGCCACCATAGCAGATACTAACATGAGTGATACTACTTTTCTTTTCATAAAAGCCCTCCTTAAAATGGTTTATGTCATCCTGCACTCTTTCTTTCGCCTGGCAGGAATAAACATCATCTTTTTCTAAAAATTTTTTAATACTGTTTTTTATCAGTCTTTAACAGAACCAAGTGTCATACCGCCGATAAAGTATTTCTGAAGGAACGGATATACAATAACGATCGGCACAGTTGCTACAATCGTTACGGCCATACGTACGGACATTGGTGTTACGGCCGTCTGTACATTGGTTCCTGCATGAACGTCCATTTTCATGGTCGCCTGGTTCATAATCTCATACAGTTTGTACTGCAGAGTCGGGAGTTTTTTCGCATACAGGTAAGTATCCATGAAGGAGTTCCACTGTCCTACTGCATAGTACAGACCTACGGTTGCGATAACCGGTTTACAAAGCGGCATAACGACTTTATACCAGATCTGAAAATCGTTTGCTCCGTCGAGCTTTGCTGCCTCCTGCAGAGCCATCGGCAGTCCGTCGATATAAGAGCGGACCAGAATCATATTATAAACCCACATCAGACCAGGCAGAATGTATACCATGAAGTTATTGCCCAGCTTTAAGGTACGGATAATCAGAAGGTATTCCGGAATCATTCCGCCACCGACATACATGGTAACAACGAACAGAAGCTGAAATGGTTTGCGGAGTACGAAGTCTCTGCGGCTTAATGTGTAAGCAACCATCGAGGTACATACAATACCTACGATTGTTCCGATGATGGTTCTTGCTACAGAAATCACAGCCGGCATTGCAATGCCGCCGTCTTTAAATACATATTTATAGTTGCTTAATGTAAACTTTCTCGGAATGATGAAGTTTACATTCTTAATGGTATCCGTAGAATCGTTGAACGAAATCGCCAGTACGTTCAGGAACGGATAAATGGTGATGATGACGAGGAATACGAAGATTACCGCCAGTACGTAGTCAAATTTTTTTGCTTTCTTGTTCATATTCGCGTCCTCCTACATAAGTTTATCTTCGCCTACCAGACCGGCAATCTTATTGGCGATCAGCAGCAGGGTAACGCTGACTGCAGACTGGAATACACCGATTGCGGTACCAAGACCGTAGTTGCTGTTTCCGATACCTCTCTTATAAGAGAACCAGGAAAGTACCATCGTGTGATCCTCAACCAGCGGGTTACTAAGAAGCATCTGACGCTCCATACCTACGTTCAGGGCGCCACCGATACTCATAATCAGCAGTACGATGATGGTCGGTCGGATACCCGGCAGAGTGATGTGCCAGATCTTCTGCAGACGGCTTGCACCGTCCATATCAGCGGCCTCGTAAAGACCAGGATCAATACCTGCCATGGCGGACAGATAAATAATTGCGTTCCAGCCAACCTCTTTCCAGCAGTTAATCAGGATAATGGTTACCCAGATAAGCGGTGAGTTGGAACTCATCAGGTGCAGGTTCTTGCCGAAGATACTGTCAACAACACCGCCGTCGTTGAAAATATTCTTTGCAATACTTGCAATAATAACCCAGGATACAAAGTGCGGCAGATAAGAAATGGTCTGCGTTACTTTTTTGAACTTCATAAAGAACATCTCGTTCAGAAGAACCGCAAATGCGATTGCTGCGATCGTTCCAACCGCGATGTCAAGGAAGCTTACTCCCAATGTGTTGATTAATGTCTGTGTGAACAGACGGTCTTTGAATGCATCTGTAAAATTTTGAAATCCAACCCAGGTTCTCTCCCAGATCGGAAGTGCAAATGTCGCAGGTTTTACCTCCTGAAATGCCATGGTCCATCCCCACAGTGGAATGTACTTGAAGATAATCAGCCAGATTACAAATGGTACTGACATCACAAGCAGCCAACGCTGTTTCCACAAGATTGCAGGGGTAATTTTCTCTCCTTTTTTCTTTTTCATTTTTTCCTTCGCCATACTCCCCATCCTTTCCGTTGTTTTGTGCGTTTTTATTACGCATTTTCTTTGATTATTTGTGATGTTTACACTATATCAAATAAAATCCCCGTTTGATATTGTGTATTTTGTCCACTTATATTGACTTTTTTTATCTTTTTCCACATTTTCAGTTGCTATGGCAGGCATTTTTACTAATTTATATGCGTTTGTTTTTATTTTTTACACCAGCTTACAATTCTACCAATCAGTGTTTTTTTTGTAAAAAAAGCAGGAAAACGTAATGGGGGATTACATTTTAAGAAAAATGTCAGTTTTTTATCCAAATAATCTCCGTTTTCTCTGCTATGATAAACACCATAGAACCAAGAGGGGAAAAACGAGATGAGCCAATACAACATATTAGTCGTAGACGACGACCGGGAAATCGTAAGATCTCTCGGCAAACTATTAGAACTGGAAGGCTACAGGGTAAAAAAAGCCTACAACGGCATGGAGGCACTCGACATCCTCATGACCGAACAGATCCATCTGATCCTGCTCGATGTCATGATGCCCAAAATGAACGGCCTTTCCGCCCTGATGAAAATAAGAGAAAAAAACAACATCCCGATTATCATGCTTTCCGCGAAAACCGAAGAGAGCGATAAAGTCATCGGACTTTCGATGGGCGCCGATGATTACGTGACAAAGCCGTATAATACCGCCGAACTCATGGCCCGTGTTAAATCCCAGCTCCGCCGTTACTTCTCCTTAGGCGCCGCAAACGGAACCACACAAAGCCAGGATATCCTGAAAAACGGCGGTCTGCTGCTGAACCGAAACACCAAAGAACTCCTGGTGGACGGTGAACCTGTTCGCCTGACCGCAACCGAGTACAAAATTATGGAGCTTCTGATGGAGCATCCCGGCTATGTATTCTCAGCCGAAGAAATCTACAGCCAGGTCTGGCAGGAGGATGCTTACAGCGTAGAAAATACCGTCATGGTTCATATCCGGCGCATTCGTGAGAAAATCGAAATTACGCCGAAAAATCCAAAATATTTAAAGGTGGTGTGGGGAATTGGATACAAAATTGAAAAAATTAACGGAGACTGAAAAACGCATCCTGCTGTGGATGCTTCTCGATCTTTCTATGGTACTGATTTTGTGCGGAAAGCTTCTGCGGAAATGGGCCAGTGAATTCGAATGGGGAATGTGGCGCAACATCGAATGGGGTATCGGCATTGGAGTGACGGTAGTCGGCGTTTTGGGCATAGCCGCAGCCTTGTATCTGGTATGGAAATTCCGAAAAAATACCGGGAACTCGAAAATGACTGCTTTTGCCGGCAGTGAACCGGAAAAAGCGGGAAAAACAGCAAAAAGCAGCGAAGGGGCAGCCGCAGATAAGTCCGAGACAGATGAAATAGAAAAATCCCGGCAGATGCAGTTTGAGGCAAGAGCCGCTGCGGAAGCAGAGAAAGAGCAGCTGTTTCTGAAAAAATCCGAAAAGGTGCCAAATGAGCTTCTGGTTCTTGTCGGAGGATTTGCTTTTTTCGGATGGCTTCAGCCGCTCCGGCACAGCTATGCCAGATACCGCATTGTTGCCGAATGGGGTACTGTAATAGAGTGTGTGCAGACAGGTCTTCTGTTTTTTGGAATCTGTGGCGTTTTCCTTCTCAGTGCCGGCATTCTTGTCTGTCGCTATGAAAAGAAACAACTGAGAGAAATGTCCTTTTTTTGCAGAGAAAGGAAGCGTTACAGAGATCGGACCAGCCTGGAACGGCAGCTTGCCGGTCAGAGTAAATGGCCGTTCCGTGTGGCACTGATTGCGGAACTTCTAATCGTGATTACCATGATCACCGGACTGATAAACGGAATGGATGGCGAGGTACTGTTTGTCATTCTTCTTGGGCTGACCACGCTGATTTTAATTCTGTTTGCCTGGAAAACATACCGCAGTCGCCTGAACCGGGAGATGGGCCTTTTGATGGAACAGATCCATACGATGGCAGAAGGCAGCATGGAAAGCCGGATCCATGAAATATCCGAAAAATCCCTGCTGTATCCGGCGTTTGCAGAGCTGGAAAATATTGAGAGCGCTATGCAGAAGAGCGTAGAAAAACAGATGCAGGCGGAGCGTCTCAAAATTGACCTGATTACCAATGTATCGCACGATCTGAAAACACCGCTCACCTCGATGGTCGGCTATACGGATCTTCTGAAAAAAGAGGATCTGACACCGGCGGCACAGGATTACGTCGAAGTGATTTCTGTGAAACAGGAACAGCTAAAGGAGATGATCCAAAGCCTCTTCGAGCTCTCCAAATCGACAAGCGGAACCGAAAAATTCCAGATGGAAAAAATGGATATGAAACGGTTGATCGAGCAGACCCTCGCCGATATGGACGATGCGATTGTGCAGAGCAATCTGTCGTTCCGCACGGCGCTCGGAGAAGAGCCGCTGCCGTTCCTTGGGGATAATGGGAAAATGTACCGCGTGATACAGAATCTCGTGGAAAATATCCTGAAATACAGCCTGGGCGGAACGAGAGTTTACATTGACGCAGGGAAGGAAAACGGGGAGATTTTCGTGACGATGAAAAACATTTCCGCCTATGAGATGAATTTTGAAGCGGAGGAAATGATGGAACGCTTTGTGCGCGGCGACGAATCACGGACGAGCGAGGGTCACGGCCTTGGCCTTGCGATTGCATCAAGCTACACGGCCAACATGGGCGGCCGCATGGAGCTTGCGGCAGACGGCGATCTGTTTAAAGTCATCCTGCGTTTCCCGGAGGCAGGCGAGGATTCTGCAGCGGGAGAAACAGCCACAAAAACCTGACTTGCATAAGAATGAGACAGAAGCGGGATTGCAGCAGGAAGGATCTGAAGAAGGATTCTGAGAGAGTATGTAATCCCCGGGAGGAAAAAAATGGAGACAATCAGTATTATCATACCATGCTACAACGAAGAGGAAGCAATTCCGGTTTACTACGAGACGATGGTACGTCAGATGAATGAGATGGAAGAACAGCAGAAGGTTCAGTTCGAGCTGATCTTTGTTGACGACGGCTCAAGGGATCACAGTCTGTTTGAGATGCGCCGGCTTGCGCAGAAGGATATGCGTTGCCGTTACCTCTCGTTTTCGAGAAATTTCGGAAAAGAGGCAGCCATGTACGCCGGACTGCAGGCGGCTAAAGGTGATTACGTAACGGTGATGGATGTCGACCTTCAGGATCCGCCGTCCCTTCTTCCGAAAATGTACGCGATGCTGCAGAGCGGCACTTGTGACTGTGTAGCGGCACGCCGCAGTTCGCGGGAGGGCGAGGGAAAAATCAAATCCTTCTTATCAAATGCTTTCTACAGTGTGATCAACCGCCTTTCCAAAACAGAGATCGTAAGCGGTGCAAGGGACTACCGCCTGATGAGCCGCAAAATGGTGGATGCCGTGCTGGAAATGAGTGAGTACAACCGCTTTTCCAAAGGGATTTTCGGATGGGTCGGCTTTCACACAGAATGGCTGGAATTTGAGCATGAGGATCGCTGCGCCGGAACATCAAAGTGGCCACTTCGAAAGCTCCTTGCGTACTCAATCGACGGCATCACAGGTTTTTCCGTAGCCCCGCTGTCACTCGCATCCGTCATGGGCGTGCTCTTTTTCCTGATTTCGATGATTCTGATCGTGTTCATTATCGTAAGAACGTTGCTGTTCGGCGATCCCGTTGCGGGCTGGCCGTCGATGGCATGCATCCTTTTTCTGGTGAGCGGTGTACAGCTTTTCTGCACGGGCATTGTAGGCATTTATCTTTCCAAGACATATCTTGAAACAAAGCACCGTCCGATCTATCTTTTAAAGGAGACGAGTGAAGAGACGGTCAAGATGCACAGTGTGCAGCCGGTGAAAAAGCAGGAGAGTGCTGCAAAGAGAAGAAAAGATGCCCATACGGCAGAAAAGAAAAATGTGTATTTTCCAGAGTATGCCGACAAACGCCATGCTTCTGAAAGAGGAGAAATCCGGGCATGAAAAAGGAAATCTTAAAGGAAATAAGAGAGCCGGGGAAATCACGGAAAAAGAAAGGCCAGCCGAAAGGACGGCGGAACGGCTTTTTGGAAGGTCTTACCGGAAAGGATTTTACGGCGGCTGGTCTGTTTTTCTTTTCTTTGCTTTTGTGCCGGCTGTTCGTCCTGCAATACGGCGTATTCGGCTCCTCGATTGACTGGATCAGCCAGCACAGCACCCTTGCCGATTACTTCCGAAAGCGGTTTTACGCGACCGGAAACCTCTTCCCGGATTTCGCATGGAATCTGGGAGGAGGTCAGAATATTTACCATTTTGCCTACTACGGACTGCTGAGTCCGACCATGCTGTTATCCTACCTTTTCCCGTTCATCCCGATGGACCTGTGGGTGATGGGTTCCTCCGCGCTGCTGTATGCGGCGGATGCAGTGCTTTTTTATCGATGGATCAGCAAAAAGGGTCTGCATTACGGCAACTGTCTTTTTACATCACTTTTCTTTACGTGTTCTACCGCACTTCTGTATCATTCCTATAATCAGCTTATGTTTGTCAACTATATGCCGTTTCTGCTGCTGGCTCTGCTGGGCGTGGATCGCCATTTTCAGAAGAGAAAGAGCGGTCTGCTGATTCTTTCCGTTCTTGGGATGATTCTGACCAGCTTTTATTTTTCGGTCGGCGGGCTGCTTGCGCTCACGGCGTATGCAGTGACGGAGTATTTGAAATGCGGTACAGAAAATGCTGCGTATGAAGCGGAACAGGAGAATCGAAAAGTGTCGCGGAATCAAAAGGCCGGGGCAGAGAAAAAGCAGAGGGCAGGTGAAAAGTCTGCCGGAACGGGTGAAACCTTGGTGGGTTTGCGGAGCTTTTTTGGCGCAGCAATCCGCTTTGCGCTTCCGGTCCTCGCAGGAATCCTTCTTTCCGGTATTCTGCTGATCCCATCGGCTGCCGCCTTGTTCGGCGGCAGCGGCGAGGGCGGACGCGGCACCGCAGCGGGCGGCATCGCAGGACTTTTTACCGATCCGGCGATGTGGAAACCGCAGTTTCTGATCCTGCGTCTCTGCTACACGCCGTATGGCATTGGCCTCTCCGCATTTGCGGGGGTGGCGCTTTTGGGCAGAGTGATCGGAAAGAGCCGGTTGCGTGAGAAACTGTTGTCCTTCCTTTTGCTGGTATTCTTTTGTATTCCCCTGTTCGGCTATCTGCTGAACGGCGGCCTGTACAGCAAAGATAAAGTATTCATCCCGTTTCTTCCGGTCCTCTGTGCAGAAGTCGGGCTTTATGTGGAAAACCAGCTTGTCCGGAAGCGGGAGTGTGGAAAAAATCGAAGCACCGGGAATTTTAAGCGCAAAGTCATGACAGAGCTGCGAGAATTGCTTCCGTACCTCATAGTTCTGATTCTGATGTGGAATGCAAAGCAAGAGACATACTTTGAACCATACTGGCATCTCGGCATACTGGATGTGATTTGTGTGACTGCGTGCTATCTGGCATGGCGGTGGTTTCCGGCAAAAAAACGGCTGCGGGGCAGAGAGCTTCCGTTTCTGCCGCTCGTCTTTAGTGCTGTGATTCTTGCATTTGCCGGAAAAGCAATCAATCAGGAAAAGCATGTGATGATCCCGCGTAAAACGTATGAAGCTCTGACGGACAGCAAGATTGCAGCGGCAATCCGCGAGATCCGTGCGGAGGATCCCGGCTGGTACCGTATGGAGCAGTATGGAGACGGCGGACAGAACCTTGCGAACGTCAACCGGATATGGGATATTGGACAGAATGTTTCGACGATTTATTCCTCGGCATACAATGCAGAATATAAGAAATTCCGGGACGAGACGTATGGGATTAATGAAGCCTTCCGCAACCGCATGATGCAGACGGTTTCCGATGATCCGCTGTTCTGGCAGCTCATGGGCGTGAAGTACATTCTGGCAGAAACACGGCCGGAAGGGTATGAACTGTACCGGGATTACGGGGACTTTCAGGTTTATCGTGCCATATCCGCAGCGCCGGTTGCCTACGTGACAGACCAGGTGGTTTCCGAGACGGAATACAAATCATTACCTTATCCGCAGAACCAGGAAATACTGGAGACGGCAGCCGTGATCCCGGATCAGGAAATGCGGAAGACAACAGCGGCAATCCCGGATCAGGAAAAATCGGCGGAATCTGTGGATAATTTCAGAGCCGCTGCAGATTCAGATACAAAGAATGGTTCTGTAGGACCCCTGTTTCACAGTTGTTTTCAGAAAGTGAACCTTGAAATTCCAGAGACCGATCAGGAAGATCTGCGCATTCAGAAGACAGCGGACGGATATGAGATTGAGACGAAAAAATCCGTGACCGTCTCAGCAACGCTGCCGGGTGCCGCAGAGGGAGCGACGCTGCTCGCCGTTTCTTTCGAGGTGGAGAATCAGAAAGCGAGTCATGATATGTTCATCCGCATCAACGGCCAGACCAACCGCCTGACCGGCATCAACCATACGTATGCCAATGGGAATACACAGTTTAACTATCTTGTAACGATGAAAGAAGATGGAACTGCATTCATTCGGATGGGAAAAGGCCATTATATCCTGAAAAATTTTGAGACATGGACTGGTATGGCACAGCCGTTGGAAAAAACGGAGCAGCTGTACAGTCAGGCGGTTACCCTGATTGGCGGAACAACAGCAACATACGGCGGCGACGGCATCACAGGTGTGGTTTCCGCGGAAAGAGACGGATACCTCATCACCAGCATTCCATACGATGAAAATTTTGTGCTGAAAGTGGATGGGAAAGAAACAATGCTGTTCCGCGCAAACACGGCATTTCTCGGCGCAAAAATCCCATCAGGCGAGCACAAAATTGTTCTTGTGTACCATGCGCCCGGACGGGCGGCTGGCAGTTGGTGCAGCCTGATGGGAGGAATGCTGGCACTCATCCTTGTGATCTGTGAAAAAAAGAAACAGCAAAACGGCAGCGAACGGGCAGGAGAGAGCAAAATGTTGCAAAAACAGCGGAAATATTATATCATCAGAGTGTAAAAATAGTTGTAGTGACACTTGGTGGAATGGAGCATATCTTTACAGCCGCAGGAAGAACTGGCAGCGTTTGCCCGGTTTGGAAACGCCGTTGCAAGCCTTTGTGTGGAGAAAAAAGGTGCTAGAGCGTGTCTGAAAAATCATTTCCGCAATCTGCAAGCTCCACTTTGCGGTATATTTTACCCTCATTCGGTTGCCGTAGCCCGCTACGCCGCCCTTATTCGGATAAAATCTCCCACGAACTGGGACTCGCAGTTCACGAAATGATTACCGGGGCCGGTCTGAATACGACGCAGGATGAAGTACATTTCCTTCCGTTCTGGGAAAATGGCGTCCGTTTCTTCACGATCGAAGGACCAAATAAAGAAAAAGTGGAATTCAGCCAGTATTTGTAACGATTCCAAGCCATGCGAAATGGAAGAAAAATCGCGAATCATGCTTGCATGAATATCCGTTTGACCAGCAAAGCCTCTGCCGGAAAGCAAAATTTTTGCCCGGCAGAGGCTTTTTTACTTACTCTGAAACAAATACTACCGGATAGTCAAAAAAGCGCAAATTATCCCTATAGAGTAAAGGAGATGCAAAATTTATCTGCAGTTACAAAAACGGGGTGGAGTTTTTATGGAAACAGGGCAGGAAATCATTGTGCTTTCTGCACGTGAGTGGTAAAATAGAATAGATAATATATAATCTGTTTTGAATAAAAACAGGATATTTTAGATAACATATAATCTGTAACAAGAAGGGGAAAAAATGGAACAATTTATATGGGAAACTCCGGAAGAACTGGATCAAAAACTTGCGCAGCGAGTGAGAAAAATCAGAAAGAGACGTTCAATTACGCAGGAAAAATTAGCATCTATAAGCGGAGTGAGTTACGGCTCAATCAAAAGATTCGAAACGACAGGACAAATTTCCCTGTTATCTTTAACGAAAATTGCAATCGCACTGGATCTTGCAGATGAGCTCAGAAATATTTTCACGCAGGTACCGTATAAAGATATTCAGGAGGTTATCAATGAAACAAGATAAAGTACTGCAGGTGTGTTATGAGGATCAAACGGTGGGAACATTAGCTATGACGGCAGACCACAAAGTGGCATTTCAGTACAGTGATGAATGGCTGGAAACCGGATTTTCGATCAACCCATTTTCATTGCCTTTGCAAAAACAGGTATTTGTTCCAGTTAAGGATCATTTTGAAGGATTATTTGGGGTTTTTGCGGACAGTCTTCCAGATCATTGGGGCAGATTACTGTTGGATCGCCTGTTACGGGCACATAAACAAAATCCGGATGAACTGACCGTACTGGATCGTCTGGCGATTGTGGGCACATCGGGGATGGGAGCGTTGACATATCACCCGGAAAAGAATTTTCCAGAGGAGCAGAGCAGTGCAGATCTGGACAAACTGGCGGAAGAGTGTCAAAAGATACTGAATACAGAGTATTCGGATAAACTGGACGAATTGTATCTGCTGGGAGGTACCAGCGGCGGAGCAAGACCTAAAATCATGACAACCATTGATAATGAAGAATGGATTATCAAATTTCCAGCGCATGTGGACGGAAAAGATGCAGGAAAAATGGAATATGACTATTCCTGCTGTGCCAAGGCCTGCGGAATTATGATGAGTGAAACGAGATTGTTTCCATCAGAAAAATGTAAAGGATATTTTGGAACTAAAAGGTTTGACAGGAGAAACTGTTTGAAAGGGAAAAAGAAAGTGCACATGTTGACGACAGCTGCAATTCTGGAATTGGATTTTGAGCAGCCAAGTCTGGACTATCATGGATTAATGAAACTGACAAAAATCATGACACGCAATTGCGATGAAGATGTTGAAAATATGTTCCGCCGAATGTGTTTCAATGTTTTTGCACATAACAGAGATGATCATTCGAAGAACTTCACGTATTTGTACGAAGCAGACGAAGATAAATGGCATTTAAGTCCGGCATATGATCTTACTTACAGTAATACGTATTATGGCGAACATACTACGTCAGTAGATGGAAATGGAAGAAATCCAGGCAGAAAAGAGTTACTGGCGGTAGGAACTGGTGCAGGGATGAAAAAGACAAGGTGTGAAGAGATCATAGACGAAATTGAGAAAAAAGTAAAGGAAATGTTGGAAGAATATCTTTTGGGTAAGTGATTCTCTTTGCATTCAAAAAATTTTAAACAGCAAGTTATTAACAGTTAAATAAAAAAGAGTTGCCCGACAAATGAACACTATAAGTACCTTGCTACGAGTTTTATTTTCGTAGCAAAGTACAAGATAGTACAGAGATAAAAATATGTCTCATTTGTCGTTTAACTCTTTACATTGCGCTTTTATTTCTTCTATCGAATCCTTCAATAACTTTAATCTGGCAGGCTACTTTCTAAACAAAGTCGTCCCCATCCCACCCGCCTGTTCGGGTATTCGCTCTCGGATGCGATGGGTTTTGTGCCTGCGATGAGATAAGCTTTCAGCTTTTCACCATATAAAAACGGGTCATTTCCGCGCAGAATACCCCATTCCATCATAAGAGCGGCGCTTCCCGATACAAAAGGCGTGGCAAACGAGGTGCCGGTGAAGGAAGCATAGCCGCCGCCGGAACGGGGAGCTGGGATATTGACACCCGGGGCGGCGAGATCAGGTTTAATTTCGTGGAGAATACGGGTATAGCCGCGGCCGGAGAAGCTGGCATAGGAGGAAAGGCGGGGATCGTAGGCACCGACCGTGATGGCGGAGCGGGCGGTGGAAGGGATGGTGAGTGTGGTGTCGGCAGTGGGGGAGAAGAAGCGGGTCTGTGAACCGACGGCGTTTCCGCCGGGAAGCCAGAGGTCAAAGGAACCGGAGATCAGGCGGCCGGGGGTGAGACGCAAGGTCCAGATGCCGTTTTCGACGGACAGATGGTTTCCTGCGCCCTGAAAGGTCAGGTAAATTTCCTGCGCCTGGCTGTAGGGGGATGGCATGCCATAAAACAGGAGAAGTTCTGTCGGACCAAGCGTCAGACGCGCCGTGCCGAGGACAGGAGAGAGCGTGCCGGAGCGGATGCCGCCGGGGGAAATCAGTTCGATCGAGATTTCATCCCCATAAACCTTCCAGATCTGGAGACTGAACGAGGATTCATAAGCACCGACCTGAAATTCAACGGAGACAGCGCGGTCAGCCGTTGCCGAGACCGCAGACGTCGCAGCCGGATCAGATGTCGCACGGACTGTTTGCGTCTGACCGGACGACTTGCGATCCGACTTTAGGTTCCCGGCATAATGGCGTCCGGTATCCCCTTCATTTCCTGCCCCGATACAGATCACGTTCTGCCCTAAATTTGACACTGCATTCAAATACGTTTCAAGTAAGGAATCCCCGCTGTGCGAACCGTAATTATTCCCGAAGCTCAAATTAGTCACAAGCGGCCGCTCCACCAGAAGTGCATATCTTACGCAGAAATCCACCGCCTGCAGCAATTGCGATGTCCGCGGCAGATCCGCCGGATCAGGATTCCCAAGCTTTACGACCACGAGTGTTGCTTCCGGTGCCACGCCCCGCATGGCCGCATCTGCCGAGGATCTCCCATTTCCCGCTGCGATTCCGAGCACCGCTGTCCCATGCCCCGTCACATCGCGGGACGGCACGAGGGCAAACCGTTCTTCCGGCGTAGAAGATGCAAGTGCCTCATTGATCTGCTGCCGTGTATATACCGACCCAAGAGCATACCCCATCGGAGGATTCCCCGGAATCGTCTGATCCCATAAAATTGCAATTCGGCTTGTCCCGTCCGGTGCGCAGAAATCAGGATGCGCATAGTCCACGCCTGAATCAATGCATGCAAGCAGCACCCCATTCCCAGACAGACCCATAACCCCCTCCTGCACAGGCGTAATACAGGATATGCTCCGCACAAATGCATCTGCGAAATAAAGTAATTTCGGTTTCTCCAGATAGGTAATCTGCGGCAGTCCTGTCACGTAATCCATCAGGGACTCCGGAACCAGAAGAATGGCATACGAAAACAGCAGCAGCGTCACACGAACTCCCTGCTCCTCCAGAAAAGCCAGGTCTCCCTGATACTGTACAATTACTTCCCATGTTTTGCTGTAAGAGTTATAACCTGCCGAAAGCTCCGGCACACGCCGCCGTTCGACTTCCGTTGCGGCCAGCGCAAGGTTCAACAGGTTTTCCCTTTTTTGATCAATCATTACAAAAACTCCGTCCAAAATGTTGTTAAAATCTATTCCGCTTTTCCTGGAAATATGATATAATCGCCATCGTACAATAGGGGTACAGATCTGCTTTTTGGAGTGCATCGAAAAATGGTTTTACGATGCCGCCTGGCGGGTCTTTACTATTTTACGCGAAATGCTTTTGCATTGAAGGGAGAGAACATGAAAATTATCATTGTGGGCTGCGGAAAAGTCGGAGCCGCACTGACCGCCCAGCTGAGCCGCGAGGACAACCTTGTGACGGTCATCGACACAGACAGTATTGTCGTCCGCAACGTCTCCAACACCTATGACGTTATGGGAATTGTAGGAAACGGAGCAAGCTATCAGGTGCTTCAGGAGGCGGATATTGAGCATGCGGATCTGATGATTGCCGTAACCAAAAGCGATGAAATGAACCTGCTTTGCTGTGTCATTGCCAAACAGGCAGCAGACTGTCACACCATCGCCAGAGTTCGAAATCCGATGTATCGGGAGGAGAGAGAATTTATCCGTAAAAAGCTGGGTCTGTCCATGATCATCAACCCGGAGCACGCGGCCGCCATGGAAATGGCAAGACTGCTGCGGTTCCCATCTGCGATTGAGATCGACAGCTTTTCCCGCGGAAGAATCGAAATGCTGCGCTTTAAAGTGCCGGAAACATCGAAAATTGTCCATATGTCGCTGCGTGAGCTGGCCGGAGCGCTTCAGTACAGTCTGCTGGTCTGTGCTGTTGAGCGAAACGGCGAGGTTTACATACCGGATGGAAATTTTGTGATCCAGGCAAAAGACAGCCTTTCCATCATTACCACACCGCAGAACGCAGAGAGCCTGTTTAAGAAAATTGGTGTTCATACAAACAAGGTACACAATACGATGATCGTTGGCGGCGGTGAAATTACGTATTATCTCGCAAAATCACTGGCAAATATGAACGTCGATGTCAAGATTATCGAGAAAAATAAGGATCGCTGTGAGGTTTTAAGCGAAGCACTGCCGGATGCAACCGTTATTTACGGTGACGGAAGTGACCAGGAGCTCTTAAAAGAGGAGCGCATCCAGAATATGGATTCCTTTGTGGCCTGCACCGATATGGATGAGGAAAACATCATTCTGTCGCTGTATGCGAAAGAGAAGGTATCCTCAAAGGTTGTAACGAAAATCAACCATCTGGAATTTAATGATGTTATCCACAGCCTGAACCTGGACAGCCTGATCTACCCGAAACACATCACCGCAGAGTACATTCTGCAGTATGTCCGGGCAATGAAAAACTCCATCGGAAGCAACGTTGAGACGCTGTATAAGCTGATGGAAGACCGTGTGGAGGCTCTTGAGTTTATCGTGAACCAGAATTGCCGTATGATCGGCATCCGTCTGCAGGATATGAAAACACGGCCAAACCTTCTGGTAGCAGCGATTAACAGACAGGGAAAGGTCATCATTCCGGGTGGACAGGATTCCTTTGAGGCAGGAGATTCCGTCATTATCGTAACAACGGAAACCGGTCTTCAGGATATCCATGAGATTCTGGCAGAGTAACGGGGGAAGCGGATTATGAACTATAAAATGATTCGTTTTGTCATCAGCTGGGTGCTGAAAGTGGAAGGTATGCTGATGCTGTTTCCGGCGCTGGTCGGAGCCCTGTATCAGGAAAAGACAGGCTTTGCGTATCTTATCTGGGGACTGCTTTGCATTGCGGCCGGTCTGATCCTCTGCTTCAGAAAACCGTCCAATATGGAAATCTATTCCCGCGACGGATTTGTCTGCGTTTCGTTAAGCTGGGTTGTCCTTGGTGTTTTCGGAGCGGTGCCGTTTGTAATTACGGGGGAAATTCCGTTTTATATCAATGCGCTGTTTGAGATCGTTTCCGGTTTTACAACGACAGGAGCCAGCATTTTGAGTGATGTGGAAGCCCTTTCACACGCCAGCCTGTTCTGGAGAAGCTTTTCCCACTGGATTGGCGGTATGGGCGTTCTTGTGTTCATTCTTGCATTGCTTCCGATGAAGGGCGGTTCCGTCATGAACCTGATGAAGGCAGAGAGCCCGGGACCGACCGTTTCCAAATTTGTTCCGAGAGTGCGCGGAACCGCTAAAATTCTGTATCAGATTTATCTTGGCATGACACTTTTTACCATTGCTGCCCTGCTGCTTTCCGGCATGAAGACATTTGATTCTGTCACACTCGCCATGGGAGCTGCCGGAACAGGAGGCTTTGCCGTGTTGAACAGCGGTTGTGCAGTGTACACACCACTGCAGCAGTGGATTCTGACAATCGCCATGATTGCGTTCGGTGTGAATTTTAACTTTTATTATCTGATGCTTTGCAAAAAGGGAAAGGCCGCCATTTCGTCCCAGGAGGTAAGAGCGTATTTCCTGATTATCCTTCTGGCAGGAGGCGTGATTTCCTGGAATACCTATCCGATGTACCATTCCATCGGTGAAGCGGTGCGGACTGCCTTTTTCCAGGTCGGATCGATTATCACGACAACGGGTTATTCCACGACGGACTTTGACCTCTGGCCGGAGCTGTCAAAATGTATTCTGGTGATGCTGATGTTCATCGGAGCCTGTGCCGGTTCAACGGGAGGCGGAATCAAGGTTTCGCGAATCCTGATCCTCTTAAAAACCGTGAAAAAAGAGCTTGGTTCGATCGTACATCCGCGCAGTATCAAACGCATCCGTTTCGACGATCACCCGGTAGAGCATGAGGTTCTGCGGGCGATCAACGTATTTTTGATTGTTTATCTGGTGATCTACAGCTTTTCCATGCTGATCATCAGTGTGGATGGATTTTCCTTCGAGACAAACTTCACGGCAGTTGCCGCAACACTGAACAACATCGGACCGGGTCTTGACCAGGTAGGACCGACCAGTAACTTCTTTGGATACGGTCCGGTTTCCAAGCTGATTCTGATTTTTGATATGCTGGCAGGCCGTCTGGAACTGTTTCCGATGCTGATTCTTTTCTATCCGTCTACCTGGAAGAAGAGAGGATAAAGCGGTTCACCGGGAAGAAAAGGGACTTTGCGTTGGCGGGAAACTGCCGGGAGCAGAAGGAAAAGAAAAAATGGTTACGATTCACAGGGGTTTCCAAAAAAACAGAAAGACGGAATAAAGTCAGGGTGCATTTCCTGACCACAGGCAGAAAGGAAGGAACTTATGAGTAACTGGGAAAAGAATGTAAGAAAAGTTGTGCCGTATGTACCGGGCGAGCAGCCGCATGAGGCTGACATGATCAAGCTGAATACGAATGAGAATCCGTATCCGCCGTCACCAAAAGCCGCAGAGGCGATCAGACGGGTAGCAGAAGAGGATACCCTCCGTCTCTATCCGGATCCGACCGCGGCAGAACTGGTGCAGGCGATCGCGGATGTCTACCACGTAAGCACAAAGCAGGTTTTTGTCGGCGTTGGTTCGGATGATGTTCTGGCGATGGCGTTTATGACGTATTTTAACTCTGACAAACCGATTCTTTTCCCGGACATTACGTATTCCTTCTACGATGTCTGGGCGGAGGAATTCCGCATTCCGTACGAGCAGATCCCGCTCGATGAAAATTTCTGCATTGTGCCGGAGCAGTATTTTGCAGAGAATCATCCAAATGGCGGAATCGTGTTCCCGAACCCGAATGCACCGACGGGTGTGGAGCTTTCGCTTTCTGCGATCGAATCGATATTACAGAACAACCCGGATGTGGTTGTAATTGTGGATGAGGCATATGTGGATTTCGGAGCAGCCACTGCGCAGCCGCTGCTGGAAAAATATGAAAACCTGCTGGTTGTGCAGACAACATCAAAATCTCGTTCGCTTGCCGGCATGCGCATCGGCTATGCAATCGGAAATGAGAAGATGATTTCGTATCTGAATGATGTGAAATATTCTTTCAATTCGTATACCATGAATCAGACCACGATCGCAGCCGGAGCCGCAGCGATCCGCGATGTGGAATATTTCCGCAAGACGGTGAAAAAAGTGATGGAAACGAGAGAGTGGTCGAAGGAGGAGCTGAAAAAGCTGGGATTTTCTTTCGAAGATTCGAAATCGAACTTTATTTTCGCAACGCACAAAAGCGTACCGGCCGGGAAGATTTTTCAGGCACTCCGGGAACGCCATATTTATGTGCGGTATTTTGAGAAACCCCGCATTGACAATTATTTGCGTATTACGATTGGCACGCGGGAAGAAATGCAGACGCTGTTTGATTTTTTGAAAGATTACTTAACCGAATCAAGCAAGTAGCGAAGCGGATTGCAAATATCCGCTTGCCAAGAGGGATGAAGCAGCTGAAAATATAAAACAGAAGAAGAGTATCTGCAGAGGAGCAGAAGAAAATTTTAAAGGGGGACTGCCGTCGGAATCAGCCATGAGATCCGGCGGCAGTTTTAGAAGGTATTTGGGTATGAACAAAGAGAAGAAAGAAGTAGTAAAGGTAAATCAGATTACGGAAGGTGTTATCTGGCAGCAGATTCTGATCTTTTTCCTGCCGATTCTGTTCGGAACGTTTTTCCAACAGCTTTACAACACGGCAGATGCCATGATTGTCGGACACTTTCTCGGAAAACAGGCACTTGCGGCGGTCGGCGGAACGACAGGTACGCTGATCAATCTGCTGGTCGGATTTTTTGTCGGCCTTTCGAGTGGTGCGACGGTTGTTATTTCACAGCATTACGGAGCCAATAAAGAGGACAAGGTGCAGTGGGCAGTGCACACTTCCATTGCCTTTTCCATTCTCGGAGGTATTGTGCTGACAGTAGTCGGCATTGGCTGTTCGAGATGGATGCTCGATCTGATGAACACGCCGGATGATGTTGTAAATTATGCGCTGATTTATATGCGTGTTTATTTCCTTGGAACCATCGGAAACCTGATTTACAACATGGGTTCCGGTATCCTGCGTGCGGTCGGCGACTCGAAACGTCCGCTGCTGTATCTGATCATCTGCTGTATGACCAATATCGCGCTTGACTTTTTATTTGTTGTCGGTTTGCAGATGGGTGTTATGGGCGCGGCGCTTGCGACCATTCTGTCGCAGATCATCAGTGCGGTTCTTGTTATGGGCTCTCTGATGCGGACCAGAGACATTTACCGGCTTCATCTGCGGAAAATCAGCATTGACTGGATTATGCTCAAACGGATTATCCGCATTGGTTTTCCGGCAGGCGTACAGTCAATTCTGTACTCGGTATCGAACGTGATCATTCAGTCTGCTGTCAACTCGCTGGGAACCAACAATGTGGCTGCGTGGGCGGCTTACGGAAAGGTGGACGGTCTTTTCTGGATGATGATCAATGCGCTCGGTATTGCGGCGACAACCTTTGTCGGTCAGAACTACGGTGCGAAAAAGATGGATCGTGTACACCGCGGTGTGCGCACCAGCATGATCATGGCATTCCTGATGACGGGTCTGATGGTTGTGTTTATGTGGTTTATCGGTGATACACTGATTTCTCTGTTTACCACAGATACGGCGGTGCGTGAAATCTGTCACGGACTGATCCATTTCCTGGTTCCGACCTTCTTTACCTACATTTCCATCGAAATCCTTTCCGGTGCACTCCGTGGTGTCGGAGATGCATGGATTCCGATGTTTATCACCGGAATAGGAATCTGCGGAGTACGTATCGTGTGGATGACGGCGGTTCTGCCGCATTTCCACTCCTTAAAAGGAGCGGCCTTCTGCTATCCGCTGTCGTGGGTGATCACAACGATTGCGTACTTTATTTATTACCTGTTCTTCAGTCAGCTGAGTAAGAGGAAAGAATTGAGGAGTATCTAACAGAATGTTCAAACTGTATTAACAAAACTGTGCTATCATGAAAATATCAGTGTCAAAAGGTCAAAAAACCGATGCAGGAGAATTTTTGAACTCGGGACACGGCAAAAAATGAGTAAGTAGCCATTTTTCAAAGAAAAATGAGCGGATTACAAAGGAAAGACAGGTGGAACGTAAGATGGTAAGTGAAAAAGTAACGATTGTCAATCCGTCAGGTCTGCATCTTTTAAACGCGGTAAATTTGTCAAACAGTGTAAGCCGGTACAAATCTTCCATGTCGTTTACCTATGAAAACAACGGGATGCAGGGAACGGTTAATTTAAAGAGTATTTTGAGTATCGTTGCCGCAGGAATCAGGCAGGGAGAAACCATTGAGATCTGCAGCAGCGGGGAGGATGAAGAGGAGGCACTTCGGGCGGCTGTTGCCGCAATTAAAAGCGGGCTCGGAGAGACGCCGGAGTGAGGAGATAGGAACATAGAATAGAAATAAAGAAAAGGACCTCGCTTTTTGAAAAAACGGAATGGGAAACCGGACCGTATTTCAAAAAGCGAGGTTTTTGTGTGGCGGCAGATAAAAGATTCCTGCCTTCGGGGGGGGATTTCGAAAGCAGGGATGAAAAGATAAGCTGCGAAGCAGCTCTTCGGCTATGAGCAAGCAGCGAAGCGGATTGCGAATATCCGTTTGACAACAGGAGGTATAAGGCCGGAAAAAAGTGTCTACACTCTGGATAAAGCAAAAATGCAGAGAAAAGGAGTGTAGAAAAAATGGCAAGGCAGAAGAAAATTGATCTGGAACATATGACGGAGAAGGAGAAAATGAAATACGAAATCGCAGGTGAGCTGGGGCTTTTAGAACGCGTGCTGAATGACGGCTGGCGATCACTCACGGCAAAAGAAACGGGACGGATCGGTGGCCTTGTGACACGGAGGAAGCGGCAGATGGCGGCGGAAGGAAAGAACGAAAACGAAGAAAAATAAGCGGTACCGCAATTTTTGCAATATCCTCAACAGTTTTGACCATAGATTTTTCCTGTGAAAGCGTTATAATAAAAACAAGGAATGGGTGGTGCCGCGCCAAAGTCCGTGTCTGCACGAGACCCGGCGACTGCCGCGATACCCTGAGAAACTCGCAGAGCGTGTTTCGGATCGTTTGGAGAAGTGAGGGAAAAGTTTATGGAAGCAAAAAAAGAGAAAAAGTATATGTCGGATATCCATCTCGAGGATTATACCGAACAGTACGAAACGGGATTTGCCACAGTGGACACGATGATATTTGAAGGGGGAAGAAGAGAGGAGCTGCTGAACGGCGGCTGGCATTATGCAGTCGATCAGTACGATACCTGTCTGCGCCAGAAATGGTACAAAGAGAGATACCGCGACGAAAAAGGCTTCACTGTGCCAATCGACTATTCCTTTGACGAGTGGCCGGTGATGCAGCTTCCGTGCAGCTGGAATACCATCGATCCGATGTATCTCCTGTATGAGGGAAGCATGATCTTTACGAGAAAAATTTCCTATATCGCAGAAAGAGAGGAAACAGTTTTTCTGAAGGTGGGCGCAGCCAATTATCTGTGCCGCGTTTTCTTAAACGGAAAATACGTCGGTATGCATCGCGGCGGATCGACACCGGCGTTCTGGAATATCACAGAATACCTGAAAGCGGAGAACCGCATCGTGCTTGCTGTTGACGGAACGAGACGGCCGGAGCAGGTGCCGACCGAGAATACCGACTGGTTCAACTACTGCGGCGTATACCGCGATATCGCACTGATCCGTGTTCCGAAATGCCATATCAAAACTTTTAAAATTGCGCTTGTGCCGGACGGAACATTTGGACATGTTATGGCGAAAGTGACACTGTCGGAAAAAATCACAGCCAAGGCAGAGCTTGTCATCGAGGAGCTTGGCGTGAGCCGGAAAATCCAGCTGGAAAACGGAGCTGGAGAAGTTGTTTTTGATGCAAAACCGGAGCTTTGGACACCGGAAAAACCGAAGCTGTATGATGTAAAAGTAACCTGTGGAACCGATACCGTCAGCGACCGGGTCGGCTTTCGTGAAATTCGCGTGAACGGCAGAGACATTCTGCTGAACGGAGAGCCCGTTTTCCTGCGTGGTATCAGTTGCCACGAAGACAGCGTGGAAAACGGAAAAGGCCTGACAAGAGAGGAACGGATCGAAAATATCCGCATTGCGAAAGAACTGGGATGCAACTTCATGCGCCTTGCACATTACCCGCATAACGAAGAAATGGCAAAACTCGCCGACGAGCTTGGGCTTCTTTTGTGGGAGGAAATTCCGGTTTACTGGGCAATTCGTTTTGAACGTGAAAAAACATATGAGGATGCCAAAAATCAGCTCCGCGAACTCATCAACCGTGACTGGAACCGCGCGAGCGTGATCATCTGGTCTGTCGGAAATGAGAATGCCGATACGGATGAACGGCTGAAATTCATGAGCGCACTGGCAGAATGCGCGCATCGGGAGGATGAGACGCGAATGGTGTCTGCGGCCTGCCTGGTTAATGCTGCGAAAAATAAGATTGAGGACCGTCTGATGGAATACCTTGACATCATCGGCATCAACGAGTACTGCGGCTGGTACACCCCGGATTTTGCGATGCTGCCGGCACTGATGGAAAACAGCCAGCCGGACAAGCCGGTTATCGTAACGGAGTTCGGCGCAGACGCGCTGCCGCATCACCATGGAACCATCTCGGACAAAGGAACCGAGGAGTGCCAGGCGGATGTGTACGAAAAACAGATTGCAACGCTGCGGAACATTGACTACATCAAGGGCATGACCCCCTGGATTCTCTACGACTTCCGCTGCCCGCGCAGAACAAGCCTGATCCAGAAATATTATAACCGGAAGGGGCTGCTCTCTGAGGACAAAAAGTACCGCAAACCGGCATTTTATGTGTTGCAGAAATTTTATGAAGAGCTGAAAAGAAAAGAACAGTAGGGGCAAGAGCTTTTCAAAAAGATCAGCCGACTTGCACGGTTGATGATATCAAACGGAACAGAGAAAAAAAGACAAGAACAGACAAAAACAGATGGTATGAAATTAGCTTTGAAGTCCGATTTCATACCATCTGTTTTTTCACTGCAACAATCCGCCGTAGGCGGAGAATCCGGCAAGTGCTGTGTTATGCTTTTTTCTGTGCAGCCATCCACTCCAGAATCGGAGTCTCTTTTCCGTCCGTCATAACCGGTTTGCCGTCATAATCGAGGACACACTCATCGTTCAGCATCGGGATCCAGGACCAGTGGCCGATGTATTCGAATGGGGTGCCGTCTGCATTTTTCTGTGTTCCGGTGTGATCGAGTACCTTGTCCCAGTAGGTAAAGTGTGCATTCGGGTTGACCTTTGCCAGACGTTCATAGGTCGGAACGACAAAGTCATCCGGAACGACAACCGGGTCGGTTTTTGCGTGTGTAAACCAGATCGGCAGATCTTTGAGCTTCAGAATATCTTCATCGGAGATAAATGCATCCGCCAGAGCCTCGCAGACCGGATATGCGGCAGCGTAGCGGGACGGGTTGAAAATGATCTGTTTCATGGTCATAAAGCCACCGTTGGAGCAGCCGCCGATGTAGATGCGGGAGCGGTCAATCTGCGGATGGGCATCCACGAAAGCACCGATCAGGGCATCGAGAACTTCGGTATATTTGGAAGAACCGTCTTTGGTATATTCGCCGGTTCCGTCATCCATCCACATGGTTGGAGCCTGTGGAGCGAGCAGGTAGGTCTTGCCGCCGAAAATTTTCTGAATCTTTGGGGAAATCAGGTTTACAACTTTATTTCCGATTGCTGCAATCGGCGGCTCCTGTCCGCCTTCACCAGCGCCGTGCAGCCAGATGATCAGCGGGATTTTCTCATCCGCATCCATTTCCGGCTCGTAGTAAACGTAAGAGAGCGGAATCTGCGGATCCTCGTAGCGGTCTTCTTTGAGCCATTCACCGTAGATGATGCGGTTTCCGCCGTCTACGTCGAACGTCTGCGGAGAAATGGCACCATCGTCAGTTGCAATTTCAGAGACTTGTGTCACATCGTAAGCGACATTGACAAATACATTAAAATTACCGTTGAATTTGATGATCGAGCCGATTCCTTCCATGATAAAACACGGCAGCTCCAGCGTCAGGCAGGTGCCGTCCTCGCACGGTACACCGGTTTTGTCAGAAACGTAAACGTTCGAAACGCGGCGAGTTCCGTTCATCGAGTCATCCGGTTTGTCGCCCATAAAATTCGGCCATACAAAATCCTCGCCCTCGGTGGATGTACGGGTAACATGTACCGTAAACTGCTCCGGAGATGGGGCCGCACCCTTCATGCTTTTGCCATAATCCAGAATTACTTTCGAAATATGCGGACCGAAATCAAAAACTTCGGTAATGGTATAATAAGTTCCGTTCATTTGTAAAAACCCTCCTTTTGTACGGAATGTACGCTCAGAGTCTTTCTGCATTTGCTTTTGCGACTGACAAAAATCATCTCACAAAATCAGGTACAGAAAAAGCTTGAGAGTACAATTGTTTGCATGGGCAGAAAAGACGGTATTGGGAATAGTAGAATTTTTTTCTGCCCGACAATACCAGTTTACTACAGACATTCCGAAAGAAAAAGTACAAATCAGAGATAAAGTTGCACAGAGATGCTTTTTCTGTGTTTTTGTTTTCGGAACGGAAAAAGTCTGATCGAAACAGAAACAGCAGAAAAGTGTCAAAAAACAGCAGAATCGTTGTTTTTCGTATTGGAGCCGTATGGAATAATAAAATCATACAAGGAAAAAGGGAGGTTTTACGAGATGATTACAAGACTAGAGGAGATTCCGGTAACGAAAGAAAGCTATCCGTTTGCCAGTGCGGAGCGTTACCTGAAGCTGTCGGAGCGCGACTATGTGGAGAAGGAATATTATATGTGTGGAACGGCCAACGTCTATGAGACTGCAGACGAGCGCGGCGGCGTCCGTGTGCGCACTGCGGATGCGCCGTATACAAACCGCATCATTGTCCGCGCACCGCAGGACACTGCAAAATGCAGCGGAAACGTTGTAGTGGAGATCATCAACCCAACGAGTTTTATGGAGATTGACCGCATGTGGATTCTCGGCTGGAAGAAATTTGTGCGGGACGGAGATATCTATGTGGGAATCACAAGCAAACCGAATACGATCGCAAAAATGGTGGAGTTTGATGAAAAGCGTTACGGCTGTCTTTCCTGGGCCAACCCGACACCGGAGGTACCGTTCTCGGAGCGACTGCAGGCCACAGGCGGACTCGGCGATCTGAATCATGATTACGAAACGGGTCTTTTCTGGGATATGCTGACAGACCTGGCGTGGCTGCTGCGCGGCGATGAGGAGCAGAATCCGATTCGGGAATATAAGAGAGAATACGTCTATTTGACGGGCTGGTCACAGTCGGGTTCGTATCTGTTCCGCTATCTGAACAGCTTTGCGTATCGTCCGGAGGTGGCACGCGGTGCGTGCGTATTTGATGGCTACCTTTCCGGTGGAGGAGTCCATTCCCTTGGTATTCCGGTCAACCAGTATGAATGCAGGGATCCCTACCATTACCGTCTGACACGTGTGGAAAAGGCGCGCGAGCCGTTTATCGCTGTGCAGACGGAGAGTGAAAACGGAAGAATGGAAGCATGGCGCATTGCCCAGCAGGACAGCGATGATCCGGAGTTCCTGTTCCGCCAGTATGATGTGACGGGTGCAAGCCATGACACTTCCTATAGCTACGTGAATTACTATCAGAACGATCCGGATCTGGTGCGGATCAACCATCTGCCATTCTATATGGGAAAAAATGAGGAAGGAAACGACTATCCGTCCCAGATTCTTTTTGCGGCAGCATTTCGGAATCTCTTTACCTGGGTACGGACAGGCGCAGCTCCGGCGCACTGTGACCGGATTGCGGTTGACAGCGACGGAGAAAACAAAAAGGATGCGTTCGGAAATACGATCGGTGGACTGCGTACCTGCCTCCTTGACTACCCAACCGGAAGATACAGCAATACCAGCGACATTGAAAAAGGCCAGAATTTCCTGGATCCGGAATCGGAAAAGGAAGGATTGTTCGGTTATCAGCAGGCGTTTTCGAAAGAAATGGTAAAAGAGCTGTACGGAACATTGGCACATTACCGGGAAATGGCGGAGAAAAACACGAAAGAGCAGGTAACGAAAGGCTTTGTCTGCCGCGAGGATGCGGCGGAGCTGGTTGAGATTGCCGTGCAGCTTGCAAAGAAACGCGGACTGGAATAAAAAACAATAAACAATAAACAGTTACGGTAAAATCAGATTCGAGGAGCGTGCCCGAAAAAAACCGGGCGCGCTCTGCGCAGATAAAGGAGAAAATAAAATGGGGATGAAAGCAGAACAGTGGCGACAAATTATTTTATCATTTGAGAGCAAGAAAACATACGACAATCCATTCCTCGATGTTTCCATCTGGAGTGTTTTTACGGGAACGTCGGGAAGAAGGATCAGAAGAGAAGCATACTGGGACGGCGGAAATACCTATCGGATTGCCTTTGCGCCGACCGAAACCGGAATGTGGAGTTATAGGTTGGAAGCACCGGAGGAGACGGGACTTTCCGGAGTGCAGGGAACGATCGAATGTATTCCATACGAAGGAAATCTTGCTATCTATCAGCACGGATTTCTGAAAGTGCATCCATCAGGAAGATATCTGACGTATGCAGACGGAACACCGTTTTTCTGGCTCGGCGATACGCACTGGGAATTTGCCTTTGGTGAGCGGTGGGACGAGTCGAACCATCCACAGATGACGAGCATGTTCCGCGGCATGGCGGACCGCAGGAAGGAACAGGGTTATAACGTTTATCAGACAAACCTTCGAAGCGACAGCTGGAAGGAGCACAAGAGCCGTTACTGGAAAACGGATGCCGCAGATGATGTGCCGGATGTGGCATTTTACCAGAACGAACTCGACCGCCGCATGCAGTATCTCGCTGACCTCGGCTTTATCAACGCGCTCGGTTTTGCCTGGTCCGGCTCGATCGAGCAGGGTGTGGAGCACCAGAAACATCTGGCGCGCTATATCATTGCCCGCTATGGTGCCCTTCCGGTTGTGTGGACGCTGGCAGGCGAAGTGGCAGGCTACTTCCCGGGAAAGCCGCGGGAAACAGCCATCAAAGGCTGGCGCGAGGTCGCAAAGTATGTGGAAAAAATGGACGGATATGGAACACTGCAGACCGCACATTATACGAATGAGCGTCCGTTTGCAGATTACTATTATGACGAATCGTGGTTTGATTTTGTGCTGAATCAGGCCGGACACGGCGATTTTCCGATCAATCCGTCCTGGTACCGTACCTATTGGAAGGAACACGGAACAAAACCGTTCATTGAAGGAGAGTCTCTGTATGAATACTGTTCCACACTGGAAGAAAACGGAACCCGGCTCTGCACCGATGCAATGCTGCGCCGCGTGGCATATATGGCAGTCCAGACCGGCGGCTGCGGCTATACGTACGGTGCGCAGGGAATCTGGGATAATATCTGGGAGGTAAGTGACATCAACCCGGATTTTAATGCATTCAACAAATTTGGCATCACCTGGGCGAAAGCCATTGACGGCCCCGGAGGCGCACAGATGGGATATCTGAAACGTTTCTATGAGGAACATCATTTTGAGGAGATGGTGCCTTACGATCCGGCAGAAGCAGAGGAGAGTATCAGCCCGTTTGTCAATAAGCTTGCGACTGCCACGATCAGCCGGGATAAAACAAGAGCACTGATTTATTACGGAGAGATGGATGGCACGAGTACACCGCTCGCAGGCCTTTGCGACGGAATCTATGCAATTTCCTGGTTTGATCCGAGAACGGGACAGACAGAAAAAGCAGAAATCCAGGTGGAAGTGCGTGGAAAGTCGTGCATTATGCCAAAGAAACCGGCGGCGGGAGACTGGATGCTGATAGCAGAATGCATAGAAAAAACTGAAAAGTGATCATAAACTATACAAAATGCGGAAAGAAACCGCAGAAAAGTGCAAATTCATCGCAGGATTGTTCTTTTTTGGAGGTAAGAAAGCAGATATAATAAGATCATCAAATGAGTCACGGCCGAAACTCAGAAACGAAATAAAGCAGCAAGACAAAAAGATAAAAAGCGAGGACGAAAGAATGAAAAAGAAAGTAGCAGCGATTTTCATGGCATCCATTATGGCATGCTCCATGGCTGCATGCGGAAGCAGCGGCGGAAGTTCAGATTCCGGAAAGACAGATTCTAAGGATAAGAGTACCGCATCCAGTACAGCAGAGAACGGAAGCGGAGAAGTGGAAAAAATCATCGTAAGCTTCCCGACCTGGACGGGTGCTCCGGCAGATACGGAGAAAGTACAGGAAGCCATCAATGATATCACAAGAGATAAGATTGGCGTTGAAATTGAGCTTTCTATTACCGATTTTGGGTCCTTTAATCAGAATACGACGCTGGCTCTTTCCGCAAATGAGGAAATTGATGTACTTGCATGTGTAGGTTTCCCATATGCAACCGGAATTCAGCAGGGATACCTCTCCGACCTGGAAGAAAATGATCTGATTCAGACTTACGGACAGGGAATTATTGATGCGGTTGGACAGGAAAATGTAGATGCCTGCCGTGTAAACGGAGTTTTATATGGACTTCCAAGTAACCGAGACATTGCACAGGGACGTGGATGCGCAGCGATCGCAACCGAGTATCTCGATGGTATTGGCTACGAAGCAAACACAGACGATGAGATCGTAAAAATCAGTCTGGATGAATTAAATGACATTTATGCACAGCTGCATGAGAAGTATCCGGACAAAGAGGTTTATCGTCCGACAACAGGTTCTATGTCGCAGTTCTCTAACGTAGACTCCCTTGGAGGAAATGTGTTCGGTGTTCTGCTTGACTATGGCCAGAACCTTGATGTTGTAAATCTCTTTGAGAGCGATTTCTACAAGGATTATTGTGCAAGACTGTATGACTACAATCAGAAAGGCTATATCAGTGCCGATGCATCGACCGATACAACAGCAGTCGGAGAGCTTGTAAAAGCCGGAACTCTGATGAGCTATACCACAGGCGGAAAGCCTGGCATCAAAGCGCAGGAGACTACACTGACCGGTCGCGATATGACCATCTTCCAGACACTGGATGACTATATCAGTTCCACATCTGTGGCTAGTATGCCTTGGACCATTCCGATCTCTGCACAGCATAAAGAAGCAGCCATGAAATTCCTGAATGAGTGCTACACAAATGCCGATATCGCAAACCTTCTGGCATGGGGCATCGAGGGAACACATTATAAAATTGGCGATGACGGACTTGCTACTTATGCAGACGGTGTAGATGCATCCAACTCCGGATGGAATCATTCCATGGGATGGATGATGCCGAACCAGTTCCTGACCCATGTATGGGAAGGAAATGATCCGGATCTGTGGACAGAGATGAAAGAGTTTAACACCAATGCAAAGGTTTCCAAAGCAAGCGGTTTCTCCTTTGACAGCACAAATGTGGCAAACGAGCTCACAGCAGTACAGAACGTATACAACGAGTATCAGACCAGCGTAGAGTACGGCTTTGTAGACCCGGAGACCGGAATTGCTGAGATGAACGATAAGATGATGACTGCAGGCCTTCAGAAGATTATCGACGAGAAAAAGGCACAGCTTGCAGCGTGGCAGGAAGCAAACAAATAAAGTTTAAGAATTTAGATCAAAAAATGACTGCGCCGTCCCAAAAACAGGACGGCGCAGGTTGTAAGAAGAGAAAAATCTGTCAAAACCGGAACGCTTTGGGACCGGCTGCGGATAAGAAAAAAAAGGAGAAGGAAAAACATGGCAAGAGTGAAAAGTCAGAAGAGCCAGAAAAGACGAAAAACATTTGTACGTTTTCTGCCGATCTATATTCTGATGCTGCCGGGTCTCATTTATCTGTTTATCAACAATTACATGCCTCTGCCGGGTCTTGTGATTGCATTCAAACAGTACAATGCCGGAAAAGGCATCTACGGAAGTCCATGGGTAGGACTGAAAAACTTTGAATATCTGTTTACGACAAGCGATGCCTTTGTTATTACACGAAATACCATTCTCTACAATGTGGCATTTATCGTAATCAACACAACACTGGCAATCGCAGTAGCTATTGTCTTGAGTGAACTGGAAGGAAAACGGAAGAAAGTTTACCAGAGTGCAATCCTTCTTCCGAACCTCCTCTCCACCGTTATCATCGGATATCTTGTTTTTGCATTCTTCAGTGTAGAAAACGGATTCATTAACAACACGATTTTAAAGGCGCTGGGAAAAGATCCGGTTTCCTGGTATTCGGAACCGAAATACTGGCCGTTTATCCTGGTTTTTGTCAGTGCATGGAAGTCGGTTGGCTACAACTGTATTGTGTATCTGGCAACACTGATGGGATTTGATAAATCCTTCTATGAGTCAGCCAAGATCGATGGTGCAACGAGATGGCAGCAGATCAAATATATTACCCTGCCGCTTCTGCGTCCGACCATTATCATGCTGACCATGATGGCAATCGGAAGAATTTTCTACTCTGACTTCGGTCTCTTTTACCAGGTGCCGATGAACCAGGGAGCTCTGTATTCCACAACAAACACAATTGATACCTACGTATATCGCGGACTGCTTCAGATGGGCAATGTTTCGATGTCTGCCGCAGCCGGTGTTTACCAGTCGATCGTAGGATTTATTCTGGTGCTTGGCGCCAACCTGCTGGTACGTAAAATTGACCGCGACAGCGCGCTGATCTAGGAGGAACGGTATGAAAACAAGAGAAGATAAAATTTATAGCTTTTTCGGCCATCTGATCATGACAATCCTGACACTGCTCGCGATCATTCCGATTCTGTTGATGTTCATTTCCTCATTGACTGACAATGCAACTCTGTTACAGAATGGATACTCTTTTCTGCCGAAAAAGTGGAGTACCTATGCTTATGAGTGGGTATTCACATCCAGCAGTTCCATGGTAATCAAAGCCTATGGAATGTCCTTTATCCTGACCGCAACCGGCGTTGTATGCAGCCTTGCCCTGACAACCTGTCTGGCCTACGGTCTTTCGAAAAAAGGTCTGCCGGGACGCAATGTACTGACCTTTCTGGTGTTCTTTACCATGCTGTTCAACGGAGGCCTTGTACCGACCTATATCAACTACACAACCGTATTTCATGTGAAAGATACATTCTTCGGACTGCTGGTTCCGTCTCTGATGATGAGTGCATTCAACGTTCTTCTGATGAAGAGCTACTTTGTCACCGGTGTGCCGGATGAAATTCTCGAGGCTGCCTATATTGACGGTGCAAACGAGTTCCAGACCATGTGGAAGATCGCAATTCCGCTGTCCAAGCCGATTATTACCACCGTTGCCATGTTCTCCGGTATCGCTTACTGGAACGACTGGAACAATGGTTATATCTATCTGACAAAGAGAACGGATCTCTACAGTATCCAGAACCTGCTGAACCGTCTGATGCAGAATATTCAGGCGCTGACGCAGAACGCCAACAACATGGCGCAGGCAGGCGAAGGCCTCTCCCAGATCCCATCCGGAACGGTTCGTATGGCGATGGCAGCACTTGGTATTCTGCCGATCATGATCATTTATCCGTTCATCCAGAAAAACTTTGTAAAAGGTATTACCCTTGGCGGCGTGAAGGGCTGATAAAAAAGTAAGTGAATCCAAAAAATCCGGCTTTCCGATATGCAAAAGGAAGGCCGGATTTTTTTAATTTCTAAACTGCCGTGGTGTCATGCCCGTCGATTTTTTAAACTGGCGGGAGAAGTACGAAATATTCTGGAAGCCGCAGGTGATGGCAATGTCGCGGATGCTCATTTCGCCCTTTGCGAGAAGCTCCTTGGAGCGAGCAATCCGGCGGTCGATGATGTAGTTGATGAGAGAACTTCCCGTGTCTTTTTTGAAGAGATGGGACAGATAATCGGCGTTCAGGTATACCATGGCCGCAAGCGTATCGCGATCCAGCTCGTCGGAGAGGTGCGATTCGATATATGCCTTCACGGTGGCAACAGCCGTGTCCTGGGAAGCGGCTGCCTGACGGCTTTGTGTGAACAGCAGAAGACTGTTGGAAATCCATTCTCGTAAAGCACCAAACGAGGAGAAGGTCTGCTCCGGGGAAGCAACGGTAATCTGGCGGCGGAAGGCTTCGTCTTCGCTGCCCGGATGATCCATCTGGCGAAACAGCAGCTGCAGGAACTGATAGTAAAAGCCGGTCAGAAATTCCCGTGTAGCAGTGCCGGAGCTTTTCGTCTGATTTAAGAAAGCGAAAACCTCAATCTGAAGCTGTTCCGTTCTTCCGGATGTGAGAAGATCGGACCAGCGGTCAGATGGAATCGGCTGAAAAGGCGTCTGAACAGGAGCTTCGGTTTCAGCGGCAAGATCGAAAACGTGATTTTCGTAGGTGACGTTCTTTCCGGCGAAGGCTTTCATGGAAAGAAAAGCTTTTCGCAGGTCTTCCGGGAGACAGACCTTCTGATCAACGAAAAAGTTGATCGAGAACGGAAAGTGTGTCACAAAGTCGGTCAGGGCCTGACGGCATCGGCCAATCACGGCGTCCTGAGAGTGTGTGGAGGCCGGGAGAAGCAGAAGATAAAAACCATCAAGCACACGGATCGTCAGCGGCAGCTCGCCGGGTTCAAAAAAATATTCCCGGGCAATATTTTTTAAGGCAAATTCATACAGGGTACGGTTGTCGGTCGGAGAAAAGGAGTTCGTCTGTCCGGTCTGGATCAGAAGCGGACAGAGGGGCTGATGAATCAGTTCGACATTCAGACGGCGATAGCGGATTTCATCCATCACTTCGGAAGGAGCAGAGGAAATACTGCCATTTAACAGGTCGAGGAAAAACTGTTCCGCAAGCGGGAGCTCACTTTCCTTCCAGTAATTGGCATGAAGGGTGTTGACGCGGTCCTTCTGCTGCTTTTCACATTGCGCACAGGCTTTGTCAAGAGCTTCCAGAAGAGCATGGTCGTCCAGCGGCTTCAACAGATAGTCACTGCTAGAAAGCTTCATAGCGCGGGAAATATATTCAAATTTTGCATAGGCGGTCAGAAAAATGCAGACGGTTTCGTAGTGTGCCTGGCGGATCTGGTCCAGCAGTTCGAGGCCGGAACCGCCGGGCATCTCGATATCACAGATCATCAGATCAATCGGATGCGCGGAAAAGGCTTCCAATGCCTGCGTCAGATTGTAGGCACAGAAAATCTCAAAAAAGTCCGGGCGTAGTGTGCGGATTTTGTTGGAGATGCTTTCGACGGTATAATATTCATCGTCTACAATTAACAGGTTCATAATAACCTCCCAAAACATATTTTTAGCTGTTCCGGTTATCCGTCGATGCGGAAAAAGGGAACGTAAGGAAAATCAATGGTAATCTGAGCGCCTGCGCCGGGGCGGTTGCCAAAAGCAAAAGCCGCGTCGGGAAAAATCTGGCGGAGGCGGAGCACCACATTTGTGATGCCGATGTGTTCCTGCTCGGAGTTTACATAGGTATCAAGCTTTTGCATCACGGCAAGTATATCCTCGGAAAAACCGCGTCCGGTATCCCAGATACAGATATGAAGACGGGTGCACTGATTTTCTTCCTGCGCGGTGATATCGATATGCATGTCCAGCACTTTCCCCATAACGACCTCATATTTGATCGTGTTTTCCACAAAGTTCAGGAGCATAAGCGGCACAACCGTTGCATTGTGCAGCGATTCTTCGCAGGAAGGGAGCAGGCGCAGCGCGCCGGGATAGCGGATGGAGGAAAGCTCCACGTAGTTTTTTACAAGGTTTAGCTCTTCTAAAAGCGAGACGGTCTGGCCGGAGGAAAGCGTATAGCGCAGATGTACACTCAGGTTCTGAAGCATCTGCCGTGCCAGGTCCGCGTGGTTATTTTCAGTCAGCTGATAAATGGTGTTCAGGCAGTTGATCATAAAATGCGGCGTGATCTGCTGCTTCAGGTAAAGCGCTTCCAGCTTCTGACGGGCGAGCTGTTTTTCATAATTCGCGATTTTCAGATCATCGATCTCTTCGACCATATCGTTGAAAGTGGTCGTCATTTTCCGGAATTCGTCGAGCATGGCGTCATCCGGAATCCGCACCTTGAGATCACCGCCGCGGAGCTGTTCCAGCGCATGCGTCAGCATGTGAACCGGGTGAAGAACCCAGCGGTGCAGGGAAGCAGACAGGAGCAGCCAGATTACGAACAGACCGAGCGAAACGATCAGGGCGAGAAGATAAAAGCTGCTCTGATATTTGGTGTATTCCGAAGCCTTTAAAAGCAGGGTCAGCGACAGCGGTGTTTCGTTCAGTTCATGTGAAACAGCCATCCAGGAGGTTCCATCAATGTCGTAGGAAGGATATCGTCGCCATTTCAAGCGGGGAGCCTCCAGGCAGACATCGTTTGACGGGGTGCGCAGAAGAAGGGGACCATCGGAAAAATACAGAAGACTGTCCTGCGTTTTTGTATCGACCAGAGTGCCAAGGAGTGTATCCGTGGAAATGTACGCGCCGAGCAGATATCCGTTCAGGTTCAGGATACGGACAAGATAGTATTTCCCGTTGATTTCATTGAGGTTCCAAACAGAGGATGGATCCTCTGTATTGGCGATTTTACGGATATAGTTCCAGAGGAGCGGTGTAGGGTTGCTGGTCTGATCGTAGAGAACCAGGGCATCGGTGGCTTCCTGATAGCAGAAAAAGCCATCGACCGTGTAGTTCGGTGTTGCGCTTTCAAAGCTTTTTTTGATCCGATTCAACGTGACATACCAGCCGGTTGTCTGTGGTTCCGCTGCGCGAAGCGAAAGAAGATCGGCATCATTTAAGGCGAAAACATAGAGATAGGTTTCCGTGCGGGAAAGATTTTCATCCAGGCTTTTCTGGTACAGAACCAGTGTATTTTCCGAGTTCTCATGGATTCGATCCAGCATCAGACCAAAAGCGGCTGTGTTATTGTACACGACAAGAGCACAAAAAAGGACGATCATGACTGCAAGCAGAACAAAAATGCGAAAACCAAGTGAGTGTATGGAAATTTTGGAAAACCGTTTTTTCAAAGAAACATCTCCTCTCCGGTACATATTAGGGTCATGCTGAATTTTGAGCCGGATAAAAAGAAAAGGCCGGAACTGTTCAGCAAAAGCTCCGGCAGACTCTATTGGGAAGTTTACAATAAAAGTGAAAAAACGTCAATAAATACAGGGAAAAAAGAAACGGATACCGGCAAAAGTAATAAAAAAACAACTGAATTATTGTTTAAAAATTAAATTTAAATAGATTGACTATTTAAGATAGATTTAGTAAAATTAAATTATCGAAATACGAAACGATACTTATTTTAGAAAGGTGGAACGTATGTTACAGTCTTATACCGAATATGTAAAACGATATGGAATTGCAGAACTGGTTTTCCGGGGACCGTCCGAGGGAAATCCGTTTGCGGAGCAGTGGGTGAAAGGAACGATGGCAGGTCAGGCAGAGGAAAAGCATGCCGAGGGCTTTTATGACGGAAACGGCGTATACAAGCTTCGCTTTATGCCATCCTGCGAAGGAACGTATGAGATTACCGCAGTAACAAGCTGGGGCGATGAGGCAAAGGTGACGGTGGAGGTCAGCGCAGCCGATGAAAACTGCCACGGTCCGGTCCGGGTAGCAAACACCTATCATTTTGCTTACGATGACGGAAAGGAATACTACCCGTGCGGTACGACCTGTTATGTGTGGGAGCTGCAGAGTAAGGAGACACAGGAGAAAACGTATGAGAGTCTTGCGTCCTCTCCGTTTAACAAGATCCGTTTCTGCGTTTTTCCGAAGCACTATGTCTACAATTTAAAAGAGCCGGCACAGTATCCGTTTGAAATTCGTGAAAATTCTCCGTGGTCTCCGTCTGACTTTGAGACAGAGAAGCTGGAAAAAGCGCCGCGCAATATGTTCGGCGGCATTGATGCCATGATTGAAAACCCGGATGAAGTATGGGATTACACCCGCCCGAATCCTTCTTATTTTGAGCATATTGAAAACACGATCGCACGCCTTGGCACCATGGGAATCCAGGCAGATCTGATTTTGTTCCATCCGTACGACCGCTGGGGCTATTCCCGCATGAATCTGGAGCAGCAGAACTTTTATTTAAGATACGTTGTCAACCGTTTCAGCGCATACCACAATGTCTGGTGGGCTATGGCAAATGAATTTGACCTGTTCCGCTGGAAACCGGTATCCGAGTGGGAGTCCAATGCAGAAACCGTCTGCCGTCAGGATCCGTACCGCCATCTGCGCTCCATTCACAACTGTATGACCATGTACGATCATTCCAGGGGATGGATCACGCACTGCAGTCTGCAGAGAATCGATCTGTACCGTACCGCAGAAAATGTGGAAATCTGGCGCCCGCAGTATGGAAAACCGTGCGTACTCGATGAGATTGCATATGAAGGAAATCTTCCGTTCGGCTGGGGCAATATCAGCGGCGAGGAGATGACACGCCGGTTCTGGGAGGCATACACCAGAGGTGGATATGGCCAGCATGGAGAGACGTATGAAAATGAAAACGGTGTGATCTGGTGGTCACACGGCGGAGAGCTGAGGGGCGGCAGCCCGGCGCGTATTCAGTTCCTGCTGGACATTATGGAAGAAAACGGAGGCTATATGGAGCCGCTTCCGGCATTCTTTGATGAGACTTGCTGCACGAACGGCGCAAGCCATCCGAGAAAAGACTGTATCATGTACTATTTCGGAGCCAACCGCCCATGCCGTCGCCCGTTCCACATGCCGGAAGGCCAGGAGTTTGATGTGGAAGTCATCGACACCTGGAACATGACCATCACCCCGGCAGGCCGCCACAGCGGAGAATTTACGATCGACATGCCGTCAAGACCGTATATGGCTGTGCGACTGGTGAAAGTGAAATAAAAATGTGGGAGAGGAATCTTGAAATTCGGTTCTGCATATGATATAGTATATGTAGCTGATAAGAGAAATAAGTGACATGTGTTCACAAAGCGAACCCCCAGCAGCGGCAACTGCTGGGGGTTCTTCCCTATTTTACGGAAGGGCATCCGCCTGGGCTAATTGTCACCATGTTTTCCGTCTAGCCACTTGCAGATATAGTAGCTGATTACACCTGCTACAACGGAAACGATAAGAGAAATAAGTATAGACATGCGCTCACCCCCTTCCTGTTGCCAGTCTGGGAGGCGACAACAACGTAAGTATAACATGGTATAGGAAGAAACGGTTTGAAAAAATAGAACGCATATTTTGATGAAGTTGCACAAATATGAAAAAAGTTTATTTTGATCTTGACAACTCGCCTCACATATGCTATCATACCACCTGTATCACGCCGAAGACAGCAGGTGCCGCAAGGCGTAAGTTTCAAACGCCTGCCGAGGAGAAGTTACACAAGGTTCATGTTATGGAATTTTGAGATCTCTTCGCCAATCTTCGCGAAGAGCTTTTTTTATACTTCCAAAGCGTAGGTACGAAATACTACAAGGAGGTGCAATCATGGCAATCAATGCAAAAATCGATCTGAAGAAGCCGGTCCTGGAAGAGATCAGCGCACAGGTAGAAGGCGCACAGTGCGTGCTGCTGGTAAACTACAGCGGATTAACCGTTGCTCAGGATACTCAGCTGCGTAAAGAGTTAAGAGAAGCAGGCGTTCATTACAAAGTATACAAAAATACAATGATGAAACGTGCATTCGCTGGTACTGCTTTCGAGTCTCTTACCAAAGACCTGGATGGCACAAACGCTATCGCAATCAGCAAGGACGATGCAACAGCTCCGGCAAGAATCATCGCTAAATTTGCAAAAACCGCTCCGAAGCTGGAGATGGTTTCTGGTGTTGTAGAAGGAAACTACTACGACAAAGCTGGAATGGAAGCACTGGCAAACGTTCCGTCAAGAGAAGAACTTCTTGGCAAACTGCTTGGAAGCATCCAGTCCCCGATCGCAAACCTGGCTCGCGTCCTCAACCAGATCGCAGAGTCCAAAGGCGGCGCAGCAGAGGCCTAAGCCTCAAGCGGGCAGCGTGAAATACGCAGCCTGAGAACATTATTCAGAAAATATCCAAGGAGGAAAATAAAATGGCAAAGTTAACAACCGCAGAGTTTATTGACGCTATCAAAGAGTTATCTGTATTAGAGTTAAACGATCTTGTAAAAGCATGTGAGGAAGAGTTCGGCGTATCCGCAGCAGCAGGCGTTGTAGTTGCAGCAGCAGCAGGCGATGCAGCAGCAGCTGAGGAGAAAGACGAGTTCGACGTAGAGCTGACAGAGGTTGGCCCGAACAAAGTTAAAGTTATCAAAGTTGTACGTGAAGCTACAGGACTTGGCCTGAAAGAAGCTAAAGAAGTAGTTGACGGTGCTCCGAAAGTCCTCAAAGAGGGTGCTTCCAAAGCAGAAGCTGAAGAGCTCAAAACTAAACTTGAGGCTGAAGGCGCTAAAGTTACTCTTAAATAATTTAAGCGTAAATCAGAATCTATGGACGCACGGCGGGATTTCCTGCCGTGCGTTTTTTTGAACTGAGTCCATACTTTGTGGCAATAAAGTTAAAAATTGCCGGAAGGTATGGTGATGCCATGTGGTATCAAAATGTAATTGCGACCGTGGAGATAAAATTGAGAATGTGATCTATTTATACAAGACATTTACGGAGGAGTATAAGGGCTAAATATCCCCATGACAGAAAGACTCCGAGAGTACAGAAAGAGAAAACGGGAGGAACGAAAAATGCAGGTACATTCCGTTCTGGAATCTCTACAGCAGGGAATCCTGATCTGCGATCAGCACAGCAGGATTGTGTTCTTTAATCAAGTCTACAGCGATTTCATCGGCGTTCCGCTTGAAACCGCGAAAGGTCATAAAATCACGGATTACCGCAAATCTGCCATTGCTCCGGAAGTCATTTGGAGCGGCATCCCGGTCGAGGGAATGGTGCGGAGAGAGGGAACGCAGGAATACTTTGCAAGTGTTTATCCGATCTGGGAAGAGCATCAGATCCGCGGAAGCATCTCAATTGTGACGAGTCTCGTACAGTTTGAAAAACGGGAATCAGAGGCTCACATGACGCTGGAAGAGCGGGTGCGCCGCTTTGAACGGCAGGAGATCCAAAATACGTTGTTGCTGTACGGACGGGATATGGAAGGGAAGCAAAAAGCGGCAAAGGAACTCGGAATTTCGCTGGCAACGTTATATAATAAAATCAAAGAATAAGACAGAAGGAGAATGAAATGCCGGAATTTCTGCAGCTTTGGGGCTTTGTGGTATTTTCTGTCTTTGCTGTAACAGAACTCACATAAAAGAGGGATCATGATTTCTAAAATTTTAGAAATTACGATCCCTTTTGTAGTATCTGCCCGGATATCGCATTACAATGATCTCAGATCAAAGAAAGCGAGGCCATAGAACATGAAAAAAATCAGAATCGGAAGCGGCGCAGGCTATGCGGGAGACCGCATTGAGCCGGCAGTGGAGCTGATGGAAAAAGGAAATCTGGACTACATTATTTTCGAGTGTCTGGCGGAACGCACCGTTGCGATCGGGCAGCAGGACAAAGAGAAAGATCCGTCGAAGGGATACAACCAGCTGCTCGACTACCGAATGGAAAAAATTCTCCCGCTGATGGCGAAAAACAAAGTAAAAGTCATTACCAATATGGGAGCTGCCAACCCGGTATCTGCTGCCGAACGGACGTGTGAAATTGCCAGAAAACTGGGTGTCGGAGGATTGAAAATTGCCTGTGTGACCGGCGATGATATTACAGAAGAGCTGGACAAATATGAAAATGAGAAGGTGCTGGAGGATGGCACGCTGTTAAAAGAGAAAAAAGATGTTCTGATTTCCGCAAATGTCTATATGGGCGCAGAAGGCATCACAAAAGCGTTGAAAGAGGGCGCCAATCTTGTCATTACCGGTCGCGTTTCCGATCCTGCACTGACGATCGGACCGCTGGTATATGAGTTCGGATGGAACATTGACGACAACCCGGATCAGATGGGACAGGCGGTTCTGGCAGGCCATCTGCTGGAGTGTGCCGGACAGGTGACAGGCGGCTATTTTGCGGATCCGGGCTACAAGGATGTGCCGGATCTGTGGAAACTTGGATTCCCGCTCATTGAGATCGACGAGACAGGCGCATTTACCGTGACAAAAGTCGAGGGAAGTGGCGGACTGGTGAGTGTGGATACCTGTAAAGAGCAGATGATCTACGAAATCCACAACCCCAAGGCTTACCTGACCCCGGATGCAACAGCGGACTTTTCAAAGGTGACGTTCCGGCAGATCGGGGAAAACCAGGTTCGCGCCGAGCATGCGACAACGCATGGAAGACCGGAAACTTTGAAAGTGAGTGTCGGCTACAAGGACTGCTTCATCGGTGAGGGTGAAATTTCCTATGGCGGAAGCAACTGTATGGCACGGGCGGAGCTGGCGGCGGAGATTCTGGAGAAGCGGATTGAACTGACAGGCATCGAGCTGGAAGAGTACCGTACTGATTTTATCGGATGCAATTCCCTGTATCGTGATGCAATTTCCAAGGAGATCGGAAGTGGAACTCCGTGTGAAGTGCGTCTCCGCGCCGCAGGCAGAACGAAAGACCGGAAAAATGCCGTTCTGCTGGCAAATGAAGTCGAAGCTCTCTACACCAACGGTCCGGCAGGGGGAGGCGGAGCTGTGAAACGGGTGTCCGAGGTTGTCTCGGTCTGCTCAATTTTTGTACCGCGGGATGACGTAACACAGAAGATTCGGTATTTTGAAGTTTGATCGATGCCTCTGATCTTACGGTCAGCAGGAGAAGAGCTGGGATTGTTATAAAACGAAGAGATTGCCGGAACGTGTCTGGAAAACCATTTTCCGCAATCGACAGACAGTAACGAAGGACAGGAAAGGAAGAAGTATGAAATTAAAAGAAATTGCACATGCAAGAACGGGCGATAAAGGCGAGATCTCCAATATTTCGGTGATCCCATATGATGAGAACAATTATGAAATGCTGAAAGAAAAAGTAACAGAAGCACGCGTAGCAGAATACTTCCGCGAAATCTGTCACGGAAAAGTAACCCGCTACGAACTGGACGGAATCCATGCGCTGAACTTTGTCCTCGACAAGACACTCGGCGGCGGTGTCACAAGATCGCTGGCGCTGGACAAACATGGAAAGACACTCGGTATGGCACTGCTGGAAATGGAGGTTTAGGGCAATGGCAGAAGATTTTATGGCGGCTGCGGTAAAACGCGTAGAAGCACAATTTGCGAAAAGCGGCGTTTCCGAAAGCTATGCAGCATTTGAGAGAAAAGACAGCCAGATCGAGATGCGCGATGGTGTGAAGCTGCATACAATCTATTATTTTCCAAGGGAAGGCGGATCAGGAGAAAACAAGAAATATCCCGTCATCCTGACTCGTACCTGCTATCCGGGCAACGACCGTATTCACCGTGCCTACGGCGAGGGACTGGCGCGCAGGGGTTATGTGTATGTCTACCAGTATTGCCGCGGCAGAGAGCAGTCGGAAGGAAAATGGGAGCCAAACATTAATGAGCGGAACGATGGCATTGACACCATGGATTACCTTGTGGAGCAGCCATGGTGCGAAATCTTAGGCTACTGGGGCCATTCCTACACAAGCATGACCGGCTGGGCGTTCGCTGATGCCGCGGAGGGGAAAGTTGCCGCAATGTTTCTGGAGGACTATGGAACGGATCGTTTTGTATCAGCCTACGAGAAGGGCTGCTTCCGCCACGATATCCTGACCGCATGGTCGATGGAAAATGCGGAAAAACCAGTGAATGCTGACTATCGCGAAAGCTGCCGTTATCTGCCGCAGATTGAAGTGGACGAGGCGCTGTGGGGACAGCGTGTTCCGTCCTACCGCGAATACATCACAAGCCCGAGCCCGGATGCGGAACTCTGGCAGACGGGCTGGTGGAAACAGTTGCGGGAAATTCCATCAAAAACGAAGGTTCCGATTTATCTTTTAAGCGGCTGGTACGATCATCACCACGGCAGCAGTATGAAAACGTGGGAGCGGCTGAACGAGGAAACAAAACAGCACAGCTGGCTCGAAATCGGCGCCTGGAACCACTTTTTCCAGATCTGCCTCGAGGGCAAAGAGGTGCTGCACCCGCAGAATGAAGAAATTCCAAAGATGCTGGAATGGTTTGAGCTGACGCTGAAACAAAAAGAAATCCCGACGCAGCGGATCCGTGCCTATGAAATCGGAGCGGACCGGTGGATTGACATCGTATCCGACCGACTGGGAGAAGAAGGAACTGCGGGAAACATGACGCTGTATCTGGATGAAAAAGCATTGCGGGCAGACGCGCCGGAACGGGAAAAAACGAGAAACTACACGTTTGACCCGGCCACTCCGGTCGAGAGTATCGGCGGAGAAGCCCTTCTGCATACGATGCCGCAGATCGGCAGCCATCTCCAGCCGGAACCGGACTATCGTGAGGATGTCCTGAGTTTTGTATCAGAACCGCTGGAAGAAACTTTCACGCTGAACGGAAAAGCTTCCGTCCGTCTGTTCGTGGAAAGTGATTGCGAGGATACGGCATTTACCGCTAAAATCATGGAGGTAACGCCGGAAGGAAAAGCGTACAACATTCGTTCCTCGATTGCAACATTGGAGCAGGGAAAAACGGAGGCCGGAGCCTATGAGGCGGGCAGCGTGGCAGAGGTACAGATTACTATGTGGAATATTGTATACACGATTCCAAAGGGTTCCCGCATTCGTGTAGATGTTTCCTCCTCCGACTTCCCGCAGTATCATGTTCACAGCAATCAGAAAGGGCTGTGGTCGGAAAAAACGGAAAATAAAATTGGCCACCAGACCATTCATATGGGGGGAGAAGCTGCTTCCTGCGTGATTTTGCCGCTGATGAAAAAACAGTGAGCCGTAACGGTAAAGCGAACATAGGAAAAATCAAAAAGAAAAAAAGTAGCACAATCCATTCTTTTGTGATATAGTGAAAACACTATAGGTTTTGCGGTAAACCTAAAGAGCAGTCCGCATCACGAAAACAAAAGAACAGGAGAAGAGTAATGGAGAAAAAGTGGTGGCACAAAACGGTCGGATATCAGATTTACCCGAAGAGCTTTCAGGATACCAACGGAGATGGCATCGGAGATCTGAAAGGCGTGATCCGTCATCTTGACAAAATAGAAAAGCTGGGAGCCAATGTCATCTGGCTCTGTCCGGTGTTTGCATCCCCGATGGTGGATAACGGATACGATATTTCCGATTACATGGATATCGACCCGTCGTTTGGAACGATGGAGGACATGAAGGAGCTGATTGCGGAGGCAAAAAAACGCGGCATCCGCATTCTGATGGACCTTGTCGTGAATCATTCCTCTGACCGGCATGCGTGGTTTCAGGCGGCACTCCAAGATCCGTTTGGAAAGTACGGAAAGTATTATGTGTTCCGGGAAGGAAAAGACGGCAAAGAGCCGAACAACTGGCGGTCGATTTTTGGCGGCAGCGCGTGGGAGAAAGTACCGGGATATGATAAACTGTATTACCTCCACATCTTCACAAAAGAGCAGCCGGATCTCAATTGGGAGAATCCCAAATTGCGGGAAGAAATTTATGAGATGATTTTAAAATGGATGGATCTGGGACTTGGCGGATTCCGTCTTGATGCGATCAGCCATCTGAAAAAGAATTATCAGTACACCAACCTTCCGCCGGATGGACCGGACGAGTACAATATGGCGTTCGAGTATTTCAACAATGTAGACGGTCTTGCCGATATCTTGTGTGAAATGAAGGAGCGCACCTTTGCGCCGACCGATGCGCTGACGATCGGAGAGTACGATCACATGGGACCGGAGGATGTGGAGGATGTGATTGGGGAAAACGGCAGTTTCTCGTCCGTTTTCGATTTTTGTCACACCCTCGACAATGTGCGTAACCCAAAATGGGGCAATACCGTGGCGCTGTTTGACGATTATCGCGATCAGCTTTTTGCGGCGCAGAAAATCGTGGATGGCCGCGGCATGCTCTGCAACTTTCTCGAAAACCATGACAAAACGCGCATCATCGACCGGTTCCTGATGCCGGAGGACCAGAACCGCTACAGCGAAAAGATGCTTCCGGTCACCAATTTCTTCCTGCCGGGTATTGTATTTCTGTATCAGGGACAGGAGATTGGCATGCGCGACAACCCGAAACAGTCTATTCAGGGATTCGTCGACAAACCGACCTTTGCTATTTACGACCGTCTGATTGCAGAAGGAAAAACGGATGCGGAAGCGCTCGAGCAGATCAACCGCGAGAGCCGCGAGCACAGCAGAACTCCGATGCAGTGGGATGCATCTGCCGAGGCGGGATTCACAACAGGTACGCCGTGGTTCCCGGTGAATAAAAACTATACGGAACTGAACTATGAGGCCGAGGAAAAAGATCCTGATTCCCTGCTGTGGTTTTACCGCAAAATGGTGGCAGTAAGACGACGTGAAGATCTGGAAGAAACCTTCCTCTACGGAACGCTGATTCCGGAATACGAGACGGTAAGCGGCGTTCTGGCGTACCGCAGGAAGGATGAGAAGAATAATATTCTGATCCTTACTACTTCTCTTGCGGATGGCATTACATTGCCATTTACAGACACAATCGAAGAAGTACTTCTGAATAACTATGACACCTGCGAGGCAGGCGAGGAAACGATCCGTCTGCAACCGTATCAGTGTCTGGTGCTGAAGGTGAAGGAATAATTGCAAAAACTAAAACAAAAACCGAAAAATTGGTCCCACAAAAGGAGAAGATCTTTTTGCGGGACCTTTTTTGTGGTACAATACAACAAAAAAATCTATCATGAGGTGTGAAATGGAAAGAGACAACAGAGACGAAGACATGATGCTGAAAGGAACAAAACAGGAAATGCCGGGATTCCGTTTTCGGCTACTCCGGCCGGAGAAGAAACGGGAACTGTGGAATCCGGATTTTGAACTTTTATTTCTGCTTCGTGGGAGTGGAAGAGTCAGCTACGAGGACGGGGAAGTTCACAATCTCCCGATGGGATCTATCTTTGCGATCAACCGGTTTCAGATCTGTGACCTGGATCTGGACGAAGACGGACTTGCTCTGTCGCTCTGCGTTTCAGCGGAGACGATTGATTCATTTCACATTAAGCTGCTGAAATGTGAAGTCAAATGTCAGTCGTTTTTTTATATGGAAGATCAGCAGGAAAAATTTGATTTGATCCGGCGGGATATGGCACGGATCTTTCTTGAGATGTACAAGAATAATGAGGAACAACCGATCTATATGAAAAGCCGTGTGACGGCGCTTCTGGAGGATCTGCTTTTTTACTTTACATCCGGGGAAAAGGTGGAACAGGGCCGGGGCGGAAGGGAACGCATTCAGCGGGCATCAGACTATATTCTGCAGCATTGCCGGGAAGAGATTACGCTGGAGGATCTGGCGGATCATCTTTATCTGAGCCGTGCCTATATTTCACGGAGCTTTCCGCAGTATTTCGGTGTATCATTTCGGGAGTACGTGACGCAGGTGCGCCTGGCGCATGCCGTACAGGAAATGCACAGCGGCGCAACGCTGACGGAGATTGCCTATCACAATGGATTTGTCAATGAGACGGCGATGATCCGCGCATTCCGCAAATACCGCGGTATGACACCGAGCGAATACCGGAAGCAGATGGAATATACAGTAAAACAGCGTGAAAAGAAAGGAAAAGAGCGGGAAGAGGCGGCGGGAGACCATGATATTTTCCAGAGTCTCCTGCAGTATGCAGCGGTCACGGAGCAGGAGATTGAGACGATAAATGAGAGTGCCGTTTCCGTGACAGCGGCAGTAAACGGACGGAAACCAAGAGTGGCAGGCCACTGGAAGCGCGTGATCAATGCTGGCTATGCGGCAAGTGTGCTGAACCGCGAGGTGCAGGATGAGCTGGAACAGCTGGTGCAGGAGCTCGGCTATGAGCTGATCCGCGTAAAAGGAATTCTTGATGATGATATGTGCGTACTTCGGCGGAATATGTGGGGCGAGATTCAGTTCTGCTGGAACTATATTGATGAGGTGATCGATTTCATCCTTTCCACGGGAGCGAAGCCGTTGCTGGAATTCGGCCATATGCCGTTGCTGCTGGCAAAAACAGACCCGGGAAGAACGATGCGTCCGGCGCTAAGCAGCTCTCCGCGAGATCTGGCTGAGTGGCGCATGCTGATCAAAAACCTGATGGAACATCTAAGGGAACGGTATGGAATCAACCAGATGCGGCGCTGGATTTTCAACCCGTGGATCAGCGGAGACGTGATCACGATTGATGGAGGAGATGAGTTCTTTGAGACGTGGAAAGCATCGTACGAGGAGATGAAACGTGTGAGCCCGGATCTTGTAACATGTCTTTCCTTTGGTCTTGGACCGGAGGAACATCTCAAAGCCTTTATCGAAACTATGAAGGAAAAGGAATGTGTGCCGGAAATTTTTGCATTCCGCTCGTTTGGCACGGTGATCTATGGAGAGGAAGAGGAGAAAATGAATCTGATCCAGAACAACGAGAGCGTCAATATGATTGTGAGCCGCGACCCGGATTTTCTGCGGAACCGCGGGGAGAAGGTAAAAGGTCTGCTGCAGAAGGCTGGGCTTGGTGCACTGCCGGTTCTGGTGGATGAGTGCAGCAGCAACATCTGGCAGAGGGATCTGTGCAACGATACCTGTTATAAAGCGGCATGGCTGTTTAAAAATCTTCTGGAAAATGAAGAGGCGCTGCAGGGAATTGCGTATTTCTCGGTCAATGACCGTTTGGATGAAGTATTTCCGGCGCGGGAAACGTATCATGGAGGTTTTGGGCTGTTCACGATGAACGGCATTCCAAAGGCGGTCTGCACTGCGCTGCGGCTGCTCGGCAGAATGGGATCTCGTCTGGTGAAGCGTGGGGACGGCTATTTTATCAGCACGGAGCCGGAGAAAAACCAAAGCCAGATTTACCTGTACAACTATGTTCACTACGATATGCTGTACCGCTACCGCCATGCCGTGAATATTTCCCGCACGGACCGTTACCGCGTATTCAATATGGGGGAAATCCGGACCTTTTCAGTGAAACTGACCGGACTGGAACCGGGAAAATATTGCCTGCGGCTGTATAAAGTGACAAAAGAGCACGGCAGCAGCTACGATGCGTGGGTGCGGATGGGAGCTCCGGAGCGGATGAACCGGATGGAGCGCGCGATGCTGTGCCACAGTGCGGACCCGGAATACCGTGTCTGGGAGCAGGAAACCGACCCGGAAGGCAGCCTCACGGTGCAGGAACGCCTGGAGCCGCACGAGACGGCGCTGATTGAGGTGGAGCAGATTCTGTAAAATCTTCAAAAAATTGCACTCGCGGTGGGAGAATACAGAGAAAGAGTGGAAAAAAAGCAACAATATAAGAAGATCTTGCGACAATTCGAGTAGAAAAGGACGAAAATATTGTTTATACTGAAAACAACATAAATGCTAAATTCTACAGAAAAGAGGTATTTCAAAATGGGGAAAATATTTGATTACGATGGCGTGCCGGTGCTGCATACCACATCCGGCGATTTAAAAGGTTATTTTTATGACGGTGTTTACATTTACAAAGGAATTCCGTATGCATACGCAGACCGTTTCCAGATGCCGGTTCCGTCCAAATGGGATGGCGTGAAGGATGCGACAAACTACGGCTTTGTATGCCCGCTTCAGAACCAAGATACACCGAACGGCGAGCTTATGGTTCCGCACCGCTACTGGCCGCAGGATGAGCACTGCCAGTCCTTAAATATCTGGACAAACAAACTTGATCCGGAAGCCAAAAAACCGGTTCTCGTATGGTTCCACGGCGGTGGATACGCAGCGGGATCTTCCATCGAGCAGGTTGCGTATGACGGCGTCAGCATCGCAAAGAAAGGTGATTCGATTCTTGTTTCTGTCAACCACAGACTGAATATTTTAGGATATCTGGATCTGTCTCCGTTTGGGGAAAAATACAAAAACTCCGCAAACGCAGGCCACGCCGATATGGTGGCAGCCCTGCAGTGGGTACATGACAATATTGCCCTGTTCGGCGGCGATCCGGAGAATGTAACCATTTTCGGCCAGTCCGGCGGCGGAATGAAGGTGATTGACCTGATGCAGATTCCATCAGCAGACGGCCTGTTCCAGAAAGGCCTTGTCATGAGCGGTGTTATGGAGGACGATCCGCTCGGCGCAGGAGAGAAAGACGGCACGGAGATTATTACGGCAATGATGAAAGCGCTCGGCTTTGACGATGTGGCTCAGCTGGAAACTGTACCGTATCCGCAGCTTGCTGCTGCATATGCAAAAGTGGCTCCGGCGATTGCACAGAGTGGCGGCTACATCGGCGGCGGCCCGAAAAAGGGCGATTACTTCTATGGAAATCCATTCGACGCAGGCTTCCGTGAGCATGCACATCAGATTCCGATGATGATCGGAACCGTATACGGCGAGTTCGCAACGTTTGCACCGGCAGCTTATGATAAGAACAAACTGACAGCGGAAGAGATTCTGGAAATCCTCAAAAAGGTTTATGGAGACAATGCCGAAAAGGTTCTGGACGCTTTCAAAGAAGCATATCCGGAGAAGAACGGCGTAGATGTTCTTGCCATCGACCGTGCAATGCGTGAGCCGACCGTAAAACTTGCCAAACTGTTCGCAAAAGGCGGCGGCAAAGCATATCTCTACAACTTCGCTCTGGAATTCCCGTTCCAGCACGGCAAGCCGGCATGGCACTGCTCCGATATCCCATATTTCTTCGGAAACGCAGATCTCGTAGAAATTTGTGGCATCCCGGATGTCAGCGATAAACTGGAAAGCGAAATCTTCGGAGCACTTCTTGCCTTCGCAAAGAACGGCACCCCGGATCATGCCGGACTCCCGCACTGGCCGGAAGTAGAAGCAGAGGATGCGGATACCATGGTGTTTGACCGCAAAACGGAAGTAAAACACAACTACGATGATAAAGTGTTTGCAGAGATCAACAAAGTTCTGAAACCATGGAGCTTTATGGACATGATGGCTGACAATATTCAGCATTAAAAAGAACGATTCGACGCGGCATAAGCGAAATCGGGATGGAGCTCTGAAATATTAAAAAATTAGAATAAAAAAACCGCCTGTTTGATTTGAAAAATAAAAAAATCAAACAGGCGGTTTTTTCTGAAAATTCGGTGCTTTCAATCACATCTAAAGTATTATTCTAACAGGGTCACGGAAGAAAAACCAGTAAAAAACAGATTGTACTGAAAAAAATACAATCTGTTTTGTTGACACACTTGAAAAAACATGATAATCTAGAAAATGCACTATTATGGCAAGATATGCCTAAAACCTTTTGTTCAGGCATGAGCGGTAATAAATATATTATAACACAAGGGGTGACAACGTCAATGGAGAAAAACAGAATACGTCCGATACCTACCGGAAAAAGTATGCGAATGAGTTACCAGAGACAAAAAGAAGTATTGGAAATGCCCAACTTGATTGAAGTCCAGAAGGATTCCTATGACTGGTTCCTGAGAAGCGGACTCAAGGAAGTCTTTGATGACATTTCACCAATCTCCGACTACGGCGGACGGCTGAGCCTTGAATTCGTAGACTTTACACTGTGTGAAGATGACGTAAAATACTCAATCGAAGAGTGTAAACAGCGTGACGCTACTTATGCGGCACCGTTAAAGGTAAAAGTAAGATTATATAATAAGGAAAAAGACGAGATCACAGAGCACGAAATTTTCATGGGTGATCTGCCGTTGATGACAGCAACAGGAACATTCGTTATCAATGGTGCAGAGCGAGTAATCGTCAGCCAGCTGGTACGTTCCCCTGGTATTTATTACGGCATCGCACATGATAAGCTCGGAAAGAGACTGTTCTCCTGTACCGTAATCCCGAACCGTGGAGCATGGCTGGAGTACGAGACCGATTCCAACGACGTCTTCTATGTCCGCGTAGACCGTACCAGAAAAGTTCCGATCACAGTCCTCATCCGTGCACTTGGAGTAAGCTCCAATGCAGAGATCGTAGAGCTGTTCGGTGAAGAGCCGAAGATTCTTGCAAGCTTCACCAAAGATACTTCCACCAACTATCAGGAAGGTCTTCTCGAGCTGTACAAGAAAATTCGTCCGGGCGAGCCTCTCGCAGTAGAAAATGCAGAGAGCCTCATCATGAGCATGTTCTTTGACCCGCGTCGCTATGACCTGGCAAAGGTAGGCCGTTATAAATTCAACAAGAAACTTGCACTGCGCAGCCGTATCCGCAACCAGATCCTCGCTGAGGATGTTGTAGATCCGTCCACCGGTGAAATCCTTGCAGAAAAAGGCACCACCGTTACTCTGGAACTCGCAGACAAGATTCAGAACGCAGCAGTACCGTATGTATGGATTCAGACAGAGGAGAGAAACGTAAAAGTTCTTTCCAACTTAATGGTAGATCTGAAAGCATGGGTAGATGTTGACGAGGAAGAACTTGGCATCAACGAGAAAGTATACTATCCGGTTCTGGAAAAGATCCTGGAGGAAAATACCGATATCGAAGAGATCAAACAGGCGATCAAACGTGACATTCACGACCTGATTCCGAAACATATCACAAAGGAAGATATTTTCGCTTCCATCAACTACAACATGCATCTGGAATACGGCGCAGGAAATGCCGATGATATCGACCACCTGGGCAACCGTAGAATCCGTGCCGTAGGTGAGCTGCTTCAGAACCAGTACCGCATCGGTCTGTCCCGTATGGAGCGTGTGGTACGTGAGCGTATGACAACACAGGACATCGACGGAATTTCTCCGCAGTCCCTGATCAATATCAAACCGGTTACAGCTGCAATCAAAGAGTTCTTCGGATCTTCCCAGCTGTCCCAGTTCATGGATCAGAATAACCCGCTTGGAGAGCTGACGCACAAGAGACGTCTTTCCGCCCTTGGACCTGGCGGTCTGTCCCGTGACCGTGCCGGATTCGAGGTTCGAGACGTACACTACTCCCATTACGGAAGAATGTGCCCGATCGAGACTCCTGAGGGACCGAACATCGGTCTTATCAACTCTCTGGCATCGTATGCGCGCATCAACGAGTATGGCTTCGTTGAGGCTCCATACAGAAGAATTGACAAATCAGATCCGAAAAATCCGCGTGTTACCGACGAAGTAGTCTACATGACCGCAGATGAAGAGGATAATTACCATGTAGCACAGGCAAATGAGCCGCTGGATGCAGAAGGACACTTCCTCAACAAGAACGTTTCCGGACGTTATCTGGATGAGACCCAGTCCTACGAGCCGCACATGTTTGATTACATGGACGTGTCTCCGAAGATGGTATTCTCCGTTGCTACGGCGCTGATCCCGTTCCTTCAGAACGACGATGCGAACCGTGCGCTGATGGGATCCAACATGCAGCGTCAGGCCGTACCGCTGATGATCACCGATGCTCCTGTTGTAGGAACCGGTATCGAAGCAAAAGCAGCCGTAGACTCCGGTGTCTGCGTTGTTGCGAAAAAAGCAGGAACCATTTCTTATTCCTGCTCCAACGAGATCCGCATGAACAACGATGACGGAACAAAAGATGTCTACCATCTGACCAAATTCATGCGAAGCAACCAGAGCAACTGCTACAACCAGAAACCGATCGTATTTAAAGGTGACCATGTAGAGGCCGGCGAAGTAATCGCAGACGGTCCGTCTACCTACCAGGGCGAGCTTGCTCTTGGTAAAAACCCGCTGATCGGATTTATGACCTGGGAAGGATATAACTACGAGGACGCCGTTCTTCTTAGCGAGCGTCTGGTACAGGATGATGTTTACACTTCCATCCACATCGAGGAGTACGAGGCAGAGGCCCGTGACACCAAGCTTGGACCGGAAGAGATCACAAAAGACGTTCCGGGCGTCGGCGATGAAGCCTTAAAAGACCTGGACGAGCGTGGAATCATCCGCATCGGTGCAGAGGTACGTGCCGGTGATATTCTGGTCGGAAAAGTAACTCCGAAGGGAGAAACCGAGCTGACCGCAGAGGAGCGTCTGCTCCGTGCCATCTTTGGCGAGAAAGCAAGAGAAGTACGTGATACTTCCCTGAAAGTACCGCACGGTGAGTATGGTATCATCGTGGACGCCAAAGTATTTACCCGTGAAAACGGCGACGAACTTTCTCCTGGAGTAAACCAGGCAGTCCGCATCTACATCGCACAGAAGAGAAAAATCTCTGTCGGCGATAAGATGGCTGGTCGTCACGGAAACAAGGGTGTCGTTTCCCGTGTACTTCCTGTAGAGGATATGCCGTTCCTGCCGAACGGACGTCCGCTGGACATCGTGCTGAACCCTCTGGGTGTGCCGTCCCGTATGAACATCGGACAGGTGCTTGAGATCCACCTGAGCCTTGCAGCAGCAGCTCTTGGATTCAACGTTTCCACTCCGATCTTCGACGGCGCAAACGAGAAAGATATTCAGGATACCCTGGAACTGGCAAACGATTATGTAAACATGGAATGGGATGCATTCTCCGAGAAATATAAAGATATTCTGCTTCCGGAAGTATATCAGTATCTGGAAGAGCATCTGGATCACAGAGAACTGTGGAAGGGTGTTGATATCGCAAGAGACGGTAAGGTACAGCTCCGCGACGGACGTACCGGTGAGCCGTTCGATGGAAGAACGACAATCGGACACATGCATTACCTGAAACTGCATCACCTGGTAGACGATAAGATTCATGCCCGTTCTACCGGCCCATACTCCCTCGTTACACAGCAGCCTCTGGGTGGTAAAGCTCAGTTCGGTGGACAGCGTTTCGGAGAGATGGAGGTTTGGGCTCTTGAGGCGTACGGTGCATCCTACACGCTGCAGGAGATCCTGACTGTGAAGTCTGACGATGTGGTTGGCCGTGTGAAGACATACGAAGCCATCATCAAGGGCGACAATATTCCGGAGCCTGGTATTCCGGAATCCTTCAAAGTATTGTTGAAAGAGCTGCAGTCCCTGGCACTCGATGTCCGCGTACTGCGTGATGACAATACCGAAGTTAAAATTATGGAATCAGTTGATTACGGTGATACCAACCTGAACCACATCATCGAGGGAGACCGTTACTCTGACAGAGAGGACGAGAGATTTGGTGACTATGGATTCTCCAAGAAAGAATTTGACGGAGAAGAAATGGTAGATGTGGAAGAGGATGAAGAAGAAGACTCTTATCTTGATCTGGATGAAAGTTCAGATGATGACATGTAACTTGTAGATCTTCGCTTTGCGAGGAAAGGGGTAATCAAATGCCAGAAACAGCAAAAAAAGAAAATTACCAGATGAGCTTTGATGCCATCAAAATAGGACTTGCCTCCCCGGAGAAAATCCGGGAGTGGTCCCATGGCGAGGTAAAAAAACCGGAGACTATCAACTACAGAACGCTGAAACCGGAAAAAGACGGTCTGTTCTGTGAAAGAATCTTCGGACCAAGCAAAGACTGGGAGTGCCATTGCGGTAAATATAAGAAAATTCGCTACAAAGGCGTAATCTGCGACCGATGCGGCGTAGAAGTAACAAAATCCAGTGTGCGCCGTGAGCGTATGGGACACATTGAGCTGGCAGCTCCGGTATCCCACATCTGGTATTTCAAAGGAATTCCGTCCCGTATGGGACTGCTCCTGGATCTGTCTCCGAGAACTCTGGAAAAGGTTCTGTATTTCGCAAACTACATCGTTCTTGATGCAGGCGATACCAAATTACAGTACAAACAGGTTCTGACCGAGAAAGAATACCAGGATGCCAGAGAGGAGTTCGGAAACAGCTTCCGTGCAGGTATGGGTGCGGAATCCATCAAAGAGCTTCTGATGGCAATCGATCTGGAAAAAGAGTCTGCTGAATTAAAGGCAGGTCTTAAAGATTCTACCGGACAGAAGAGAGCCCGCATCATCAAGAGACTTGAGGTTGTTGAGGCATTCCGTGAGTCCGGAAACCGTCCGGAGTGGATGATTCTTGATGCGGTTCCGGTTATTCCGCCGGATCTGCGTCCTATGGTACAGCTTGACGGAGGACGTTTTGCAACATCCGACCTGAATGATCTGTATCGCCGTATCATCAACCGTAACAATCGTCTGAAGAGACTGCTGGAGCTCGGTGCACCGGATATCATCGTGCGCAACGAGAAACGTATGCTCCAGGAGGCAGTTGATGCCCTGATCGACAACGGCCGCCGCGGCCGTCCGGTAACCGGTCCTGGAAACCGTCCTCTGAAATCTCTGTCCGACATGCTGAAAGGTAAATCCGGCCGTTTCCGTCAGAACCTTCTTGGTAAACGTGTTGACTACTCCGGCCGTTCTGTTATCGTCGTAGGACCGGAACTGAAGATTTACCAGTGCGGTCTGCCGAAAGAAATGGCAATCGAGCTGTTTAAACCGTTCGTTATGAAAGAGCTGGTTTCCAACGGCACTGCACATAACATCAAAAATGCAAAGAAAATGGTCGAGAAACTCGAGCCGCAGGTATGGGACGTTCTCGAGGACGTCATCAAAGAGCATCCGGTTATGCTGAACCGTGCCCCTACCCTGCATCGTCTGGGTATCCAGGCGTTCGAGCCGATTCTGGTAGAAGGTAAAGCGATTAAGCTGCACCCGCTGGTTTGTACCGCATTCAACGCCGACTTCGACGGTGACCAGATGGCTGTCCATCTGCCGCTGTCTGTAGAAGCGCAGGCAGAGTGCCGTTTCATGCTTCTTTCTCCGAACAACCTGCTGAAACCGTCCGATGGTGGTCCGGTAGCCGTTCCTTCCCAGGATATGGTTCTTGGTATCTACTATCTGACACAGGAGCGTCCGGGCGAGAAGGGCGAAGGAAGCTTCTTCCGCGATATGAACGAAGCCATCCTGGCATACGAGAACGGATACATTACCCTGCAGACCAAGATTACCATCCGCTGCGAAAAAGAGATGGAAGATGGTACTGTAATGCAGCAGAACGTAAGCTCCACACTCGGAAGATTCCTCTTCAATGAGATTCTGCCGCAGGATCTGGGATACGTAGACCGTACGGTTCCGGGTAACGAGCTTGCGCTTGAGGTTGATTTCCTCGTTGCAAAGAAACAGCTGAAACAGATTCTGGAAAAAGTCATCAATACACACGGAGCTACCAAAACCGCAGAGGTTCTGGACTATATCAAGGCAACCGGATATAAATACTCCACCCGTGCAGCCATGACCGTATCCATTTCCGATATGACCGTGCCGCCGCAGAAGCCGGAGATGCTCGCCGAAGCACAGGCAACGGTAGACAAGATTACAAGAAACTTCAAACGTGGTCTGATTACAGACGAAGAGCGTTACAAAGAGGTTGTAGATACCTGGAAGAAGACCGACGATGCGCTGACAAAAGCATTGCTCGACGGACTGGATAAATACAATAACATCTTCATGATGGCTGACTCCGGAGCCCGTGGTTCCGATAAGCAGATCAAACAGCTGGCCGGTATGCGAGGACTGATGGCCGATACAACCGGACACACCATCGAGCTGCCGATCAAGTCAAACTTCCGTGAAGGTCTTCAGGTACTGGAATACTTCATGTCCGCACATGGAGCACGAAAAGGTATGTCCGATACCGCGCTTCGTACCGCCGACTCTGGTTACCTGACCCGTCGTCTGGTAGACGTTTCTCAGGACCTGATCATCCGTGAAATCGACTGTGCCGAGGGCAAGGACGAAATTCCGGGTATGTGGGTCAGCGAGTTCACAGACGGAAAAGAGCAGATCGAGAGTCTGCAGGATCGTATCACAGGCCGTTTCTCCTGCGAGACGATCAAAGACAAGGACGGCAACGTCATTGTAAAAGCAAACCATATGATCACCCCGAAACGTGCTGCCCGTGTCATCAAAGACGGCATCAACGAGAACGGTGAGCATTATACAAAAGTAAAAATCCGTACCATTCTTACCTGCCGTTCCGGTAACGGAATCTGCGCAAAATGCTATGGTGCCAACATGGCAACCGGCGAGGCAGTACAGGTTGGTGAGTCTGTCGGAATTATCGCAGCACAGTCGATCGGTGAGCCTGGTACACAGCTGACCATGCGTACCTTCCATACCGGTGGTGTTGCCGGTGGAGATATCACACAGGGTCTTCCTCGTGTCGAGGAGCTTTTCGAGGCAAGAAAGCCGAAAGGACTTGCCATCATCACCGAAATCGCCGGTGTTGCACAGATCAAAGACACCAAGAAGAAACGCGAAATCGTTGTTACCAATCCGGAAGACGGCGTATCCAAGACATACCTGATCCCTTACGGATCCCGTATTAAGATCGCAGACGGAACAGTTCTGGAAGCCGGAGACGAGCTGACCGAGGGTTCTGTCAACCCGCATGATATCCTGAAGATCAAAGGTGTACGTGCCGTTCAGGATTACATGATCCGCGAGGTACAGCGAGTTTACCGTCTGCAGGGTGTAGAAATCAACGATAAGCATATCGAGGTTATCGTTCGCCAGATGCTGAAGAAGATCCGCATCGAGGAGAACGGAGATACCGAATTCCTTCCGGGCGACATGGTAGACTTCCTGGATTACGACGAGACCAACAAAGCTCTGATCGCAGAAGGCAAAGAGCCGGCAGAAGGAAAACAGGTACTGCTTGGTATCACCAAAGCATCCCTGGCATCCGATTCCTTCCTGTCCGCAGCATCCTTCCAGGAGACCACCAAGGTTCTGACCGACGCTGCTATCAAGGGTAAGGTTGACCATCTGGTAGGCCTGAAAGAGAACGTTATCATCGGTAAACCGATCCCGGCCGGTACCGGTATGAAGTGCTACAGCAACATTCATCTGAATACCGACAGCATGATCGAGGAAGAAGAGGACGAGGATCTGATTCTGACCGAAGATCTTGAGGACGATGCTCCGGCAGCTCCGATGGCAGAAGCTCCGGTTGAAGAGCCGTCAGCTGAAGAGGAAGAGCCGATGCTCGACTTCGACTTTGAGGAAATGATTCCGTCAAAGGATGATACCGAGGAGTAAACCCTTCAACAAATAATAGCAAGGATTCTCCCACCTCTATAGGTGGTGAGATGAATTGCAAATAAGAAAGTTAACGGCAGTGGCGGGCGGAGAGAAATCGGTATCCCCCACTGACATGAGGCAAACCACAGTCAGCATTCTGCTGACATGTCAGACTCTGTGAAATTACCGACTGTGGATTGAAACAAGGTTAAAAAATAAATATGTCATTTGTGAAAAGCAGAGAATTTTCGGTTCGCCGGGGTCTCTGCTTTCCTTGTGTTTTCGGGAGCATTTTGTTACAATGGAGACAGAAAAGAGGGAAGCCTATGTGGATAAAAAAATTACCTGGCATCGTGGCAAATGCGGCGGTACTGATTCTGGATATATTTGTGATTCTGATGATTGCAGCGCTGTTTCTCCACCAGCAAACGGCGGGAGAGCGTGTGAAAGAGACGATTACGCGTTTTTCCACGACATCGGAGGAGTATTATTCCGAGGGAGAGGCATACAGCCAGAAGAGCGACCGGGTGCATACGTATGCGGTGAAAGAACAGTCTAAATAAGAGGAAAAGATGAGGTAAACTATGCTCCAGAAGTGGAAAAGAAAAGGAAAAAGATTCCGCCATGTGGAAAAAGACGGAGAAGAGACGACGGAGCTTTCTGTGAAAATACGGGCGGCAAAATTTCGTGATCTGCCGATGAGTCTGCGGATTCTGATCGTGAATCTCAGTCTGTTTCTGATTCTGTGCGCCGTATTTTTTATGGCAGGCGCGTATCTGTATGCGCCGCAGGCGGCAGGACGGAATTACGTGGAAGCATGCCTGGCAGGAGACTGGAACAGCGCGTACGATGTATGCCAGTTCCCGGACAGCACGTTTCTGTCGCGGAAGAACTACGTCAATGCAATGACCTGGAAAGCAAAACAGGACGGCACTGACGGGCAGGAAACACCGGAGATCAAGAGCTTTTTCATGCGCAGAAAACAGAATCTTGAGACCGGGGAAAACAGGATTTATACTGTGCGGTACACGTTAAAAGGCATGAGCGACTCGCAGGAAGAAACATTGGAGATCGCCGCCGGGGATACCGTAAAATGGAACTTCAAAGAGTGGTACGTTGTGCCGAAAGACAGCTGCGTGACGGATGTCGAAATCACCGTCCCGGCGGATGCCTCGTTCTATCTGGACGGCGTGCAGGTCGGGAAAAAGTATTTAAAAGAGACGGCAGATAACGTCAGCATCTACAAAATCCCGTATCTCTTCCTCGGCGGCCACACCATTGAACTGACCGAAAAACAGAAAGACCCATACCGCGAGATCGTCCTCGTGCAGGACAACAGCAGCATGGAATTCCTGCCGGATTTAAAACTCAACGATTCCACCGGCAAAACCATCGCCGACCGCGCAGAAGAGTCCCTGGACAAGGTATTCACAGCCGCAGCCGCCGGAAAATCCTTCAGCACCATCAAAAATGAATTTTCCGCCGACACCGCCGTACAGAAAACCGCCAAAGAACAGTACCAGCAGCTCTGCGATGCCTACCTGAACAGCGACACCAACACCGGAATCACCAGCATCACTGTGAGCAGCGTCTCCACAACCGTAACCAACGAATCCAACCAGATGAAGATCGAAACCAACGTGACCGCTGCGATCGAGCGACGAACCCGTTTCCTCCATTTCTTCCGCAAAACCAAAATAGAGACCGTCACCTGGAAACTCGAGTCCGTTGTGACGCTGGAAAACGAAAAATGGGTGATGGGCAGCGATTTCCTGACTAAAATAGGACATGAGGCATAAGGTGTTTGCTTCCGTTGTTCTGGCAACGTTAAAACTTTGCAGTTACTCTTAAGCAGAGAGGATAATCAGGCTGGACAGGTGGAAGACCTGTGATTTGGTGGCAAAGCACCAGAAAGAAACCAGGTTTTTTAAAAGAGAGTGACAAAGAGTGATTTTGTATCCGCTTTTACCATGGGTGCAGAGTCACTCTTTTTTTGTGACAAGATGTTAAGAAACGATAAACATTAATTTACCAGAAGTGGAAAAATGTAAGAATTTGTGCCTTGCATCTTAGGTCAGATCACGTTATGATAGTAAGTAGAAAAATGTCGAAAAACGTTTGTGTTACGATGGAAGAAAGTTCCGCAAAGGGGCGGGACGATGGAGTATAAACAGATCATATGGATAGAAAATCATTAAAACAGAGAAGAAAGCAGATGCGCCGCAGACAGATGATGCAGAAGGTATCACGGATTTCCCTGGGTGTGGTGGTCGGCCTTCTTTTTCTTGCGCTTATCTGGAAATTTGCGGGAGCGCAGCTTGCGAAAAAAGGAATTGTACTGAGTAATGACACAGCCGCAAAGACGGTGAGCGAGACGGCGCCGGAGGCGGAGGACGGATCGGGAAATGCGGGAATTAAGAAGCTTGCGGAGACCACGCCGCCGAATGAGACGCCGGGATGGCAGTACAGCTCGTCGGGCTGGTGGTACGCAACGGATGCCACAACGTACTACGTCAACGGCTGGGCAGATATCGACGGAAACCAGTACCATTTTGATTCCAATGGTTACATGGCGACCGGCTGGAAAGCGATCGGCGGAAAAGGCTGTTACTTTGATGACCAGGGTGTTTACCAGCCAGACCGCAACGGCTCGATGATGGTAGCCCTGACCTTTGATGACGGCCCAGGCGTCTATACCAGCACGCTTCTCGATACGCTGGAGCAGTACGGGGCACAGGCGACGTTCTTTATGCTCGGCAGCAATGTGGAAAAATACGGTGCAGATGTGATCCCGCGCATGGCGGCGATCGGCTGTGAGCTTGGAAACCACTCCTATGCGCATCCGAATATGAAAGAACTGAGCACCGACGACGGCCTTGCCCAGTTCCAGATGACGGATGATCTGATCGCCCAGTACAACAACGGACAGGGTGCAACTGTCATCCGTTTCCCGTATGGAAACAGCACCGATGAACTGCTCGCATCTATCGGCCGCCCGAGCATCATGTGGGATGTCGATACCCTGGACTGGCAGACAAAAAATGTACAGGCAAACATCAGCGCCGTTCTCGACAGTGTAAGCCCGGGAGACATTATCCTGATGCATGATATCCACGAGACGACCGTAGAATCGTGTGCAACGATCGTGCCGGAGCTGATCAACCGCGGGTATGAGCTTGTCACGATTCATACTCTTGCAGCGGCAAACGGCGTGGATCTTGCAGCGGGAGAGACGTATTACGGCTTCCATGGCGGAACGACAAACGAATAGAAAACAGAATAGAAAAACGACAAAGAACCGCCGGTTTACTCTCAAATCAAGAGTGAACCGGCGGTTCTTATGTCATTTTATGAAAATTTATTTCATTGCCGCTCTCTTACGAAGTCTGGAATCCAGCTCTTTCTTACGGATACGTAAGGAAACCGGAGTAACCTCAAGAAGCTCGTCCTTGTCGATGAAGTCCAGAGCCTGCTCCAGGGAAAGGATTCTCGGCGGAGTCAGACGCAGTGCCTCGTCGGAAGAAGAAGTACGGGTGTTGGTCAGGTGCTTCGTCTTGCAGACGTTCAGCTCGATATCCTCAGCCTTACCGTTCTGTCCGATAACCATACCGGCGTAAACCTTCTCGCCAGGTCCGATGAACAGAGTACCGCGCTCCTGTGCGGAGTACAGACCGTAGGTAACGGACTCGCCTGCCTCGAAAGCAATCAGGGAACCCTGTTTGCGGTATTCAATGTCGCCCTTGTACGGTGCGTAATCTTCAAACTCGGTGTTCAGGATACCAGTTCCTTTGGTGGAGGTCATGAAGATTCCACGGAAACCAATCAGGCCTCGTGCCGGGATTTCGAACTCCAGACGGGTGGAACCATCGCTTGCGCGGCTCATGCCGTGAAGCTCGCCTTTACGCTCGCTGAGGAGCTGGATGACAGTACCGGAGAACTCGTCCGGAACGTCAACGTATGCGATTTCCATTGGCTCGAGTTTGCGTCCGCGCTCGTCCTCTTTGTAGATAACCTCTGCCTTACTTACTGCGAACTCATATCCCTCACGGCGCATGTTTTCGATCAGGACGGACAGATGCAGCTCACCACGGCCGGAAACCTTGAAGCAGTCTGCGGAATCAGTCTCCTCGACGCGGAGAGAAACGTCAGTGTTCAGCTCACGCATCAGACGGTCACGCAGGTGGCGGGAAGTTACGTATTTACCTTCTTTACCGGCCAGCGGGCTGTCGTTTACGATGAAGTTCATGGAAATAGTCGGCTCGGAGATTTTCTGGAACGGGATGGAAACCGGGTTGTCCAGATCGCCGCAGAGAGTATCTCCGATGTGGATATCCGGGATACCGGAAACAGCAACGATAGAACCGATGCCTGCCTCAGTAACCTCTACTTTTTTCAGTCCGTCAAATTCATACAGTTTGCTGACCTTTACTTTTTTCTTCTTGGTCAGATCGTGGTGGTTGACCAGCATAACGTCCTGGTTCACGCGGATCGTTCCGTTTTCAACTTTGCCGACACCGATACGTCCAACGTATTCGTTGTAGTCGATGGTACTGATCAGAAGCTGTGTGCCAGCTTCCGGATCGCCGGTCGGAGCCGGGATGTATTTCAGGATGGTCTCGAACAGAGGAGTCATATCCTTCGGGGTATCGTTCAGATCGAGTACCGCATGACCCATCTTTGCGGATGCGTACAGAAACGGACAGTCAAGCTGTTCGTCAGATGCATCGAGGTCCATCAGAAGCTCGAGCACTTCGTCGATAACTTCATCCGGGCGTGCTTCCGGGCGGTCGATCTTGTTGATGCAGACGATAACGGACAGATCCAGCTCGAGTGCTTTTTTCAGCACGAATTTGGTCTGCGGCATAGCGCCCTCGAATGCGTCTACAACCAGAATAACGCCGTCTACCATTTTCAGAACTCGCTCAACCTCGCCGCCGAAGTCCGCATGGCCTGGGGTGTCGATGATGTTGATTTTCGTTCCTTTGTAGTAAACTGCTGTATTTTTGGAAAGAATGGTGATTCCACGCTCACGCTCGATATCGTTCGAGTCCATGACACGTTCCTGAACCTCCTGATTGGCACGGAAAACGCCGCTCTGTTTCAGAAGCTCGTCTACCAGTGTAGTTTTACCATGATCGACATGGGCGATGATGGCAACGTTTCTTACATCTTCTCTCGTTGTTTTCATTTCTTCATTCCTCTTCCTATGGGTTGACCCTGCCGGGTTCAATTTTTCAAAATTTCAAGCCGGCCGGGAATGTTTATCACAGCACAAAGGCAGGTGCCTTGCCGTTTTGTCTCTGCTGGATGCCTGCCTATCTGAACTATTATAGCACAGAACAGAGAAAAAAAACAGGGAAGATGTGACATTTTTTGTATTGCAATGGTAGAAAATACGAAGCATGTGGTGCGGTTTTTACAGAAACATATACAAAAAATTGGGCAGAATGCTGATTTGAATAGAAATAAAAAAATCTGGAAAAAAGTGGTTCTGAAAAAGAAATGTGGTTCATACATTAGGATTATAGATCAGCAAAGTACCGATCAGAAATCAATATTCAGAAAGAAAAGACAAAGGAAGGGGATTTTCATTATGGCAGACAAGATGATTGAAAACAATCAGGTGGTTATCATGGGAGAGATTGTCTCCCCGTTTACATTCAGCCATCAGGTATTCGGAGAGGGCTTTTACCTCGTCGATGTGATGGTCAAGCGGTTGAGTGAATCGCAGGACATCATTCCGGTGATGGTCTCCGAGCGGCTGGTGGATGTATCACAGGATTACCAGGGTGAGTGGATCTGCATCAGCGGTCAGTTCCGGTCCTACAACCGCCACGAGGAGAAGAAGAACCGTCTGGTACTCTCCGTATTTGCGCGGGAATTAAGCTTCGTGGAGGAAGAGGACGATTCCGTCAAATCCAACCAGATTTACCTCGATGGATACATATGTAAACCGCCGGTCTACCGGAAAACACCTCTGGGAAGAGAGATCGCCGACCTTCTGATCGCGGTCAACCGTCCGTATGGAAAATCAGATTATATCCCGTGCATCTGCTGGGGACGGAATGCGCGGTATGCCTCTGCGTTTGCCGTGGGCGGCCACGTTCTCATCTGGGGACGGATCCAGAGCCGGGAATATATGAAGCGGCTGAGCGAGACGGAAATGGAAAAGCGGACCGCATATGAGGTTTCGGTGAGCAAGCTGGAATATAGTGAGAGTTAAAGCGCGATCCGCTGTTGACAAGAAAATTTAATGATGCTATAGTAAAAGCAGAACTGAAGTGGATAGAGGTCGCATTACTTCAAGAGTACCTTTTCGGATGCCTCAGCAGCAAAAGAAGAAGAGGAAAAGGGAAGAATGCCGAAGGACATCCGGCGCTGAACCGGTATGCTCCTGGGCGCAGGTTGAAAAAATCTGCGACTGTCATCGAGAGATGGAGAGCTATCTGATCATAGATACTGCGTATGTGTGAATTTGGAGGCGATCTTATCTGGGATGAGGCGCCTCTTTTTTTAACGGAAAGTGAAATTTTCCGTGGGAGATAAGCTCCGGCGACTGATTTCTTATGGTTTTATCTGACACAACATACAGGAGGAAAAGAGAATGTCTATTTTTAAAGGTGCAGCTGTTGCAATTATCACACCGATGACCGAAACACAGGAAGTGAATTACGAAAAACTCGGAGAACTGATTGAGGAGCAGATCGCCGGCGGAACCGACGCCATCGTTATCTGCGGAACCACCGGTGAGGCTTCGACCCTGTCCCATGAGGAGCATCTGGATGCCATCAAATATACCGTGGAAAAAGTAAATCACAGAATCCCGGTAATTGCAGGAACCGGCTCCAACAGCACGGAGACAGCAATTTATCTGTCTCAGGAAGCAGAAAAATACGGCGTGGACGGACTTCTTCTCGTTTCTCCGTATTACAATAAAGCAACACAGAAGGGCCTGATTGCACACTTTACCGCAATCGCAGACAGCGTCAAAGTGCCGGTCATCCTTTACAACATTCAGGGCAGAACCGGCGTAAACATTGCACCGGAAACGATCGTCTATCTGTTCAACAACGTTGAGAATATCGTTGCAGTCAAAGAGGCTTCCGGAAACATTTCCCAGGTCGCAAAAATTATGCAGCTGACCGATGGAAAGATCGATCTGTACTCCGGAAACGACGATCAGGTTGTGCCGATCCTTTCCCTTGGCGGAAGCGGTGTAATCTCCGTTCTTTCCAACGTAGCACCGCGTGAGACCCACGACATGGTACAGAAATTCCTCGACGGCGATGTGGCCGGATCCAGAGAAATCCAGCTGAGAGCACTGCCGCTCATCGATGCGCTGTTCTGCGAAGTAAACCCGATTCCGGTAAAAGCAGCGCTGAACCTGATGGGCAAAGAGGTTGGACCGCTTCGTCTGCCGCTGACCGAGATGGAGCCGCAGAACCAGGAGCGCCTGGCAAAGGCTATGAAAGATTTTGGAATCAAACTGGCTTAAGTTAAGAATACACGAAGTAAAGAAGGAAAAAGACAATGGTTAAAATTATTATGCATGGCTGCAACGGCCATATGGGACAGGTCATCACCGGCCTGGTAAAAGAAGATGCAAATGCAGAAATCATAGCCGGAATCGATATGAACGACAACGGCCAGAACGATTATCCGGTATTCAAAAGCCTGGCAGAATGCGATGTTCCGGCAGACGTAGTCGTTGACTTTTCTTCCTACAAGGCAGCCGACGCACTGCTCGATGCCTGCAAGGAGAAAAAACTTCCACTCGTCCTCTGCACCACAGGCCTCACCGAGGATCAGCTCAAAAAAGTGCAGGAGACCAGCAAAGAAATCCCGGTTCTCCGCTCTGCAAATATGTCCCTTGGTGTGAATACGCTGATGAAACTGGTACAGGCAGCTGCAAAAGTGCTTGCCGAAGCAGGCTTTGATATGGAGATCGTGGAGAAACACCACAAACTGAAATGCGACGCTCCAAGCGGAACCGCCATCGCCCTGGCAGACAGCCTGAACGCGGCAATGGACAACCAGTACCACTACGTATACGACAGAAGCCAGCGCCACGAGCAGCGTGACCCGAAAGAAATCGGAATCTCTGCTGTACGCGGCGGCACCATCGTCGGAGATCACGACGTCATCTTCGCAGGCCCGGACGAGGTTGTTACCCTGTCCCACAGAGCATATTCCAAGGGAGTTTTTGGAAAAGGTGCAGTAGAGGCCGCAAAATTCCTGGCTGGAAAGCCAGCCGGTATGTATGATATGCAGGATGTGATTGCTGCGAAGTAAGGCAGAAGCAGGAAATAGAAAAGATAAAAAAGAAGGCAGGCTGTGTGCAGTTGCACAGCCTGCTTTCTTTCGAGCTGCTTTTCTGTTTTAGCCAATGAGTTTTTTCACTTATGCAGTGTAATAGGAATACGTTCCTCTGTCAAAAAATCTATTTCAGCTCCCGTTCCGCTTTTTCCCAGAGCTCTTCGTCAAGATCAGTCAGCGCCAGTGCATCCGCAAGTTCCCGCACCCGTTTTACCGTGAGATAAAAGTAATTGATACCGCAGGTCAGCGTCCGCTTTAAGGAGCGGGCAAGTACACTGCCGTGGGTTTCCAGTTCGGCACGGTCGAACTCGGCGAGATAGCCCTCGAGATCATAGGGGATCTGAAAACATTCGATCTGCCATGTGCTGTTTTCCAACGTCAGAATTGCGAAGTGCGCATGGCCGCCGACATCATCAAGCGCAAGCCCAAGGGATCCTGGATTCAGATACGTTTTTCCTGCGTATTCTTTCTGTTCCTGCTTGTGGCTGTGGCCGCCAAGCAGGATGGAGGCATCGAGATTTTCCAGATGAGAAAGCAGGAGCTCCGGATGCAGCCCGAAATTCCCTCGGATTTCACCAGGTGCGCCGTGGCAGAGCCGAAGTGCCGGGAAAAGGGATTCACGGCAGGTGTCCGGTGTAACTTCTTCCTGCGGCACAAAAACGGGAACCAGTTTCCCGGCTTCATCCAGCTTTCCAATCAGAACACCGTCTGTCGGCAGCTGCTCAAAAAATTTTAGATCCTGCTCGGTAAGATTCCGAAACGTGTAATCCAGAAGCCCGCTCGTCGAAGAACCCGCCTTCCAGTTCTGCGGCTGCCAGAGATTCTCAAGCAGATATTCCTCCCGGTTGCCGCGCACCAGATAGCACGGAAACTCCTCCTGCATTTCGCGGAGCACCCCCATCATCCTCTGCGGAAACGGCCCATCCGTCACAAAATCCCCCAGCCCGATGATACCGTCAATTTGCTGCCTGCGAAGAAACTCCATCACCTCCGAGAGTGCATAATAATTCCCATGAAGATCACTGATTACTGCTAATTTCATGTGTTTTCCTTTCTATGTCAAAATCATAAAATGCGAGATACTGTCTTGATTTTATCAAATGGTGAGAAGGAACGCAATTTATAAAAATATAAGCCAGGCAATTGATGAAATGATGGAAGACAGCAAAACGGAAGGCATTGAAAAAGGCAAACTTGAGGTGTTATCAAATTTATTAAAAAAAGGAACGATCAGCATTCAGGATGCCGCCGACTGTATGGCAGTGTCTGTGGCGGAATTTAAGAAGCTGGTCAATAAGTATCCCATCTGATTCCGAAAAACTTGCTGACAGAAAAAGCATGTTATGATAAGATCAAAGGCAGAGAGTTTCGAATATATTTACTGTCGGAGGGAATGTATGATTAATCGGGAAGACATGCTGGAGCTGACGAGGAGGATGACGCCGGCGCGGACTTCGTTTGTGCGGATGGCGGGTTGCTATACGGATTCGGATGGGGAGTATGACGGCAGTTTCAACATTCATTTTCTGAAACTGTCCGGTTCGGAAAAGGCCAGGAATCTGGCGATTGCCAAGAAAATTCCGTTTGCGGAATCGAATGAGAAGCTGCGGGAATACCGTTTTCCGGAAACATCCCAGGGGCCGGGCAGTATCTGGCAGATGCTGATGGCGCTGCGGGAATGCGGACTGAAGAACGATGCGCTGTTGGAAACGTTCTATGATATCCTGATCGAAGGATTGCAGATTCACGGGGCTTATGCCATTTACATGTTTTATGACCGGTATGATATTCCTGCAAAGGCCTCCGATAAAGAGCGCCTGGGGGAATCCGAGGAGATGTTCCCCTATCTGATCTGCGCTGTCTGCCCGTTGGTTGGAGAATACGAGCCGGGAAATCCTATCTGTGGATTTCTGTTCCCTGCCTTTGTGGACCGGAGCGGAGATCTGGAACGGGTTGATATTTATGCAGAGCGTGCAGCGTGGAGCGATCAGATGGCCAGCATTCTTGGCGCGAAGGGCAGAAAATTCAGATGCGGTCTGTAAAAGAAAAAATCAAAAGTGACGGATCAAACCAGGTGCTGATGTGCCTGGCAGTAAAAAAACTTCCCGGCGAACCTGCATATATCGTTCGCCAAGGGAAGTTTTTTAGATACGGGAGCAGCAGAAGTGCATATTTACTGTGCCATCCCCGCTCCATTCTGTGTAGTTGCTCCGTTTTCCTGCGGATTCTGCGTCTCATTGTCGCCGCCGCTTACCACATCGTCCACCGCGCGGCCGACATCCTCAACGCCCTCACCGACACCACGGGTCACATCTTCAGCGGCGTCGCCGACATCATCCCCAAGGGTATTTCCATCCCCGGTATTTGTACCGTTCGTACCGTTGGCATTCCCATCGGTGCCCTCCGTCACATCATTTACATTGTCGTTTGACGGCATCTCTGTCGTATTGACATCGTTTCTGTTATCCGTCTGTCCCATGTCGCTCTCCGTGTTGGTATTGCCATTTCCGGTGTCGTTCGTGGTGTTGTTTCCACAGGCCGTCATCCCGGCCAGTAATACCGCCAATGCCAGCGTCATATACACTCTTCTGATTTTTCTCATCTTCAAAATCTCCTTTCCCTAACAGTGTCTGGACAGTTGCTAGTATTTGAAAAATGCCGGAAAATATACGGAAAAAAGAGGCTTTTGGAAATCTTGACAAAGGAAGAAAAAAACACTAAAACAAAAAGTACGAAAACGGACTAAAAACGAAAACAGGATATATCGAAATGGAAGTCAATCCGGCAAACCGGCGGGAAAAAATCATCAGTCTGACTGAAACGGGAAAACAGTATGCGAGAGAGCTGGTTCTTCCGCTGTTTCAGTCCGAGGAGGAAGCTGCGGCGCAGTTTACGGAGCAGGAGATGACAGAAGCAATCCGGATGCAGGAAAAATTTGCCGACGCACTGGCAAAGAGTATGGAGGAAAAGGTATCCATAGTTCACAATCTGTCCGCTTCGTGATATGATAACAGCAGAATTCGAAAAGGAGAGAAAGAGAATGAAAGAAGAACTGAAGAAATCCCTTCGCACCTACGGCGCCCTGCTGCTGCTCGGTGTGACCGGCGTTCCGCTCGGTGCGGCAGTCGGTCTGATTGAGGCGCTGTTCTGCCGTCTGCTTTTGAAAGTCACGGCTGTTCGCGTGGCACATCTTTTCTGGTGTCTGCCGTTTCTCGCTATGGCAGGTCTTGTGATCGTGGCAGTCAATCAGAAATTCGGTGGCAGGGGAAAAGGAGGCATGAGTCTGATTTTTGATGTAGCGTATGAAGAGGAGACAGAGCTTCCGCTTCGCATGATTCCGCTGGCAATGCTCTCAACGGCGTTGACGCATCTGTTCGGTGGAAGTGCCGGCCGCGAGGGCGTTGCCGTTCAGATCGGTGCTGTGTTTTCCTATTTTGCCGGCAAAAAATTACCGTTTAAAAACGCGCCCGGTATCTTTCTGGTAACCGGTATGGCCGCCGGCTTTGCGGGCATGTTCGGAACGCCGATTGCAGCTGTGATCTTTGCGGTAGAGGTGCTCGCTGCGGGTGAAATGCGGTACGAGGCACTGCTTCCGGCGTTTACCGCATCTTTCTCTGCGAGCGCTGTAGCTTCCCTGCTTGGAATCCGCAAAGAAAATCTGGCTGTCCACATCAGCGAAAGCCTGACACCGTTCCTGCTGGTGCGTCTGATTACACTTGGTATTATTTTTGGAATCACAGGCGGCCTCTTCGCCTGGTGCTTAAAGCACACGAAAAAATATCTCGGCGAAAAAATCAAAAATCCGCTGGTGCGTGTTTTCTCCATCGGTGTTATCCTTAGCATTCTGTTCCTGCTTCTGTACCGCGGACGGTATTGCGGCTTTGGAACGAATCTGGTGGAAGCGGTATTTCATGGGGAAAAGGTATATGCATATGACTGGGCGCTGAAATTTATCCTGACAATTCTGACGCTGTCCGCCGGGTTTCAGGGCGGCGAGGTAACACCGCTGTTTACCATCGGAGCAACCCTGGGAGCAGTCCTTGGCAATCTGTTCGGTATTCCGGTGGAGCTTTCCGCGGCGCTTGGCTATGCGGCGGTTTTTGGCGGCGGAACCAACACCTTACTGGCGGCTATTTTCATTGGCGGCGAGATTTTTGGCTACGATTATCTGCCATATTTCTTTATTGTCTGCACCGCGGCCTACGTATTCAACCGCAACAGCTCGATCTATTCCCGCCAGAAACTGACGAAATACAGCTGCTGATAACAGAAACGTCACAAAGTTATCACACACCGTTACGTGTTACAGTTCACTGGTGCCCAGCGAACTGTAACATTCGCAACCTTCATTTAAAGTTTTGCTTCGCAAAAGGAGGGTTGCTCACACCTGAAACATGTTCTTACGCAGCGAAACAGCAAGTGTTTCACTGCTGAGTGAACAGTAACGGTTACGTTACGATACGGGTTGACGCGTTTCCGGGAATGAGGTTATACTAGAGGTATCATATACGAAAAAGGAGTAACGAATTATGAAAGGTATCGTACTTGCCGGAGGTTCCGGCACACGTCTTTATCCGTTAACTATGGTAACATCGAAACAGCTTCTCCCGATCTATGACAAGCCGATGATCTATTATCCGCTGTCTGTTCTTATGAATGCAGGCATCCGCGACATCCTGATCATCTCCACCCCGCAGGACACCCCGCGTTTCGAGGCACTGCTCGGTGACGGCCATCAGTTCGGTGTACAGCTTTCCTACAAGGTACAGCCAAGCCCGGACGGACTGGCACAGGCCTTCATCATCGGCGAGGAGTTCATCGGGGATGATTCCGTTGCCATGGTGCTCGGCGACAACATCTTCTTCGGACACGGTCTGAACAAACGCCTGAAAGCAGCAGTAGAAAACGCTGAGACCGGAAAAGGCGCAACCGTATTCGGCTATTATGTAGATGATCCGGAGCGTTTCGGGATCGTAGAATTTGACTCCGAGGGAAAAGCCATCTCCATCGAAGAGAAACCGGAGAAACCGAAATCAAACTATTGTGTTACAGGTCTGTACTTCTATGACAACAAAGTCGTAGAGTATGCAAAGAACCTGAAACCGTCACCGCGCGGAGAGCTTGAGATCACCGACCTGAACCGGATCTATCTGGAAGACGGCAGTCTGAACGTTGAGCTTCTCGGACAGGGCTTCACCTGGCTGGATACCGGTACACATGAGAGTCTGGTAGAGGCAACCAACTTCGTAAAAACCATCGAGACGCATCAGCACCGCAAGATTGCGTGCCTGGAGGAGATCGGTTACCTGAACGGCTGGATCGGCAAAGACCAGCTTCTGACCGACATCGAACCACTGAAGAAAAATCAGTACGGCCAGTATCTGATGGATGTGATGAACGGAAAATATATCGACAAATAAAAGCGAACAGCGTTGAAGAAAACTGCCCCGGAAGAAAAATCCGGGGCAGTTTTTGAAAAAAAATGCTTGACCATGACATAACGTCATCCTTTATACTCATGGTACAAACAGAAAATCAGACTGAAAAACAAGAGACAGACAAAACATAACGATAACAAAATCAGAAAAAAGGAGAACCATTATGAGAGTATTTGTAACAGGTGTAAAAGGCCAGCTCGGCCATGACGTCATGAATGAACTTGCAAAACGCGGTCATGAAGGAATCGGCGTTGATATTGAAGAAATGGATATCACCGATGCAGAAAGCGTAAGAAAAGTCATTACCGAAGCAAACCCGGATGTCGTAATCCACTGTGCAGCATGGACCGCTGTAGACCTTGCTGAGGATGATGACAAAAAAGAAAAAGTACATCAGGTCAATGCAGTCGGAACCGAGAACATCGCAAAAGTCTGCCATGACCTTGACTGCAAAATGATCTACATCTCCACCGACTACGTATTCGACGGCCAGGGCACCCGCCCGTGGGAGCCGGATGATGAGCGTCATCCGCTGAACGTATACGGCCAGACGAAATACGAGGGAGAGCTCGCGGTAGAGAAATGGGTGAAAAAATTCTACATCGTCCGCATCGCATGGGTATTCGGCGTGAACGGAAAGAACTTCATCAAGACCATGCTGAACCTTGGAAAGACACACGATCATCTGACTGTTGTAGATGATCAGGTAGGAAGCCCGACCTACACCTACGACCTGTCCCGCCTGCTTGTCGACATGGCAGAGAAAGAGAACTATGGCCGCTACCATGCAACAAACGAGGGACTCTGCTCCTGGTATGAGTTCGCCTGCGAGATTTTCAAACAGGCCGCTGAGATCGATCCGGCTTACGGAAAAGTAAGTGTATCACCGGTAAGCTCTGACCAGTACCCGGCAAAAGCAAAACGTCCGTCCAACAGCCGCATGAGCAAAGAGAAACTGACCGAGAACGGATTCGAAAAACTGCCGACCTGGCAGGATGCGCTGCACAGATATCTGCGCGAGATCGAATTCTGATAGCAAACCCCGAAAATAACGCAAAAAGCAGTTCTGAATTTTTTTATCCTCTTCCGGCAAGAAGACACGTTCTGCGGTGGGAGATGAATTTGGTTTCTGAGATTGCTATAAACATTTCCAATAGGCGGAGCCCCAGGTAAAACGGGGGCTCCTTTTTCTTATGCAAAACCCATGCATTCAACAGGGAGAATCCCCCTTTTTCTTTTGTGAATATTGACAGAAAATGCCGTTAAATTTCTCACATCGGATCCGAGTATTTCTGTTGACATTTGAACATGAAATTGCCATTATGAGAGCAGAATCTTTACGTATCCGGCGGGGGCAGGAACGTGAAGACAACAGAAGAAGGTATGGGGGATTAAACAATGAAAAAGAGTCTGTTTTATCGGGTAAAAAAGATGCCGCCATCTGCGCAGACCATGCTGCTGTTTGCCGTCGAGGGTGTATTTCTGCAATATATCACATCGATCAACGGTTTCGGCCTGAATCTGTATGCGACAAACATGGGTGCAACCGACAGTCAGATCGGCATTATCCAGATGGTGCCGAACATTGTAGCGTGTGCAGCACTGCTGCCGCTTGGAATTCTGGCGGATCGTCTGAAGTCGACAAAGACGATACCGATGCTTACGCTTCTTGTGATGTGTGCCGGCTATGCATTTCTTGGAAGTGTACCGGCACTCGGCGAGAGACGTATGGAGCTGTTTTTTGTATCACTGGCATTTACTGCGGGGGCACTTGCTATTTACAATGCGCAGTGGCAGGCAATGTTCGGTGCTGCGGTTTCACTGCGGCAGCGAAACGATGTCTATGCCTTTCGGAATCAGTTCATGTTTGTGATTGGCATTCTTGCACCGGTGATCTGCGGGATTCTGATGGGAAGATGCCACACGGCCGATGGAAAACTTCTGGTACTCCGAAGCTTTTTTTATCTGTGTGCTGTCTGTGTTTTGTTGCAGGCCGCTGCAATCAAAAAAATTCCGGTGGAACAGCAGGAGGAGGGCAAAGCTCCGGCAGAAGCGGGGAAGGCATCCTCACGTTTTTCTGTTTCTGATCTGCTGGAGGCGATCACAAGCGTGGGGAAAAATAAAGCATTGCGCTGGTTTTTCGTGCCGGTGGTCTTTTTCTATATCACCTGGCAGCTTGACTGGAGCATGTGGTATTTAGGACAGGTCAAATATTGCAAAATGTCAGAGATGACACTTTCCATCTGCAACGGTGTTTTCAATATTGGTCAGCTTGCGGCAGTTGGAATGATTGCGAAGGTTGTCCGGAAAAAATCGCCGGATTTTGCACTGATTTTCGCCGGGATCGGTCTTTGCTTCTGTCCGGTTATTATGATTCTGGTTCCACATTTACCGCTGGCGTACCGCGGGGTTACTTTTATTGTTCTGATGACGGTTCTGAATGCTCCGCAGTGTGCCGTCGCACTTTGTACGATACAGATTCTCTTAAATGCCGCGCCGGAAAAGAACCGTTCGCTTTTGATCAGCCTCTTTACGATGATTACAACGCTGACCAACAGTGTTCTGCCGCTGCTCGGTGTCCGGTTGTATACGGCACTTGGGGCAGACCTTACGGCACTGTACCGGTTCAACCTGATAGATCTTGGGGTTCGCATTTTATCCACACTCGGGCTGGTATGGCGTTATCAGAAGGCGAAAAAAGATGGCTTTCTGACAAAGATTTCGGATTGAGACGGGCCGTAAAAGCCGAAAATAACATTTACAACAGGAACGATATCGTGTATGATAAATGTGGCTTTCTTTGCACGTATGGAAAAGAGAAGCGCAAAAAGGAGTTTAAACAATGAAATGGAATAAATTTACATTAAAAACAAGATCGGAAGTGGAAGACATTGTGATCTCCACTCTGGCCGATGTGGGAATCGAAGGCGTGGAAATTCAGGACAAACAGCCTTTGACCGAGAGCGACAAACAGCAGATGTTCGTGGATATCATGCCGGATATTCCGGATGACGACGGCATTGCCTACCTGAATTTTTACCTCGATGTGGATGAGGACAAGGAGAAGGTTCTTGCAGATGTCCGCGCGGCACTTGCAGAAATGCAGGAGTTCCTGGACCTTGGAGAGTGCACCATCACAGAGTCTGAGACAGAGGACAAGGACTGGATCAACAACTGGAAACAGTATTTCAAACAGTTCTATGTGGACGACATTCTGATCATCCCGTCCTGGGAGGAAGTAAAGCCGGAAGACCGGGATAAAATGATCATCCATATCGATCCGGGCACAGCCTTTGGAACGGGTATGCATGAGACAACACAGCTTTGCATCCGTCAGTTAAAGAAATATGTGACAAAGGATACCGAGCTGCTTGATGTCGGAACCGGAAGCGGTATTCTTTCGATTATTGCACTGAAGCTTGGTGCGCGTCATGCGGTCGGAACAGACCTCGATCCGTGTGCGGTTCCTGCGGTTGAGGAAAACAAAGAAGTCAATGGAATTCCGGTAGAAGCTTTTGATATGATGATCGGAAATATCATTGATGACAAAGAAGTACAGGACAGAGTCGGATACGAGAAATACGATATCGTTACCGCCAATATTCTTGCAGATGTTCTCGTTCCGCTGACGCCGGTAATCGTACACCAGATGAAGCCGGGCGCTGTTTATATCACATCCGGCATTCTCGATGTGAAAGAGGAAGTTGTCAAAGAGGCAGTCGTTGCTGCGGGACTTGAAGTAGTTGAAGTTACACATCAGGGCGAATGGGTTTCTGTTACAGCAAGAAAACCGATGTAAATTAAGAAAAGCGAAACACCAGAAGAGAAAGAGAACAGATTCATGTACCGTTTTTTTGTAGAAGAAAGTCAGATTTATGACGGCACTGTCCACATCACGGGCAGTGACGTTAATCACATCAAAAATGTGCTCCGCATGCGGCCGGGCGAAAAAATACTGGTCAGTACCGGAGGCGAAAAGGAATATCATTGTGCCGTTTCGGATTTCCCGGAAGGTGAGGTTCTTGCCGCAGTAGAAGAAGTCACAGCAGCAGACAGAGAACTCCCGTCCGGAATTGTACTGTTTCAGGGTCTGCCAAAAGGTGACAAAATGGAACTGATCATCCAAAAAGCAGTGGAACTTGGTGCGACGGAAATTGTTCCGGTGGAGATGAAACGCTGCGTTGTGAAGCTGGACCGGAAAAAGGCGGAAAAGAAAGCAGAGCGTTGGCAGACGATCGCGCTTGGTGCTGCAAAGCAGTCCAAACGGATGCAGATTCCGACGGTACACATGCCTGTTACATTTCAGCAGGCGCTTGCAATGATGGCAGAATCAGACGTCCGCCTGATGCCGTATGAGAACGCAGAGGGGATGGAAGGAACGAGAAGAATTCTGGAATCCATTGAACCGGGTGAATCTATTGCGGTCCTGATCGGACCGGAGGGCGGCATCGACGAAGCGGAAGTGGAAATGGCCATGAAGGAAAAGGTAGAGCCGATTACGCTCGGAAAGCGCATTCTGCGCACGGAAACGGCCGGAATGACCGTACTTTCCATTCTGGTGTATCTTTTAGAAGGAAGGGAACGAACAAGATAATGGAAGCATATCTGGACAATTCCGCAACCACCTGTGTTTATCAGGAAACCGCAGATCTCGTCTGTGATCTGATGGTAAATCATTATGGAAATCCGTCTGCGATGCATCAAAAAGGGGTAGAAGCAGAACAATATATCAGAACCGCCCAGGAAACGCTGGCAAAGATTCTGAAAGTCAAAGAAAAAGAAATTTTCTTTACTTCCGGTGGCACAGAGTCCGACAACTGGGCGCTCGTCGGAACAGCAATGGCAAATAAGAGAACGGGAAACCACATCATCACAAGCGCGATCGAGCACCCGGCCGTGTCGGCACCGCTGGCATTTCTGGAGGAGCAGGGATTCCGTATTACGCGCCTGCCGGTAAATAAAGAAGGCCTTGTGGATGTGAACGAACTCGAAGAAGCGATCACGCCGGAGACGATTCTCGTTTCGATTATGTATGTCAACAATGAGATCGGTTCTGTTGAGCCAATCGGGGAGATCGGACGCAGAATCAAGGCGAAAAATCCGAAAACGTATTTTCATGTCGATGCGATCCAGGCGTTCGGCAAATACCGGATTTATCCGAAACGGATGGGCATCGACATGCTCTCCGTGAGCGGCCACAAGATCCACGGACCGAAGGGAAGCGGCTTTTTATATATTGATGAGAAAGCAAAAATCCGTCCGCTGATCTTAGGCGGCGGCCAGCAGAACGGCATGCGTTCCGGAACCGACAATGTGCCGGGCGTCGCAGGCCTTGCGAAATCCGCTGAGATCGTTTACAGGCATTTTGACGAGCAGACTGCGCAGATGCGTGCCTGCAAACACCGTCTGATCGAAGGCTTGCGGGAGCTGGACGATGTGGTCATCCATGGCATGCCGGAAGAAGCGGGTGCGCCGCAGATTGTCAATGCATCATTCTTAAATGTGCGCAGTGAAGTGCTGCTGCACACGATGGAGGACCGCCAGATCTACGTTTCCGCCGGAAGCGCCTGCTCATCACACAAGAGAGCCGGAAGCCCGACGCTGACTGCCATCGGCGCATCGAAAGCCGAGATGGAGTCTGCCGTGCGGTTCAGCTTCAGCGAATTTACGACACTGGAACAGATTGATTACACCCTGGATACGCTGCGCGAGGTACTGCCGATGCTGCGCAGATTTACCAGGAAATAATAGAAAGAGGAAAATTATGATTACAATACAGCCGGAAATTGAAATCCTGAGCACCGAATCCTACGAGGATATGCTGCGCCGGATCGAGAAAATCGGAAGAGTCTGCTACAAGAGCGAGGAGCGCATTGGAGAAGGCACTGCAGAGAAATTCATCGCAGGCATCATCAAACGTGGCCATGAATCCGTCATTGAGCACGGCTCCATCACCGTAAAAGTAACGTGCGACCGCGGCGTGACCCATGAGATCGTCCGCCACCGTATCGCAAGCTACAGCCAGGAGAGCACCCGCTACTGTAACTATTCGAAAGATAAATTTGGAAACCAGATCACCTGTATCGATCTGGCAACCGGATTTTCCTATGATCTGGACGACGAGAACGACCGTAAAAAATACGAGGTATGGCAGAAAGCAATGGAAGCTGCAGAGCAGTATTACTTCCAGATGCTCGAACTCGGAGCAAAGCCGGAGGAGGCAAGAAGCATTCTTCCGAACTCCCTGAAAACCGAGATCGTCATGACCATGAACTTAAGAGAGTGGCGCCACTTTATCCGGCTTCGAAGCGCCAACGCCGCACATCCGCAGATGCGTCAGGTATCTGACCTGATCCTGAAGAAATTTTCTGAGGAATATCCTCTGTTCTTCCGCGATCTGGCTGAGAAAAAAGGAGAATAAAAAACGATGATGTACAAAGCATTTCTGGTAAAATATGCCGAGATCGGCATTAAAGGAAAGAACCGTCATCTGTTCGAGAAAGCGCTCTGCGTACAGATGGAGCACGCGCTTGCCCCGGTAGACGGAAATTTCCAGGTCACCCGTGAGATGGGACGAATCTATGTCAACACCGAAGGAGACTTTGATTACGAGGGCGCTGTCGATGCGCTGACAAGAGTTTTCGGTATCGCCGAGATCTGCCCGGTTGTCATTTTAGAGGACACCGGCTTTGAAGATCTGGCAGAGGCAGTGGTTTCCTACGTGAAAGAGCTGTACCCGACCGAGGAGAAAACCTTTAAGGTATGCGCACGCCGTGCGAACAAAAACTATCCGATGCACACAATGGAAGTCAACTGTGAGCTGGGCGGCCGCATCCTCGATGTCTGCCCGAACCTCAAAGTAGACGTTCACGAGCCGGATATCTATCTGAACGTCGAGCTGCGTCAGAAGATTTATCTGTACTGCGAGAGCATCGCAGGTCCTGGCGGTATGCCGGTCGGCACAAACGGACAGGCCATGCTGCTGCTTTCCGGCGGTATCGACAGCCCGGTTGCCGGATACATGATCGCAAAACGCGGTGTTAAGATTGATGCCGTTTACTTCCACGCTCCGCCGTACACCAGCGAGAGAGCTAAACAGAAGGTTGTGGATCTTGCAAAACTCGTTGCACGCTACAGCGGCCCGATCCGTCTGCATGTGGTCAACTTCACCGAGATCCAGCTTGCAATCTACGAAAAATGCCCGCACGACGAGCTGACCATCATCATGCGCCGTTATATGATGAAGATCGCAGAAGCGTTTGCACGTCAGGACAAATGCCTTGGCCTGATCACCGGAGAGAGTATCGGACAGGTGGCAAGCCAGACGATGCATTCCCTCGCCGTTACCAACGAAGTCTGCACCATGCCGGTCTTCCGTCCGCTGATCGGTTTCGACAAACAGGAGATCGTCGATATTTCCGAAAAAATCGGTACGTACGAGACATCCGTTCTGCCGTATGAGGACTGCTGCACGATCTTCGTTGCAAAGCATCCGGTGACAAAACCGAACCTGAATGTCATCAAATGCTCCGAGCGCCATCTGGACGACGTGATCGATGAGATGATGGAACGCGCAGTTTCTACCGCAGAGACGATCGAGGTCTGCTAAGGAAAACTTGCTTTAAAGAACAAAAAGGCCGGATCTTGTTTTGGGGGTTCTGAAAAACAAGATCCGGTCCTGATGATAAACAAAGACAAAAAAAGAGCCGCGGCGAGTGCGCGGCCCTTATGTTCTATCGTAATTATACAATGTACGGAGCAAGAACATCAAGTACGGTCTGAAGAGCATCTCCATCAGCATGGACGTTCAGGTCGATCGGTTTGGAAAGGTCGAGGCTGAAGATTCCCATGATGGATTTTGCGTCGATTACGTATCTTCCGGATACCAGATCGAAATCAAAATCGAATTTGGAAATGTCGTTGACGAAAGATTTTACTTTGTCGATAGAATTAAGAGAAATCTGTACTGTTTTCATGTTTGTAATCCTCCCTGTTATTTGGTTAACATTATTTATTACCCTCATTTAACAGCTTTATCTTACCGTCTGGAGGGGAAAAAGTCAATGCGAAAACATACAAAGATAAAGTGGAATCTTCGTGATTTTTAATAATAAAGATGAAGAAGAAAGGAGTATGGCATGAAAAAAACGGTAGCTTTGCATAATCTTGGGTGTAAAGTGAACGCATATGAGCTGGAAGCCATCCAGCAGCTCCTCGAAAACAGAGGGTACGAGATCGTGCCTTTTGCACCGGGAGCGGATGTTTACATTATCAATACGTGTACCGTGACGAACATTGCGGACCGGAAATCGCGGCAGATGCTGCACAAAGCGAAAAAGATGAATCCCGATGCGGTTGTCGTGGCCTGCGGCTGTTATGTGCAGGCGGCTGGGGAAAAACTCGAAGAGGATACGGCGATTGATCTGATCATCGGAAATAATAAGAAGAAAGATCTTGTGGATATTCTGGAAAACTTTCTGGCAGAACGTGAGGACGGTGGAAAACCATCCAACGCGGAGTGTAAGAGCTTCCTCGTGGATATGACACACAACCGTGAGTACGAGACACTCTCGATCAGCAAAACGGCGGAGCACACCCGCGCATTCCTGAAAGTACAGGATGGATGCAATCAGTTCTGTACTTATTGTATCATTCCGTACGCACGCGGCCGAGTCAGAAGCCGCCGCCAGAGTGATGTGGTGGAAGAAGTAAAACGTCTGGCAGAGGCCGGTTATCAGGAAGTAGTGCTGACGGGTATCCACCTTTCCTCCTACGGACTCGATTTCCCGGAGGGCGAAAAAGAGACGCTGCTCGACCTCATCCGTGCTGTTGATGCAGTGGACGGCATCAGAAGAATCCGTCTCGGATCCCTGGAGCCGGGCATCATCACCGAAGAGTTTGCAGAGGCGATCGCCGCAATGCCGAAGGTGTGCCCGCATTTCCATCTTTCGCTGCAGAGCGGAAGCAATGGAACACTGAAGCGGATGAACCGGAAATATACCGCAGAAGAATACAAACACAAATGCGATCTGCTGCGTAAGGTATATGGAAATCCGGCGCTGACGACCGATGTGATTGTCGGTTTCCCGCAGGAGAGTGAGGAGGAGTTTGAAGAGTCGCGCGCCTTTGTCGAGGACATTCATTTCTTCGAGACTCACATCTTCAAGTATTCGCGAAGAGAAGGCACCCGCGCCGCAGCGATGGCAGGCCAGATTCCGGAGCAGGAGAAGACGAAGCGCAGCCACGTTCTGCTGGAACTGGACGAGAGACGGAGACAGGAATATATGGAAGGCTTCCTCGGAAAAGAGCTGGAAGTGCTCATGGAAGAAGAAGTCGAGATCGACGGCGTCCATTACTGGACGGGACACACGAGAGAATATCTGCGCGTTGCTGTTCTTTCAGAAGAAAATCTCATGAATCAGATGGTGCTTGTCACCCCGGCGAGAATCCATGGAAAAGACTGTCTGATGTAGGAAATGATACCAATCCGGAAGATCTGATAGAAAAAAGAGCCGGAACGAAAAAGTTCGTTGCACTTTTTGAGGGTTCGTGGTAGAATACCCCGTGAGCCTGCAAAAAGGCGGGCAGACGAAGAAGAAAAACAGCGGCTGGCAGAACGAACGAAGAAGTGAGGGATGTCGGCTGCTTTCGCGTCTAAAAAAAGTATAATCTGTAATTCGTAGTAATTCGTAATGAAATGTTCGGCCGCAGATGCGGCAAAGGGTAAAAATCGTGATCAAAGAAGAGATTGTCAGAGAACTTTATGCAATTGCAGGGGAAGATGCGGTACAGACCGCAGAACCGATGAAAAATCATACGACCTTCCGCGTGGGCGGTCCGGCAGATTATTTCGTCGCTCCTCATACAGAAGAAGAAATTAGAAAAATCGTGGCTCTCTGCGAAGAAAAAGAGATCCCGTGGTTCGTCACCGGAAACGGCAGCAATCTCGTTGTAAGTGACGAGGGCTACCACGGTGTGATTCTTTCGGTTTACAAAAACTTTCAGGGAATCGAAGTGGAAGGAAACAGAATCCGGGCGAAAGCTGGAAGCATGCTCGTATCCATCAGCCGGGCGGCAAGAGAAGCCGGTCTTTCCGGTATGGAGTTTGCCTCCGGAATCCCTGGAACTTTAGGCGGCGGCGTCCGTATGAACGCGGGAGCCTACGGCGGAGAGATGAAGGATATTGTACAGAATGTCACTGTACTCACAAGAGAAGGTGAGATCCGGGAACTGGAAAAAGAAGAGCTCGGCTTCGGCTACCGTGCCAGCGTCATCAAAGACAGAGGCTACGTCGTACTTGGAGCAGAACTTATGCTTGTTCCGGGAGATAAAGAAGAAATTCTTGCCCGCATGCAGGAATTGAAAAACAAGCGGGTAGAGAAACAGCCGCTCGAGTATCCGAGCGCCGGCAGCGCATTCAAGCGGCCGGAAGGCTATTTCGCAGGCAAGCTTGTGATGGATGCCGGACTTTCCGGCTATGCAGTCGGCGGTGCAAAAGTATCGGAAAAACACTGCGGCTTTCTGATCAATGCAGGCGGTGCAACCGCATCGGATGTGATGGAACTGATCCGTCAGATCCAGGCAAAAGTAAAAGAACAGTTTGGCGTACAGCTTGAGCCGGAAATCCAGTTCCTCGGGGAATTCTGATTTTCGTTATCCACCAAAGGAGAAAAAACATGCGTTTTGTAATTGTGACCGGCATGTCCGGTGCGGGAAAAAGTACAGCGTTGAAAATGCTGGAGGACGCGGAATATTTCTGCGTCGATAACCTTCCGATCCCGCTGGTTGAAAAATTTGCACAGCTTACCGCCGACGGTACTTCCGGAGAAATCCAGAAAGTGGCAGTCGGAATCGATATCCGAAGCGGCCAGGCGCTCCCGGACCTGCAGAGTGTTCTGGAGTGGATGAGCATCAACGGAATCTGCTATGAGATCCTGTTTCTGGACGCGTCCGATGACGTGCTGGTCAAACGATACAAAGAGACGAGAAGAACGCACCCGCTGGCAGGTCTTGGACGGGTGGATGAGGGAATTAGAAAAGAGCGCAAAGCACTTGAGTTCCTGAAAAAAGATGCGGACTACATTCTCGATACGAGCCAGCTTCTCACAAGAGAGCTGAAAGCGGAGCTCGATAAGATTTTCGTGCAGGATCAGAAATTCAAAAATCTGATGATTACTGTGCTCTCATTTGGATTCAAATACGGAATCCCGGCGGATTCGGACCTTGTTTTCGATGTGCGGTTCCTGCCGAATCCCTACTACGTAGAAGGCATGCGCCCGCTCTCCGGCAACGATGCTCCGGTGCGGGATTATGTGATGGGATTTGAGACAGCGCAGGTGTTTGCGGAAAAATTAGAGGATATGATCCGTTTTCTGATTCCGAATTATATTTCCGAGGGCAAGCATCAGCTCATTATCAGCATCGGCTGCACCGGCGGAAAACACCGTTCCGTAACCCTTGCCAACGAGCTGTACCGGCGTCTTTCCAACGCGAAGGACTATGGAATCCGGATTGAGCACCGGGATCTGGAAAAAGACGCCATCCGAAAAGGAATTTAGAGGTGGAAGGATGTCATTCTCAAGCGAGGTAAAAGAGGAATTATCGAGACATCTTCCGACGGCACGCCACTGCCAGATTGCGGAAACAGCGGCGATCCTGTCACTCTGCGGACAGATTTCCGAGAAGGACGGGACGATACGGATTCAGACAGAGAATGCGTATGTGGCAAGAAAGTACTTTACTTTATTGAAAAAAACATTTAATATAGAGGCAGAGCTTGCAGTTAAGCTGAATCAGAAGGAAAATACGTATCTGATCCGCGTAAATGACAGGGAAGAAACCCGTCAGATTCTGCAGGCAGTGAAGTTACACGAGACAGACCGGCAGTTAGCAATGCCGATTCCGGCTGTTGTGGTACAGCGTCAGTGCTGCAAACGGGCATTTCTGCGGGGCGCATTTTTAGCGTCCGGTTCCATCAGCGATCCCAACCGGTTTTACCATCTCGAAATTGTCTGCCCCGATGCGCCGAGAGCAGAACAGGTGCAGGAACTTCTGAAAAGCTTTGGAATTGATGCACGGATCGTTCTCCGGAAAAACCACCATGTGGTTTATATGAAAGAAGGCGCACAGATTGTGGAGATGCTTGGCATCATGGAAGCCAACATCGCACTTATGAATCTGGAAAACGTGCGGATCTTAAAAGAAATGCGCGGCAGTGTCAACCGAAAGGTAAACTGTGAAACTGCCAACATCAACAAAACGGTCAGCGCGGCGATCCGCCAGATCGAAGATATCCGGTATATCGAAGAAACCACAGGCTTTTCTTCTCTGCCGGAACCGCTGGAGCAGATGGCAAGGCTCCGCTTACAATACCCGGAAGCATCGCTTCTGGAACTGGGCAAGATGTTAACGCCGGTTGTTGGTAAATCCGGAGTTAATCATAGATTAAGGAAACTAAAAGAGATTGCAGAAGATTTGCGAAGGAAACAAGGAGGAGAAGTATTATGATTAAGAAACCAATCACAATTCGTCTTTCAAGCGGCCTGGAGGCGAGACCAGTTGCCATGCTGGTACAGGTAGCGAGCCAGTACGAAAGTGAAATCTACGTCGAGAGCGGCAGAAAAAAAGTAAATGCGAAGAGCATTATGGGTATGATGACACTTGGTCTGGACAATGGCGAGGAAGTTACCGTGACCGCAAACGGAAAAGACGAGAGTGAAGCCATGGACGGCGTTGAAAAATATTTAAGCAGTCCTTCTGCTGAATAATCTTACTGCACTTATAGCATAAACATAGAGCAAAACGGCATGTCAGAAAATTTTGACATGCCGTTTTGCTATGCTTTTTTATGTAAAATCAGACGAAAATCAGACCACGTTCTTCGCGCGGAACCAGTAGGTATAGAGATAGGAAAAACCGAGCGATTTATACAGTGTGATCGCAGGCGTGTTTCCCTCGACAACCTGAAGATACGCTTTCGTTGCACCGAGCCGGATTCCCTCGGAGAGGATTGTGCGGCAGATCGAGGAAGCGTAGTGGCGGTGGCGGTACGCAGGATGCACATGGATGGCATAGACACCGACGTAATCGCGGTCGCGGATGCCAAGGCCGGTGGCAACGATCGTTCCGGTTTCATCCTGGATGGAGGTACAGATGGTTTCTTTTGGAATGGCGCGGTACATCGAAGGAACGACCATGCGGTGCATCACGTTCGTCGTGCTCTTTAAAGCAAAGAGGCTGTCAATCCATTTCGGCGGGATAAAGCTGCTGACGGTCACGGCAACGGCAGGATCCTTTTTGGCAAAGTTCGCCAGATCCATTGTCATGACGTGCGTCGTGTGCTGGACTACATAGCCGCGGTCGGCGAGCATTGCATCAAAGCCGGGATTGACAAGCGGACTGATCTTGAAAATTGCCGGTGTACCCCAGCGACGGTAGATCTCCTCACAGTACTGCACTTTTTCCTCCACCGGAATCGTGGACGGCCCGATCTGCTCGACGCTGTTGGTCCGGTGTGTATAAAAATAAGAAAAACGAAGAATCCATCCGTCGTACAGCTCGATCTGGTGAGACGGCCATGCGTTCAGGGAAAGATCTTCGATGGTTTTGATCAGTGTATTCATATGAAAGTATTCCCCCTTTGGTTATGCATATAGTATAGAAGAAACAGGACAGATCTTCAAGAAAAAATCGAAAAATTCGACACGCGGAACCGGGCGGCCGGGACACGATGCGTAACGTTTTCTTGCATAATCGAAGAAAAGGGGTTATAATAGGGGGCAAAGACTGAGAATACAAGGAGAATTGAATATGTCAAAATTACTGAAGGTAATTGTGAATACGCTGCTTCTGCTTGCAATCCTGTCAGCAGGCGCACTGGTGATTCCGCCGTTTGCCGGCATCACGACACTTGTCTCAGACGGGATGGGAAATACCAACATTTCCCGCGGCGCTGTTACGTACGCAAAGAAGACAGATACGTCATCGGTTGCGACGGGAGACAAAATCCTGGTTGATGACAATTCCGGAAAGTATATCTATACGATACAGTCCCTCGACATCGCTGCCGGAACCGCATCCGTAAAAAATGTGATCAGTGGAGACACAACGGAAATTACCGTGAGAGCAACCGTGAGCAAAGTGATCATCACGATTCCGGTGATCGGCTTTCTGTCGATGGCGGCGCAGAGCAGAGAGGGAATCATGATCATCGGACTTGCCATTCTGTTTCTGGTCATTCTGTTCATCCTTTCCGAGGTATGGAAACGTGATGAAGAAGAGGATGAGGAAGAAGAGGAAGAAGACGAAGACGAGGACGATGAGAAAGTGTCCGAAGAGCTTCGCAGCAGAAAGAAAGCTGCTCTGGAAGAAAAAAAGAAACGGGAAGAACAGGAAATGATCGAACAGTTGAGAGCAGCCGACCAGAAAACGGCAGAAGAAGAGAAACAGGACGAATTTGAAATTCCGGATCTGGAAGAAGAAGAAACGGAGCAGGTGTCCTTTAATACCGTCGATCTGCAGAACCTTGTAAGAGGAGAAGAAACCGAAGAAATTCCGGAAGCCGTGGAAGAAACGGAAATCGTCGAAGAAGCTGCCGCAGAAGAAACAGCGGAAGAAGTGACAGAAGAAACCGAAGAAACGGAATCAGCAGAGCCGGAAACTGTGGAAGAAATCGAAGAGTTTGAAGAAACCATCGAAGAGCCGGAAGAAGAGCCGGAACCGGAACCGTCCGAACCGATCGAACTTGCCATGCCGGTTTACACGGCGGAAGAACTCCTCCAGAAGGCCCACGCAGCCGGAGATGACCCGAAAGTCATTGAAGATCCTGCAACCGGCATCACAATCTTAGATTATTCCGACATTCTGTAACTATTCAGAGCCATGCGAACGAAAAGAACGCGAATCATGCTTGCATGAATGGACGTTCTTTTCTTTTTGTTCATATGGCAAGAAGCCACATCGAGATGCATCGCAGCGGAATCGAGATGGGGCTCTGAATAGTTGGAAAACGTCAAAAAAGAGAGAGATATAGGAAAAGTGCACAACACGGCACCCCTGTATTTCTCTTTTTGCATAAAAACGGATAAATCGAAAAAAATAAAAAAAAACCTTGATTTTTCGCGTGCTTTCTTGTATACTAACAACTGTTGTGACATTGATAGCGTTGAAGCGCGAGGTTGCCGCTGAGAAACAGCGGGTTTTCCGTGGAGCGAATGTCAAGTTAAAGAAACTGGCGACAAGTCACTGTACCCACAATTAAGTCCACCTGTAAGAGTGGAAACGACCGTGTGCAAACATCAGGACACACACGGGTAAGTGTACAGTCACCGCTTGTCGTACTCGTAAAAGTGCGAAAAGGAGGCGACTTTTTTTATGGCAAGTCAAGTAATGAGAATTACACTGAAAGCGTATGATCATCAGTTAGTAGATGCATCTGCACAGAAAATTATCGAAACTGTAAAGAAGAACGGAGCAACGGTGAGCGGACCAGTACCGCTTCCAACGAAGAAAGAGGTAGTAACTATCCTTCGTGCCGTTCATAAGTACAAAGATTCCCGTGAGCAGTTCGAGCAGAGAACCCACAAGAGACTGATTGATATCATCGCACCTACCCAGAAAACAGTGGATGCATTATCAAGACTGGAAATGCCGGCTGGTGTTTACATCGACATCAAGATGAAAAACAAATAAGATCAGCTGCAAAAAGTCCGGGATCAGCCCCCGGCCATCAATTAAGCAAGCAATAGATGATATAGAAGCAACACTCATTCGAAGGAATCAACATCCCTAAGGGTCATAGTGTTCCACTTATATCAACTGTTCGCTAGAATGAACTTCTTTATAATAGGAAGTTCCGCTGTAGATAAAACAGGAGGTAAAAGGAATGAAGAAAGCAATTTTAGCTACAAAAGTCGGAATGACTCAGATCTTCGACGAAAACGGTGTTTTAGTACCGGTAACTGTATTGCAGGCAGGTCCGTGTGTTGTAACACAGGTGAAAACCGCAGACAACGACGGGTACAGTGCGATTCAGGTAGGCTTCGGCGAGAAGAAAGAAAACCGTGTGAACAAACCGATGAAAGGCCAGTTCGCAAAAGCAGGTGTTTCCTGCAAGAGATATCTGAAAGAGTTCAGATTTGAAGATGCCGAAACCTATACATTAGGACAGGAAATCAAGGCCGATATCTTTGGCGCAGGCGACAAAATCGACGCTACTGCAACAAGCAAAGGTAAAGGATTCCAGGGTGCCATCAAGAGACATGGTCAGTCCAGAGGACCTATGGCTCATGGTTCCAAATATCATCGTCACGCAGGTTCCAATGGTGCTTGCTCCGATCCGAGTAAGGTATTCAAAGGAAAAAGAATGCCAGGACAGATGGGTGGAAAGAAAATCACCGTACAGAACCTGGAAATCGTAAAAGTTGACGTAGAGAACAATTTACTGTTAGTCAAAGGTGCTGTACCAGGACCGAAGAAATCCATGGTTACCATCAAAGAGACAGTAAAATGCGGTAAATAAGTTCGTTGAAAGGAGGAACACACGTAATGGCTAACGTATCTGTATTAAATATGGAAGGCAAAGAAGTTGGCAGCATGGAGCTTAATGATGCAGTGTTCGGTGTAGAAATCAACGAGCATCTGGTACATCAGGCTGTAGTGCTTCAGCTTGCAAATAATCGTCAGGGAACTCAGAAAGCTAAAACCCGTTCCGAAGTAAGCGGTGGCGGAAGAAAACCGTGGAGACAGAAAGGAACAGGTCACGCAAGACAGGGTTCAACAAGAGCTCCTCAGTGGACAGGCGGCGGAGTTGTATTCGCTCCAGTACCAAGAGATTACTCTTTCAAAATGAACAAGAAAGAGAAAAGAGCTGCATTAAAATCCGTTCTGACAAGCAAAGTTCAGGAGAACAAATTCATCGTTCTTGATGAGCTGAAACTTGCAGAGGTTAAAACAAAAGAGATGAAGAAAGTGCTTGATAACCTCAAAGTAAACAACGCACTGGTAATCATCGGAGATGACAGCGAAAACGTAGCACTTTCCGCAAGAAATATTGCTGGCGTTCAGACTGCATCTGTTAATACCATCAATGTATTCGACATGCTGAAATACAACACCATCATCGCAACCAAGAGCAGTGTTGCATCTATCGAGGAGGTGTACGCATAATGGCAGATATCAGATATTACGACGTAATCCTGAAACCAATCGTAACTGAGAAGAGCATGAACGCTATGGGCGAGAAGAAATACACATTTATGGTTCACCCGGAAGCAAACAAATCTCAGATTAAAGAAGCAGTTGAGAAAATGTTCGAAGGAACAAAAGTAAAAAGCGTAAACACCATGAACATGGACGGAAAGAACAAACGTCGTGGAATGGTAGTTGGAAAAACTGCAAAGAGCAAGAAGGCAATCGTTGCTCTGACCGAGGACAGCAAAGACATCGAAATCTTCGAAGGACTTTAATTAGCAGCTGTTCGAAATATGCACACATAAGTGCGATACGAAATGAAAGGAGAACAAAGTAATGGGAATCAAAAGCTTTAACCCATATACACCTTCCAGAAGACACATGACCTCCTCTGATTTCAACGAAATCACGAAGAGCACACCGGAGAAATCTCTGGTAGTGTCCCTGAAGAAAAACGCTGGTCGTAACAACCAGGGTAAAATCACTGTAAGACACCGCGGAGGCGGAAGCAGAAGAAAATACAGAATCATCGACTTCAAGAGAAGAAAAGATGATGTTCCGGCAATCGTTAAATCGATCGAGTACGATCCGAACAGAACAGCAAACATCGCTCTGATCTGCTATGCAGACGGCGAGAAAGCATACATCCTGGCTCCGGAAGGACTGAAAGTTGGCATGAAGGTTATGAGCGGCGCTAATGCCGAGGTAAGACCTGGAAACTGCCTGCCGCTGTCCGAGATTCCGGTTGGTACCATGGTTCACAACGTAGAGCTTCATGCAGGCAAAGGCGGACAGCTTGTTCGTGCAGCTGGTAATGGCGCTCAGCTGATGGCTAAAGAAGGTAAATACGCAACCCTTCGTCTTCCGTCTGGAGAGATGAGAATGGTTCCGATCAACTGCCGTGCATCCATCGGTGTTGTTGGAAATGGCGAGCACAGCCTGATCAACATTGGTAAAGCAGGACGGAAACGTAACATGGGTATCCGCCCGACTGTACGTGGTTCTGTCATGAACCCGAATGACCATCCACATGGTGGTGGAGAAGGAAAGACCGGTATCGGACGTCCGGGCCCGTCTACTCCTTGGGGAAAACCGGCTCTTGGCCTGAAGACCAGAGCAAAGAACAAGCAGTCTAACAAGTACATCGTAAGAAGACGCGATGGAAAAGCTTTATCGAAATAAGGAGGTAAACGATGTCTCGTTCATTAAAAAAAGGACCATTTGCAGATGAAAGCCTGTTAAAGAAAGTTGACGCTGCAAACGCTTCAGGAGATAAAACAGTCATTAAAACCTGGTCACGTCGTTCTACAATCTTCCCGTCATTCGTTGGACACACAATCGCTGTTCATGACGGAAGAAAACATGTGCCGGTATACGTTACAGAGGATATGGTTGGACACAAACTCGGTGAGTTCGTAGCAACCAGAACCTACAGAGGTCACGGCAAGGACGAGAAGAAATCCGGCGTCCGCTAAGTAGAATGATTTGAGAGAGGAGGTTTTTTAGCAATGGCTAAAGGACATAGAAGTCAGATTAAAAGAGCAAGAAATGCTAACAAAGATACCAGACCGTCTGCAAAGTTATCCTACGCTAGAATGTCTGCGCAGAAAGCTGGATTTGTTTTAGATGCAATCCGCGGTAAAGACGTAACAACCGCACTTGGTATTGTAACTTATAACCCGAGATATGCCTCCAGCGTAGTGAAAAAACTGCTGGAGTCCGCAATCGCAAACGCTGAGAACAACAACGGTCTTTCCAGAGAAAACCTGTATGTAGCTGAGTGCTTCGCTAACAAGGCTCCGACCATGAAGAGAATTCATCCGAGAGCACAGGGCAGAGCTTACAGAATCCTGAAGAGAAACAGCCACATCACGATTGTGTTAGACGAGAAATAAGGAGGACATGTCATGGGACAGAAAGTTAATCCACACGGCCTGAGAGTCGGTGTTATTAAAGACTGGGATTCCAAATGGTATGCCGAGGGTGATTTCGCAGATAACCTCGTAGAGGACTACAACATCCGCACATACCTGAAGAAGAAACTGTACAGCGCAGGTGTTTCCAAGATCGAAATCGAAAGAGCATCTGACAGAGTAAAAGTTATCATCTACACCGCAAAACCGGGCGTTGTTATCGGTAAAGGCGGAGCAGAGATCGAGAAAGTAAAAGCTGAAGTTCAGAAACTGACTGACAAAAAGCTTATCGTAGATATCAAAGAAGTAAAAAGACCGGACCGCGATGCACAGCTCGTTGCTGAGAACATTGCATTACAGCTGGAAAACCGTATTTCCTTCCGTCGTGCTATGAAGTCTACCATGCAGCGTACGATGAGAGCTGGCGCTAAGGGAATCAAAACATCTGTATCCGGACGTCTTGGTGGAGCTGATATGGCTCGTACCGAGTTCTACAGCGAGGGAACTATTCCGCTGCAGACCCTGCGTGCCGATATCGATTATGGATTCGCTGAAGCAGATACCACTTACGGTAAAGTTGGCGTAAAAGCATGGATCTACAATGGCGAAGTACTTCCAACCAGAACTAAAAAGGAAGGGAGCGAGAATTAATTATGTTAATGCCGAAGAGAGTAAAACGTCGTAAACAGTTCCGTGGTTCCATGAAGGGTAAAGCCCTCAGAGGAAACAAAATTAACTACGGTGAATTTGGTCTCGTAGCCCTTGAGCCATGCTGGATCAAATCCAACCAGATCGAGGCAGCCCGTATCGCCATGACACGTTACATCAAACGTGGTGGTAAAGTTTGGATCAAAATTTTCCCGGACAAACCAGTAACCGCACAGCCGGCTGAAACCCGAATGGGTTCCGGAAAAGGTTCTCTGGAGTACTGGGTAGCAGTAGTAAAACCAGGCCGTGTAATGTTCGAAATCGCAGGTGTTCCGGAAGAAACAGCCCGCGAGGCATTACGTCTTGCCATGCATAAGTTACCATGTAAATGCAAAGTTGTTTCTCGTGCAGACTTAGAAGGCGGTGATAACAGTGAAAACTAACGAATTTGTAAAAGATTTAAATACAAAGAGCGCAGCTGAGCTGAATGACGAATTAGTAGCTGCTAAAAAGGAACTCTTCAATTTAAGATTCCAGAATGCAACCAACCAGCTTGACAATACAAGCCGAATCAAAGAGGTTCGCAAAAATATTGCAAGAATCCAGACTGTTATTGCCCAGAAGGCAAACGCAGCTGAGTAATTAGGAGGAAAATATCGTGGAAGAAAGAAATCTTAGAAAAACTCGCGTGGGCAAAGTTGTCAGCGATAAGATGGATAAGACTATCGTGGTTGCCATCGAAGACCATGTAAAACATCCTCTGTACAAGAAAATTGTAAAAAGCACATATAAGCTGAAAGCACACGATGCAAACAACGAGTGCCATGTAGGTGATACCGTACGAGTTATGGAAACAAGACCTTTATCCAAAGATAAGAGATGGAGACTTGTGGAGATCGTTGAGAAAGCGAAATAAATAAGAGATCAGAATGCTAAAGGAGGAATACCAGCATGATTCAGCAGGAAACTAGACTGAAAGTCGCTGACAACACCGGTGCAAAAGAAATCTTATGCATTCGTGTTATGGGCGGTTCTACAAGAAGATATGCCAACATTGGTGATGTAATCGTTGCTTCGGTCAAAGATGCAACACCAGGCGGCGTTGTTAAAAAAGGTGACGTAGTAAAAGCTGTTGTTGTAAGAAGCGTAAAAGGCGCTCGTCGTAAAGACGGTTCTTACATCAAATTTGATGAGAACGCAGCAGTTATTATCAAAGATGACAAAACTCCAAAAGGAACCCGTATTTTTGGACCAGTAGCCAGAGAGCTTCGTGAGAAACAGTTCATGAAGATTGTTTCCTTAGCTCCGGAAGTATTATAGGAGGACAGCTATGTCAATGAAGATTAAAAAAGGCGATACCGTAAAGGTAATCGCCGGCAAAGATAAAGACAAAACCGGCAAAGTAGTCAGCGTTGACGTAAAGAACAACCGTGTTGTTGTTGAAGGCGTAAACATGATTACAAAGCATGAGAAACCGTCTATGAGCAATCAGCAGGGCGGAATCGTTAACAAAGAAGCTCCTATCGATGCATCCAACGTAATGCTGGTTGTAAAAGGAGTTCCGACCCGCGTTGGAATCAAAGTTGAGATGGTTGAGAAAAACGGCAAAACAAAAGCTGTTAGAACCCGCGTTGCAAAAGCAAAAGAGCTGAACGGCGCAGTAATTGATTAAGGAAGAGAGGAGGCAAAACCGTGAGTAGACTGAAAGATCTTTACAACGAGCAGATCGTTGATGCAATGACCAAAAAATTTGGATACAAAAACGTGATGGAAGTGCCGAAGCTCTCCAAAATCGTAATCAACATGGGTGTTGGTGAAGCTAAGGAGAACGCTAAACTTCTGGACGCTGCAATCAGTGATATGGAAGCTATCACCGGACAGAAAGCAGTTACCACCAAAGCGAAAAATTCCGTAGCAAACTTTAAAATCCGTGAGGGTATGCCGATCGGATGCAAAGTTACCCTTCGTGGCGAGAAAATGTACGAGTTCGCAGACCGCCTGATCAACCTGGCACTGCCTCGTGTACGTGACTTCCGCGGCGTAAATCCGAACGCTTTCGATGGCAGAGGAAACTATGCTCTTGGTATCAAAGAGCAGCTGATTTTCCCAGAGATCGAGTATGATAAAGTTGATAAAGTCAGAGGTATGGACATTATCTTCGTTACCACTGCTAACACAGATGAAGAAGCTCGTGAATTACTGACATTATTCAACATGCCATTCGCAAAGTAATAGGAGGAATTGATTCATGGCTAAAACAGCAATGAAAATCAAACAGCAGCGCAAAGCTAAATTCTCTACAAGAGAATACAATCGTTGCAGAATTTGTGGCCGTCCACACGCATATTTAAGAAAATACGGAATCTGCAGAATCTGCTTCCGTGAATTAGCATACAAAGGCCAGATTCCTGGCGTTAAGAAAGCTAGTTGGTAAAATTTTAGAAGGAGGCAAATTCAAATGAGTATGAGTGATCCGATTGCAGATATGCTTACAAGAATCCGTAACGCTAACACTGCAAAACATGATACAGTAGATGTTCCGGCATCCAAAATGAAAATCGCAATCGCTGATATCCTGGTAAACGAGGGATACATTGCAAAATATGAACTCAGCGATGAGGGTGCATTCCAGAATATGCACATCACCCTGAAATACGGCGCTGACAAAAACGAGAAGATCATCACCGGTCTGAAGAGAATCTCCAAACCGGGTCTGAGAATCTATGTTGGCAAAGATGAGCTGCCGAGAGTACTTGGCGGACTTGGAATCGCTATTCTTTCCACAAACCAGGGTGTTATCACCGATAAAGAAGCTCGTAAGCTGCAGGTCGGCGGCGAGGTTCTGGCATTCGTTTGGTAATAGAAACGAAACAAAGCAACTGAAAACAGAGAGAGCGTAAGGCTCTCTCCGAAAATCTAAGTTAATAGGAGGAAATTGGTATGTCACGTATTGGAAGACTGCCAGTGGCAATTCCTGCAGGTGTAACAGTAGACATCCAGGAAAACAACCACGTTGTAGTAAAAGGACCAAAAGGAACATTAGAGAGAACTCTCCCGTCTGAAATGACCATCAAACTGGAAGACGGACACGTAGTAGTTACAAGACCGAACGATCTGAAGAAAATGAAAGCTCTTCATGGTCTGACCAGAACTCTGATCCACAACATGGTAATTGGTGTTAGCGAAGGCTATACCAAAACACTGGAAGTAAACGGTGTAGGTTACAGAGCTGCAAAACAGGGCAACAAATTAGTTCTGTCTCTTGGATATTCTCATCCGGTAGAGATGATCGATCCGGAAGGACTCTCCTCCGCTGTAGACGGCAACAAGATCATTGTTTCCGGTATCAGCAAAGAGAAAGTTGGCCAGTATGCCGCTGAAATCAGAGACAAGAGAAGACCTGAGCCATACAAGGGCAAGGGAATCAAGTATGCTGATGAAGTGATCAGACGTAAAGTTGGTAAGACTGGTAAGAAATAATTAAGGAGAGTGTGAACATGATTAGTAAAGTATCAAGAGCGCAGATGCGCCAGAAAAAGCATAGAAGATTACGTAATCATATCGTAGGTACTGCACAGCGTCCGCGTCTGTGTGTATTCCGCAGCAATAACCATATGTATGCTCAGATTATCGACGATACGATTGGAAATACTTTAGTTTCTGCTTCTACTCTTCAGAAAGATGTTAAAGCAGAGCTTGAGAAAACCAACAATGTAGATGCAGCAGCATATCTTGGAACCGTTCTTGGAAAGAAAGCTGTAGAAGCAGGTATTACTGAAGTTGTATTTGACCGTGGCGGATTCATCTACCAGGGAAAAATCCAGGCATTCGCAGACGCAGCTAGAGAAGCTGGGCTGGTATTCTAAGAAAGGAAGGAAAAGAACACATGAAGCATACAATTATTGATGCAAGCCAGTTCGAACTGGAAGAAAAAGTCGTATCAATTAAGCGTGTTACAAAAGTTGTTAAAGGTGGTCGTAACTTCCGTTTCACAGCTTTAGTAGTTGTCGGCGACGGCAATGGACACGTAGGCGCAGGCCTTGGAAAAGCAGCCGAGATTCCGGAAGCTATCCGCAAAGGTAAAGAAGACGCTATGAAGAAACTGGTAAGCGTAGCAATCAATGAGAACGGAAGTATCACTCATGACTACGTAGGTAAATTCGGAAGCGCAGAGGTTCTGTTAAAGAAAGCTCCTGAAGGTACTGGTGTCATCGCTGGTGGCCCAGCCCGTGCCGTAATCGAGTTAGCTGGTATTAAGAACATCCGTACAAAATCCCTTGGATCCAGAAATAAGCAGAACGTAGTTCTGGCTACCATCGCTGGTCTGTCTGAGCTGAAGACTCCAGAAGAAGTAGCAAGACTTCGCGGCAAATCTACAAACGAGATCTTTGCTTAAGGAGGATGTGAAAAATGGCAGATAAATTAAAAGTAACACTGGTGAAATCCCCGATCGGATGTGTTCCGAAACACAGAAGAACCGTGGAAGCACTGGGTCTGAAAAAAGTTAACAAGACGGTAGAACTGCCGGATAACGCAGCAGTTCGCGGCATGGTTAATCAGGTTTCTTACCTGGTTAAAGTAGAAGAAGCATAAGGAGGTACCGTAATGGACTTATCTAATTTACAGCCGGCTGAAGGTTCCAGACAGAACGATAACTTCCGCAGAGGCCGTGGACATGGTTCAGGAAATGGTAAAACAGCAGGTAAAGGCCACAAAGGACAGAAAGCACGTTCCGGAGCACCGAGACCGGGATTTGAAGGTGGTCAGATGCCTTTATACAGACGTCTTCCGAAGAGAGGTTTCAAAAACAGAAACTCCAAGGAAATCGTTGGAATCAATGTAGATGCTCTGAATCGTTATGAGGACGGAGCTGTTGTAACCGTAGAAACTATGATTGAGACTGGTCTTGTTTCCAATCCGAGAGATGGCGTAAAAATCCTTGGAAACGGTGAAGTCACCAAAAAACTCACTGTAAAAGCAAATGCTTTCAGCGAGAGCGCAAAGGCAAAAATTGAAGCGGCAGGTGGAACAGTCGAGGTGATCTAATGTTTAAGACCTTTATCAATGCATTTAAGGTCAAAGATGTTCGTCGCAAAATATTTTATGTGCTTATGATGCTTGTTGTCATCCGGTTAGGCTCTCAGATGCCTGTACCGGGTGTCAATACAAGCTTTTTTGCGAATTATTTTGCAAATAATACGAATGAGGCATTCAGTTTCCTGAATGCATTCACGGGCGGCGGTTTCGACCGTTTCTCCATCTTTGCTCTGAGTATTACACCGTACATTACTTCTTCCATCATTATTCAGCTGCTCACCATTGCAATTCCACGACTTGAGGAAATGCAGCGTGACGGCGAAGAGGGAAGAAAGAAAATGACTGCGATTACTCGTTATGTGACAGTAGGTCTTGCATTGTTTGAGTCTGTTGCCATGGCAGTAGGCTTTGGACGCCAGGGACTCCTCACCACTTTTAACGCAGTTAATGTGATTGTTGTAGTGGCAGCTCTGACAGCCGGTTCTGCCTTCCTTATGTGGGTGGGAGAACAGATCAACGACAAGGGCGTTGGAAATGGTATTTCTATGGTCCTGTTAATCAACATCCTTTCCAGAATCCCGCAGGATATGGTAACCCTTTACGAAACCTTCGTAAAAGGCAAAACCATCGCGCGTGGTCTGCTGATGTGGATTATCATCGCTGTTGTGATCATCGCTGTTGTTGTGCTGGTACTGATCCTGAATGGCGCTGAGAGAAGAATTCCGGTACAGTATTCCAAGAAAATGGCCGGAAGAAAAATGGTTGGCGGACAGTCATCCAATATTCCGCTAAAGGTAAATACAGCGGGCGTTATCCCGATCATCTTTGCATCATCCATCATGTCTTTCCCATCGATTATCCTGTCGTTTGTCGGAAAGTCGGATATCAAAGGTATCGGCGGAACGCTGATCAAGATGCTGAATTCCAACAACTGGTTTGACAAAACCAATCCAGTTGCTTCGCTGGGCCTGATTCTCTACATTGTCCTTGTTATTTTCTTCGCTTATTTCTATACCTCCATCACCTTCAACCCGATGGAAGTTGCAGATAACATGAAAAAACAGGGCGGCTTTATCCCAGGCATCCGCCCGGGTAAATCCACGGTAGATTATCTGAACAATCTGCTCAGCTATATTATTTTTATCGGTGCAGCAGGTCTTACCATTGTTGCAGTGATTCCATTTTTCTTTAATGGATTTTTCAAAGCGAATGTATCCTTTGGAGGTACTTCTCTGATCATTATTGCCAGCGTAATTCTGGAAACCTTAAAACAGATTGAATCCATGATGCTGGTACGCAATTACAAAGGATTCTTAAACGATTAAGGCATAAGAGGGACTGTCTGGATAAGACAGGCCCTTTCTTTTGTTTAAAGCGCTTTTAAAGAGGCTTTAACAGAGAAAATTTTTGCTATTGTGGTTTATTTTATGGTATAATAAGGTAAATTACACGCAGTGGATTGCTGCAAATTCAAACATGGGAGGAAAAGTGCATGAAAATTATTATGTTGGGGGCACCTGGTGCCGGAAAAGGTACACAGGCAAAACAGATCGCTGCAAAATATGAGATTCCTCATATCTCTACCGGCGATATCTTCCGCGCAAACATCAAAGAAGGAACCGAGCTTGGAAAGAAAGCGAAAGCATTCATGGATAAAGGAGAACTCGTTCCGGACGAGCTGACCTGCGACCTGGTTGTAGACCGTATCTCCAAACCGGACGCAGCAAAGGGCTACGTACTGGATGGTTTCCCAAGAACGATTCCGCAGGCAGAGGCACTGACCAAAGCCCTGGAAGCACGCGGAGAGAAAATTGACTACGCAATCAATGTAGAAGTACCGGATGAAAATATCGTTCACCGTATGGGCGGACGCCGTGCCTGCATCGGATGCGGAGCAACGTATCATGTAGAATTTAATGCACCAAAGGTAGAAGATGTATGCGATACCTGCGGCGGCGAGCTGGTTCTTCGTGATGACGATAAACCTGAGACCGTACAGAAGAGACTGTCTGTATACCATGCTCAGACACAGCCTCTGATTGACTACTATAAGAAAGCCAATGTTCTGGTGGAAGTTGACGGAACCCAGGATATCAACGTGGTATTTCAGGATATAGTAAAGATTTTAGGAGCGTAAAGGATGTCCATATCAATTAAAACTGCCCGGGAAATTGAAAAAATGCGCCGTGCCGGTGAACTGCTGGAGAAGGTACACGATGAATTAGGCCGCGCCATCCATCCGGGAATGTCAACCTGGGAAATCAACAAGCTCGGAGAAGAGATGATCCGCAGCTTCGGATGCACTCCCAACTTTTTAAACTATAATGGGTATCCGGCTTCGATCTGCGTTTCTGTGAACGAAGAAGTGGTTCACGGAATCCCAAGTAAAAAACGGATTCTGAAAGAGGGCGACATTGTCAGCCTGGATGCGGGACTTATCTATGAAGGATACCATTCCGACGCAGCCCGCACACACGCGGTCGGTGAGATCTCGCCGGAGGCAAGAAAACTGGTGGAAGTAACACGCCAGGCCTTTTTTGAAGGAATCAAATACGCAAAAGCAGGCCATCATCTTCATGAGATTTCGGCGGCGATCGGTGCATACGCAGAGAGCTTCGGCTACGGCGTTGTCCGCGACCTGGTAGGCCACGGCATCGGAACGCACCTGCACGAAGATCCGGCAGTGCCGAACTTCGCACAGCCAAGCCGCGGCGTCCGTCTGCAGCCTGGCATGACGCTCGCCATCGAGCCGATGATCACAGCCGGAGGCTATGCAGTCAGATGGCTGGATGATGACTGGACCGTTGTGACAGAAGACGGCTCTCTTGCCGCACATTATGAGAACACGATTCTGATTACGGAGGGAGAACCGGAAATTCTGACACTTTCGCATACGGAGGAGGATTTATGAAACCGATTGTGAAAGGAATGTTTGCCAGAAGCCTGGCCGGCCACGATAAAGGAAAGCTGTATGTGATTTCGGATGTACAGGAGCCATACGTATTCTTGGTGGACGGAAAAATCCGTACCGCCAACCGGCCGAAAAAGAAGAAGCTGATTCACGTACAGCCGGATTACGAAATGACGGATGCGGTTCGTGATGAAGATATCCGTAAGGCATTAAAAGAAAAAAGTTGCAAAGAGTTGAAGGAGGATTAATCAATGTCTAAGGCAGATGTAATTGAAGTAGAGGGAACTGTCCTCGAGAAATTACCAAACGCAATGTTTAAAGTAGAACTGGAAAATAAACACGTTGTACTGGCTCATATCAGCGGAAAGCTGCGTATGAACTTTATCCGTATTCTTCCGGGAGACAAAGTAACCATCGAGCTGTCCCCATACGATCTGGACAAGGGACGTATTATCTGGAGAGATAAATAAGAAATACGATAAAAAAAGCCATCCGGCATGCCGGATGGCTTTTTCTCTGTATGTGTTTCTCTGTATTCATCCCCAATAACAGTAACCGTTCTACAGAACAAAGATTTCGATCACCGGCCTTCAGATTTCTGACAGCCACAAAGCAAGCACCAGTCTGCAAACCCTGCAGCATCCGCGGCGGCGGGCATCTGAATTTCTTTTCAGTCCCTTTTGAAACCTTCCAGATGTATTATGCAATATTTTAATAGAAAAAGCAATGAAAAAAGTATAAAATTTTATGAAAACTTTTTGTAAAAACCAGGAGAATTTGTGCACTTTTGAAACAAAATTTTTAAACCGTCAGAAAAAAAAGAAAAAGTGAAAAGACAGGAGAAAAGAGCGGCCGGAAAACCGTGAAAATGACAGATGAGGGCTCGAAAGCGACAGAAGAATATATGTTTGTGAATTCTGTGTGAAGTTGAAATATTTGGTTGAATTCTCAAAATAATGTGATACAATGCAATAGAGAAACTTTACGGAGAAATTTTACCGGGAAGGATCTCCTGTGCGGTGCGGTAAAATCCATGTACCGGCAGAAATCAGGGAAACATTTTATGAAACAGCAGGCTGCAGTCTGAAAAAAATTCGGATCTGCAGCAATGGCATCGCTGCTCCTTACAGATAACAGGAAAGGAAAATGTGCAATGACAAAAAGGGGAAAGAAAAAAGGCCTTGTTGCAGCATTGAGCGTAGTTGCAGTGATTGTTTTACTTGCCGCTGCATATGGAATCTTCTGTCTGATCATCGAGGATGACAAAATCTGGGCAGATGCTTCTATTAACGGAGTAAACATTCAGGGAATGAGCAAAAAAGAAGCTGCACAGACAGTGGAACAGAAGTTTGAAGAAGATTATAAAGATACAGCTGTTACCGTTGAGCTGGATGGTCAGCAGTATACGATGAACGTATTTCCAATGCTGGGGATGGATGCTTCCGCAGAAATTGAAAAAGCATATGAAAAAGGCCATGGAAATCTTCTGGTTCGCGGTCTGGAGTGGGTCGAGATGAAACGGGGAAAGGCAGAGAAACTTTCCTATGATGTGCAGCCGACTGTGGCCCATCCAGATGAGGTGGAAGGAATTGTACAGGCATCCGGCATTCAGGATTACAACTCCATGCAGGATACTACATATGAAGTAACAGATACCGGCCTGATCGTGCATAAAGGCATTTCAGGAACCAGACCGGATGTGGATGCTTTAAAACAGCAGATCCAGACGAATGTGACAGCAATGAATTTCCAGGATGTAATTTCCTGCCCGACGGCAGAAAATCAGCTGACGGAGCCGGATTTTGCCGGAATTGCAAGCCAGATTTATACCGAGCCGGTCAATGCGACGCTGGATCCGGACAACGGATATTCCGTTGTGGCATCGAAAAACGGAACCTCAATGGATGCGGACAGTGCGAAAGCCGAGTATGAGAGTGCAGAAGAAAATACGGATATCACGATTCCGTTTACCTTTACCGAGCCGGAGATTACAACCGAGAAGATGAACGCAAATCTGTTTAAAGACACGCTTGGAAGTTACAGCTCCAGCGCAGCAGGTGGAACGAGCGGAAGAATTCACAACGTCGGACTTACGGCATCTATCTGCAACGGACAGATCGTTCTGCCGGGAGAAACCTTCTCTTTTAATGGTGTCGTAGGTGATACAACGGCGGAAAAAGGATACCAGGAGGCAGCAGGCTATCAGGATGGCAAAGTCGTCCAGGTACTTGGAGGAGGCGAATGCCAGGTGTCTTCCACACTGTTTTCCGCTATTTTGTATACAGACCTTGATGTGTTGGAAAGAGCCAACCATTCGATGCCGGTACATTATGTGCCGTCAGGAATGGATGCAACCGTATTCTGGGATTCACCGGATTTCAAATTTGAAAATAATCATAAGTATCCGGTGAAAATTGTGATGAATATGGACAGCAGTGATACACTGACCGTAAAAATTCTCGGAACAAAAGAAAACGACTATACCATTGAGCCAAGGGTAGAGCAGATCGATGAGATGAGTAATGTAACGTATCGTGATTATAAAGATGCAAGCGGAAATGTAGTAAAATCAGAATCCGTATGCGCAAGCAAATACAAACCGCTGAACTCAGGATCATGATGCAAAAAAAGATGTTACCTGTAAAAAACAGGCGGGACAGAGAAGAGAAATCTGTCCCACCTGTTTTTTTCTTACCGGTGGGAGAGATGAAAAAATGCACAGAAAAAGAGCAAAAAAAAATGAAAAAATATGTAAAAAATTTCTTGCATTTCCGGGAACAAAATGCTATACTATAAAACGAACTTTTGCGCGTGGACTTTTTTCTAACCCACAAAAAGAAAACGCATTCCAAAAGTTTACAACAGAAAATTCCCCTACACGGGGCGCTAGGAGCAAAGAAAGGAGGATTCATCATGAAGGTTAGATCTTCTGTAAAACCGATCTGCGAGAAATGCAAAGTTATCAAAAGAAAAGGTAGCATCAGAATCATTTGTGAGAATCCAAAGCACAAACAGCGCCAGGGCTAATCCGTCATTAGGCTTGATCGTAATTGTGCAGATTTTAAGTGCGGCTGCAGCGAGGACGCGCGTGAATGCGTTGTTCTGCTGTTAATATTATAAAGTGAGACACCTGGCAAGTTGCAGCCAGGACACCTCCGGCGGGTGGACGCGCGGAGCGCAGACATCCCTTATAATATTGCTTAATACTCCGATCTGTCAGGTGGCAGAAGGAGAAAGGTCGTGCGAACACGGCTGGATACACGCATACCTGTATCCCAATTAGGAAAATATTAATGTTTTAGAAAAATGGAGGACAAAGTACATGGCTCGTATAGCTGGTGTAGACTTACCAAGAGACAAACGTGTTGAGATTGGTCTGACCTATATCTACGGAATCGGTAGAACAAGTGCAGATCGTATCTTAAAAGAAGCTGGAGTAAATCCGGACACACGCTGCAGAGATTTGACAGACGATGAAGTAAAGAGACTCAGCGCAGTTATCGATGAGAGTCAGGTTGTAGAAGGAGATCTTCGTAGAGAAATCGCTATGAACATCAAACGTCTGCAGGAGATCGGATGCTACAGAGGTATCCGTCATCGTAAAGGCCTTCCGGTTCGTGGTCAGAAAACAAAGACCAACGCAAGAACCCGCAAAGGTCCTAAGAGAACTGTTGCAAATAAGAAGAAATAATTTAACCAGTAGTCCAATATAAGATTAAGAAAGTGTAGGTTAGTTTTAAAATGGCAAAAGTGACAAAGAAAACGACAAAACGTCGTGTCAGAAAAAACGTTGAACACGGACAGGCACATATCCAGTCTTCCTTCAATAATACAATCGTAACACTGACTGATGCAGAAGGAAATGCTCTTTCTTGGGCAAGTGCCGGCGGTCTGGGATTTAGAGGTTCAAGAAAATCTACTCCATACGCAGCTCAGATGGCTGCAGAAACTGCTACCAAAGCAGCGCTGGTTCATGGCTTAAAGACTGTTGACGTTATGGTAAAAGGACCAGGATCAGGTCGTGAAGCTGCAATCCGTGCCCTTCAGGCATGCGGTCTTGAAGTTACAAGCATCCGCGACGTAACACCGGTTCCGCACAACGGATGCCGCCCACCAAAACGTAGAAGAGTCTGATTAGGAGGTTAAGAACATGGCAGTAAATAGAGTACCAGTCCTGAAAAGATGCAGATCCCTCGGAATGGATCCTGTATATCTTGGAATTGATAAGAAGTCCACAAGACAGCTGAAAAGAGCAAACAGAAAAATGTCTGAGTATGGTCTTCAGTTAAGAGAAAAACAGAAAGCAAAATTCATCTACGGCGTTCTGGAGAAACCTTTTGTTAACTATTACAAAAAGGCTGACAGAATGGAAGGACAGACTGGTGAGAACCTGATGATCCTTCTTGAGCTCCGTCTGGACAACGTTCTGTTCCGTATGGGAATGGCTAGAACCAGAAAAGAAGCACGTCAGATCGTTGACCACAAACACGTTCTGGTTAACGGCAAACAGGTAAATATCCCGTCTTACCTTGTAAGCGCTGGTGATACCATCGAAATCAAAGAGGGTAAAAAATCCTCTCAGAGATATAAAGACATCGTAGAGGTTACAGGCGGCCGTCTGACTCCGGAATGGATCGAGGCTGATCTTGAGGCACTCAAAGGTGTTGTAAAAGAGCGTCCTACCCGCGAAATGATCGATGTTCCGGTTGACGAAGTGCAGATCGTCGAGCTGTATTCTAAATAAAGAATCGCCATACGCGGAAGGCTTTATTCCCATGAGTAATGAGCCAACCAATTTAAAAGGAGGGGCTTTCGAGTGTTTGATTTTAACAAACCGAAAATTGAAATTACTGAGATTTCTGATGACAAGAAGTACGGCAGATTTGTGGTTGAACCTCTGGAAAGAGGCTACGGTATCACATTAGGTAATTCTCTTCGCAGAATTATGCTTTCTTCCCTCCCTGGAGCAGCAGTAAGCCAGGTTAAAATCGAGGGCGTTCTTCATGAATTCAGCTCCATCCCTGGAGTAAAAGAAGACGTTACAGAAATCATCATGAACCTGAAGAGCCTTGCAATCCGCAATAACAGCGAAACCAACGAAGCAAAAGTTGCTTATATTGAGTTCGAGGGCGAGGGAGTTGTAAGAGCATCCGATATTCAGGTAGATCAGGATATTGAGATCATGAATCCGGATCAGGTAATCGCAACCCTGAACGGCGGCCCGGACAGCAAGCTGTACATGGAGCTGACGATCACAAAAGGCCGCGGTTATATCAGTGCTGACAAAGGCAAGAGCGATGACATGCCGATCGGCGTTCTCGCTGTGGATGCTATCTATACACCGGTTGAGCGTGTAAACCTCAAAGTGGAGAACACCCGTGTAGGTCAGATTACCGATTACGATAAACTGACACTGGATGTTTACACCAGAGGAACACTGGATCCGGACGAGGCAGTCAGCCTGGCAGCTAAGGTTTTAAGCGAGCATCTGAAACTCTTCATCGATCTGTCTGAGAATGCGAAGACAGCAGAAGTTATGATCGAGAAAGAGGACAATGAGAAAGAGAAAGTTCTGGAGATGAACATCGACGAGCTTGAGCTTTCCGTGCGTTCCTATAACTGCTTGAAACGTGCCGGTATCAATACCGTAGAAGAGCTGTGCAACAAAACTTCCGAAGACATGATGAAGGTTCGTAACCTGGGCCGCAAGTCTCTGGAAGAGGTACTTGCAAAGCTGAAAGAACTGGGACTGTCACTGAGTCCTGGGGACGGAGAATAAATCACAGCGATTTATCTTTCCGTTTGATTTGTAGACGAAAACCCCCTGTCAGTAAGTCCGAGGCAGCATGACTTGCGGGTTCCACAAATGGAGGAAAATTTAAAATGGCAAAATATAGAAAACTTGGCAGAACATCTGACCAGAGAAAAGCATTATTAAGAAACCAGGTAACCAACCTTCTGTATCACGGAAAAATCGTTACCACTGAGACCAAAGCGAAAGAGATCCGCAAGATCGCTGAAAGCATGATCGCACTGGCTGTAAAAGAGAAAGATAACTTTGAGACCGTTACCGTTACTGCTAAAGTAGCTCGCAAAGATGCTGATGGCAAACGTGTGAAAGAAGTAAAAGACGGCAAAAAAGTTACCGTATACGATGAAGTTCAGAAAGAGATCAAAAAAGATCTTCCGTCCAGACTTCACGCTAGACGTCAGATGGCAAGCTTCTTCTATCCTGTAACAGAGGTTCCGACCGAAGCAGCAGGACGCAAGAAAAACACCAAGTCCATCGATATGCCACAGAAAATGTTCGATGAGATCGCTCCGAAATATGCAGACCGTAACGGCGGATATACCCGTATCATCAAGATCGGACCGCGTAAAGGTGATGCAGCTATGGAAGTTGTAATCGAGCTGGTTTAATCTGTAAATAGTTTTGAAATTCGCAGGGGCTGCCTCTTAGTAGGTGGCTCCTGTTTTGTTGTATATCATATTTTATATGACACAATTGCGAAATTGTGGCAATGTACGGGGTTGCATCTGCTTTGCGAATAAGGTACAATACAGAATACAGAACAGCTAAAATGGGATACAAAGGAGAGCATTTGCATGGAGAGCAAGAAAAAAATGTTGTTTATTTTTAATCCGTTTTCCGGAAAAGCACAGATTAAAAGTAAACTGTTTGAAATTATCGATGTTTTTGTAAAAGGCGGATATGAAGTCATTGTCCACCCGACGCAGGCAGTCGGAGATGGTTTCGAAAAGACAAAGGAGCTTGCGCCGCAGGTGGATCTCGTTGTCTGCAGCGGGGGCGACGGAACACTGGATGAAGTTGTCAGCGGTCTGATGGAAGTGGATCAGCGCGTTCCGATCGGTTATATTCCGGCCGGAAGCACCAATGACTTTGCAAACAGTCTTTCTATTTCGAAAGATATGGTACAGGCGGCAAAGGATATCATCGAGGGAAACCTGTATTCCTGTGATGTGGGAGCGTTCAACAACGACAGCTTTGTCTACATCGCTGCATTCGGCCTTTTCACGGATGTTTCCTATGAGACAGATCAGCACATGAAAAACATTCTCGGCCATCTGGCATACCTGCTGGAGGGATCCAAACGGATCTGGAATGTGCCGACGTACTGGATTAAAGTCGAGGCAAACGGGGAAACCTTTGAGGGAGAGTATATCTACGGTATGGTGACGAATGCCAAGTCCGTCGGCGGCTTCAAAAACCTGCCGGGACAGGATGTACGCCTGGATGACGGACTCTTCGAGGTAACCCTGATCAAACGCCCGAAAAACCCGCTGGAACTGAATGAGATCATTGCGTCCCTGCTGATGCAGGAGGATCACACAGACCTCATCGATTCGTTCAAGACCGACCGCATCATCATCGAGTCCAACCAGGAGATTTCCTGGACTCTGGACGGCGAATACGGCGGAGATCACGGCTATGTCTGCATCGAAGCGCGCAAACATGCCATGGAACTGGTTCTGAACAATAAGTAGGCACGGCTTTTTGATAAGTTTTTCACAAAAAAGTGCAAAAAAATGGATTTCGCTACGAAAACCATTTGGCATTTGCAGAAAGATGTTGTATAATAAAACCAGTTATGAAAGTAACAAGTATGCCGTAAGCCTGAAAACGGTACACGGCACAATTACAGACACAGGAGGTCATTTGAGCTATGTTAGTATCAGCAAAAGAAATGTTGGACAAAGCAAAAGCTGGCCACTATGCAGTTGGTCAGTTTAACATCAACAACCTGGAGTGGACAAAATCCATCCTTCTTACCGCACAGGAGATGAATTCTCCAGTTATCCTTGGTGTATCTGAGGGTGCAGGAAAATACATGACAGGTTTCAAAACTGTAGCTGCTATGGTAAAAGCTATGATCGAAGAACTGAACATCACTGTTCCGGTTGCTCTGCATCTGGACCACGGAACCTACGAAGGATGCTACAAATGCATCGAAGCAGGTTTCTCATCCATCATGTTTGACGGATCTCATTATCCGATCGAAGAGAACGTTGCAAAAACAAAAGAACTGGTAGCTGTTTGCAAAGAGAAAGGAATGTCTCTGGAAGCAGAAGTTGGTTCTATCGGTGGAGAAGAAGATGGTGTTGTAGGTATGGGCGAATGCGCTGATCCAAACGAGTGCAAGATGATTGCAGACCTCGGTGTAGATATGCTTGCAGCAGGTATCGGCAATATCCACGGTGTATACCCGGCTAACTGGCAGGGACTGAGCTTTGAGACTCTGGCAGCTGTACAGGAGCTGACAGGAACTATGCCGCTCGTTCTTCACGGTGGTACAGGTATCCCGGATGACATGATCAAGAAAGCCATTGACCTTGGCGTTTCCAAAATCAATGTAAATACAGAGTGCCAGCTTGCATTCGCAGCAGCTACACGTAAATACATCGAAGAGGGCAAAGATCAGCAGGGTAAAGGATTTGATCCTCGTAAACTGCTTGCTCCGGGCGCAGAAGCTATCAAAGCTACTGTAAGAGAGAAAATCGAACTGTTCGGTTCTGCAAACAAAGCCTGAGTTTAAGCACGAAAATGCTGTGCAGGATTCCTGGGGGACTTCCACCTCAGGGTCCGCACAGTATTTTTTTTCGCGAGCAACGAGTCAAAGTCCGTGCTTGTACGAGACCTTGACGACTGCCGCGAAAGCTTTCATCGAATCCGCTAATTTTTTCGCCTGAATTAGGAAAGTTTTGTAAAATAATACGAAAAAGGGACTGAGTTCAAAAAAGCACTTGCGTTTTTGGGGTTTTTGAGTTATTTTAGTATCAGTTGGAAATCAAATCCATATGCGAATGTAAAACAAGGGCGTTCTACAAAAAATATAGCTTTTTTAGCTACCTTTTTGAGAACTCCTTTTTCTTGTATTAGGATCTTTTTAGAATCCGGCGGGAAGGTCGCATCGCAAAATTCACAAATGGAAAGGAAGAAAGAAAATGGGAGAATATGTAAATCCAGCCAAAATTTTTGGCGAAAATGTATTCAATGACACTGTAATGCAGGAACGTCTTCCAAAAAATGTTTACAAGAAGCTGAAAAAGATCATCGAAGAAGGCGGTGAGCTGGATCTTGCTACTGCAGATACGATTGCACATGAGATGAAAGAATGGGCAATTGAAAAAGGAGCAACACACTATACACACTGGTTCCAGCCGCTGACCGGTGCAACTGCAGAAAAGCACGATTCTTTTATCACAGCACCGATGCCGAACGGCAAAGTACTGATGAGCTTCTCCGGTAAAGAGCTGATCAAAGGCGAGCCGGATGCATCTTCTTTCCCGTCCGGTGGACTGCGTGCTACCTTTGAGGCAAGAGGATATACAGCATGGGACTGCACCTCACCGGCTTTCGTTCGTCAGGACGCAGCAGGCGCAACCCTCTGCATTCCGACTGCATTCTGCTCCTACACAGGAGAGGCGCTTGACCAGAAAACACCGCTTCTTCGTTCCATGGAAGCTCTGAATGTACAGTCCCTGCGTCTGTTAAAACTGTTCGGAAACACCACTTCCAAGAAAGTAACTCCTTCCGTAGGACCGGAGCAGGAATACTTCCTGGTAGATGCAGAGAAATTCCTGCAGAGAAAAGACCTGATCTACACCGGACGTACCCTGTTTGGCGCAATGCCTCCAAAAGGACAGGAGATGGACGATCACTATTTCGGAACCATCCGTCAGAGAATTGCTTCCTTTATGAAGGATGTCAACATTGAGCTGTGGAAAATGGGTGTTACAGCAAAGACACAGCACAATGAGGTTGCACCGGCACAGCACGAGCTGGCTTCCATTTATTCCGAGGCAAACGTAGCAGTTGACAACAACCAGCTCGTTATGCAGACTTTAAAGAGAGTTGCATGCCAGCACGGACTGAAATGCCTGCTGCATGAGAAACCGTTCGCAGGTGTCAACGGTTCCGGTAAACACGACAACTGGTCCATCACCACAGATGACGGCATCAACCTTCTTGAGCCGGGCAAAACACCGCACGAGAACATTCAGTTCCTGCTCGTATTAAGCTGCGTTCTGAAAGCCGTTGATGTTCACGCAGATCTGCTTCGTGAGTCCGCAGCCGATCCGGGAAACGATCACAGACTGGGAGCTAACGAGGCGCCGCCAGCTATTATTTCTGTATTCCTTGGCGAGCAGCTGGAGGATGTTGTAGAGCAGCTCATCAGCACCGGAAATGCAACCAAGAGTAAAAAAGAGGGCGTTCTGGAGACTGGTGTTAAGACACTTCCGGATCTCAAGAAAGACGCTACCGACCGTAACAGAACCTCACCGTTCGCCTTCACCGGAAACAAATTCGAGTTCCGTATGGTTGGTTCCCGTGACTCCGTTGCAGCTCCGAACATCGTACTGAACACCATCGTTGCAGAAGCATTCCGCGATGCATGCGATGTACTGGAAGGCGCTGAAAACTTCGAGGACGCTGTCCATGATCTGATCAAGAAGAACTTAAGTGAGCATCAGAGAATCATCTTCAATGGCGACGGATATGCAGATGAGTGGTTAGCTGAGGCAGAGAGAAGAGGACTTCCGAACATCAAATCCATGGTGTACGCAATCCCGGCACTGACCACTGATACCGCAATCAAACTGTTCGGCGATTTCAAAGTATTCACCGAGGCAGAGCTGGTATCCCGTGCAGAAGTTAAATTCGAGAACTATGCAAAGACCATCAACATCGAAGCAAAGACCATGATCGACATGGCAAGCAAACAGATCATCCCGGCAGTCATCAAATATGCGACTTCCCTGGCTGGATCTATCAACACCATCACCGCAGCAGGTGTTACAGCAGTTGGTGTACAGAAGAATCTGCTGAACGAGACAAGTGCACTGCTTGAGGAAACCCAGAAAGCACTCGACGAGCTGATCGCAATCGAGAATGCAGGATGCGAGATGGAAGACGGCGAAGCAAAAGCAAAATACTACTACGAGAAAGTTGCTCCGGCTATGGAGGCACTCCGTGCACCGGTTGACAAACTGGAGATGATCGTAGACAAAGAGATGTGGCCGATGCCGTCCTACGGCGATCTGATGTTTGAGGTTTAATCCGCAGACGGTCTGATAAATTGTAAAAATTCTGTGAAAACAGGGCAGAAAAAGAGGCTGTTTTTGACAACAGCCTCTTTTTTTAGTATAATGAAGATTAGCTGTTGCCAGAAGAAAAAGGCGGACAGCGCTGCCGGAAGAAACGGCAGGAAAACATGGAGGAAACGCTTCTGGATTTCGAAGGAAAACAGAAGTATACAGAACAATGAATGCAGAACTGGAAATTTTAGGTGTGAAGCTGAAACATTACCGCGTCGATGCGGCGATGGAGATTGCAGAGGAATACCTCTCAAACGATAAGCTGAACACCATCGGGATTGTTACGATGCAGATGCTGATGCAGGCGAGCAAGGAACCGACGTGGAAACAGTATATCGAAGATCTGGATCTGACGGTCATCGGGGAAACCGAGGTGCTGGAGGCAGCAGGAATTGACCCGGAGACGCCGTCCTATGAGGAAGTGGAGACGAACGAGTTCATCGCACGCTTTTTCTGGGGACTGATTCAGAAGAAAAGCCGGATTTTCGTACTGGGCGACACTGGGGAAGAACTGCAGACACTGCAGAAATATCTGACAGAAACGTATCCCGGCATTGAGATCGGAGGCGGTGCTGTCGTCGAGACGCTGGAGGAATCCGCGTTTGACAGCCTGGTCAACGAGATCAACAGCCAGACGACGGACGTGATTGTGAGCGGCCTTGCGGGAACGCGGCAGGATCGTTTCGTTCTGGAAAACAGCAGCAAAATCAGCGCAAAAATCTGGCTGAGCCTTGGCGAGCATTCGACGCTGCAGAACGAGGCCGGTATAAAAACGAGCTGGTGGGGAACTCTGCTAAAGAAGAATACGTTCAAGTGGATGGTAACAAAATATAACAGCGAAAAGGACGGTTGAAGTTCATGAACTGGATACGGAACAAACAGCAGTGGAGAGATTATCTGCTGATTACGCTGGGAACCGCGGTCATGGCGGTTGCGACCAGCTCGATTTACGACCCGGCGGGGCTTGTTACCGGAGGATTTTCCGGTCTTGCAATCGTCATCAAACAACTGAGCCAGATGCTGTTCGGAAAAGGAGTTCCGCTCTGGGTGACGAACCTTGTGCTGAACATTCCGCTCTTTCTGTTCGGAATCCGCATGAGCCGCGATTTTCTGGTGAAAACCATCTTCGGAACCCTGATGAATACGTTCTGGATTGCCGTTCTCCCGGTGCTGCAGCTGGTGCCGGATGACAGGATGCTTTCCGCACTGTTCGGCGGCGTTCTGATGGGAGCAGGCATCGGCCTCGTCTTCATCGGAAACGGTACGACGGGCGGAACGGATATGATGGCGGCTCTGATCCAGAGAAAGCTGCGCCACTATTCCGTTGCACAGGTTATGCAGGTGCTTGATGGAATCATCGTCATCGCCGGTATTTTTGTCTTCGGTATCCACGCTTCGCTCTATGCGATCGTGGCAATCTACGTGACGACGAAAATGACGGATGCCCTGATGGAAGGTATGAATTATGCGAAATCCGCGTTTATCATTACCGCGCATCCGGAGCAGGTAGCCGATGAGCTCATGAAAGAACTCGACCGCGGCGCGTCCGGCATCCACATCAAGGGAATGTACACGGGCGAAGAGCGTATGATGGTATTCTGTGTTGTGGGCAAAAAACAGATCCCGCAGCTCAAACAGATCGTAGGAACGATCGATCCGGACGCGTTTGTCGTTGTGTCGGATGCAAGAGAGGTCTTAGGAGAGGGCTTCCAGACGGATTTCTCCTGACCTTTTTACGTATTTTGTGGTATAAATGTTGTGTTTTCTCTTCCTTTTTTGTCTATTTTGTATTAAAATAAGTATATCTGTGAGGTACTTTGCATCAGGCGCAGAACCATAGGGGTGTGGATATGCCTGGCAATGAAAGCGGGTGCAGCCGGAGACAAACTATAGGATGAAAGAGGGAAGAAAATATGATTTCAAATCAGATTTTACAGAGTACCATTGAGGGAATCAAAAATATTTCGCGTGTCGAACTCTGCGTGACTGATGTAGAAGGAAAAGTTCTGGTAACGACGTTTCCGGAGGTTGAGATCAGCCAGAATGATATTGTAACGTTTGCGCAGTCTCAGGCAGATTCCCAGACCATGAAAAATTATCAGTTTTTTAAAGTATACGATGAACACCAGCTGGAGTACATTCTGGTTGTAAAAGGCGGAAACGATGACATTCACCTGATCGGGAAAATGGTTACCTTCCAGATTCAGGGCCTCCTTACCGCCTACAAGGAGCGCTTCGATAAAGACAACTTTATCAAGAATCTGCTGCTCGACAACCTGCTGCTGGTCGACATCTACAACAGGGCGAAGAAGTTACATATTGAAGTGGAAGCACGCCGCCTTGTATTTATTCTTGAGACAAATCCGGATAAAAACAGCGGGGCGCTCGAGAGCGTCAAGAGTCTGCTCGGTACCAAATCCGGTGACTTTATAACTGCAGTTGATGAGAAAAACATCATCATCGTAAAAGAACTTGCTCCAGGTGAGGATTATGCCCAGATGAACAAAGTGGCAGCCACCATTCTGGAAGCAGCAGGAAGAGATGAGGAGGGGAAAACCCACGTTGCTTACGGTACCATTGTCAAGGAGATCAAAGAAGTATCGCGTTCCTATAAAGAAGCCAGAATGGCGATGGACGTCGGAAAAATTTTCTCCGCTGAGAATGATATCTATGCATACAGCTCACTGGGCATCGGCCGTCTGATTTACCAGCTTCCGATCCCACTGTGCAAAATGTTCATCAAAGAAATTTTCGGCAACAAATCGCCGGATGACTTTGATGAGGAGACACTGACAACGATCAATAAATTCTTTGAAAATTCTCTGAATGTCTCGGAAACCTCGAGACAGCTTTATATACACCGAAATACCCTTGTCTATCGGCTGGATAAGCTGCAGAAGAGCACGGGACTCGATCTTAGAGTTTTTGAAGATGCGATCACATTCAAGATTGCGCTTATGGTTGTGCAGTACATGAAATACATGGAAACGCTCGATTATTAAGCGAGAACCCTTGAAGGAGGAATTGCATGATAACATTGGATAGTGTAAGTAAGAGTTACGCGAAAGGCCAGCCGGCCGTCAACAACGTATCCTTACACATCGAGAAGGGGGAATTCGTCTTTATCGTGGGAAACAGCGGTTCTGGAAAATCGACGCTGATCAAGCTCCTTTTGAAAGAACTCGAGCCCACATCCGGTACCATTAAGGTAAACGGACAGATCTTAAATAAAATGAAACGCTGGAGAGTGCCGAAATACCGCCGCGGTGTCGGCGTCGTATTCCAGGATTTCCGCCTTTTAAAAGACCGGAATGTCTATGAAAACGTAGCATTCGCACAGCGTGTCATCGAGAAACCGAACCGCGTCATCAAAAAGCGCGTGCCGGAAGTCCTGACGCTGGTCGGACTGGCAGAGAAGTACAAATCCTTCCCGAAGGAGCTTTCCGGAGGAGAGCAGCAGCGAGTTGCCGTGGCAAGAGCCATTGTCAACCGGCCTGACATTCTTCTGGCGGACGAGCCGACCGGAAACCTGGACCCGGGAAACTCCATGGAGATTATGAAGCTCCTGGAGGAAATCAACAACAGAGGAACGACCGTTCTTGTGGTAACCCACAACCGTGAGATCGTCAACTCCATGAAAAAACGCGTTATTACCATGCGAAAAGGCGTGGTAGTCAGCGATGAGAAGGAGGGCGAGTACCATGAGGTTTAGTACACTGGGCTACAGCATCAAACAGGGTGTCAAAAACATCTGGAGAAACAAGATGTTCTCGCTGGCATCCATCGCAACCATGGGAGCCTGTATCTTTCTGTTCGGTATCTTCTTTGCGGTTGTCATCAACTTTAACTATATCGTAAAAAATGCCGAGACAGACGTATCCATGACCGTCTTCTTCAACGAAGATGTGGATCAGGCGACGATCGATGAGATCGGAACGGAGATCAAGGCCAAGACCGATGTGGTCAAGGAATGTAAGTATGTTTCCGCGGATGAGACGTGGGAAAACTTTGCAAAACAGTATTTCGAAGGAAAAGAGGAATACAAGGACGGCTTTAAGCCAAACGACAACCCGCTCGCAACTTCTGCTCACTACGAGGTTTACGTATACCAGGTAGAGACGCAGGATGCACTGGCTGAGTATATCCGCTCGCTGGACGGTGTCCGTGAGGTTAAACAGGCCGAGGGTGCAACAACAACGTTGACGACGATGAACCGTGTCATTGGCTACGTTTCCATCGCGATCATCCTGATTCTTCTTGCCGTATCTGTTTTCCTGATCAGCAATACCGTCACGATCGGTATTTCGGTCCGGAAAGAGGAGATCGGTATCATGAAGCTGATCGGTGCGACGAACCTGTTTGTAAGGGCTCCGTTCCTGATCGAGGGTATCCTGATCGGTCTCGTCGGAGCAGCGATTCCGCTGGGGCTGCTGTACGTTGTATACAACAGAGTCATCAGCTACGTTATGACGGAGTTCAGCGTACTGTCGAACTTTATGGCATTCATGCCGGTATCGGCCGTATTCCGGATTCTGCTTCCGGTCGGACTCATTCTCGGTATGGGAATCGGACTTGTCGGCAGTATCTTTACGATTCGAAAACACTTGAAAGTCTGATAGGATTAGACAATATAATAAAGTAAAAATAAGTCCCGGAATCCGTCAAAAGATTCCGGGATCTTTCGATTGGGAGGCATATTTTGGAAGAACTGATGAAGGAAGAAAAAGAGGGCGTAAAAGCGGCAGAGCAGGAAAAACCGAAAAAGCGCAGAAACAGAAAGAAAAACCGAAAAAATGAGATGCGGAAGAGCTACTTTGCGGGCATGATTTCCATGCTGGCGCTTGTAATGATCGTGCTTGTCGGAACAACGTTTCTTTGGCCGGGAAGCAGTGCGGACCACCCCGGCGGCTTCTGGTCGTGGCGGAAGACGGCGGCGATCAAAGCGATGATCAGCCAGCTTTACGCGGGCGATGTGGATGACACAGAGCTGTCGGATGCGATGTATAAAGGGATGATCAGCGGCCTCGGCGACAAGTATTCTACGTATTACACGAGAGAGGAATACGAAGCGATCAAGACAGCGCAGGAGGGCTACTATCAGGGTATCGGTGTTACGGTGACGCTGGACGGCGATAAGCTGCAGGTCACCGGCGTACAGGACGATACCCCGGCGGCGAAGGCCGGTATTCAGGCGGATGACCGCATTGTAAAGATTGACGGGCAGACACTCGAAGGCTTAAGCCTCAACGATGCGGTCGGTCTTCTGAAAAACAGCGAGAACGATACCGTGACGCTTTCCATCGAGCGGGAAGGCGAGGCGGATCTGATTGAAACGGAAGTCAAAAAAGAGAAGCTTGCGGCGATTGTGGCAGACGGTAAAATGCTGGACGACAAGATCGGCTATCTGGCCATCAGCGAGTTTACAGGGCTTACCTCCGAGCAGTTCCAGAAAGCATACCAGTCACTGCAGGATCAGGGCATGGAGCGCCTGATCATCGATCTGCGCGGCAATCCGGGCGGCCTCGTGACGGCAGTCTGTGACACCCTGCGCCAGATCCTGCCGGAGGGACTCATCGTGTATACCGAGGATAAAAATGGAAAACGGGAAGAGTATACCTGCGACGGCGATACCCCGATTTCGATTCCACTCGTCGTGTTGGTCAATGAAAATACGGCAAGTGCGGCAGAAATCTTCACGGGAGCAGTCAAAGATTACGGCATCGGAACGATTGTCGGAACGACGACATTCGGAAAAGGCATTGTCCAGAATACATTCCAGCTCTCGGACGGCAGCGTGGTGAAACTGACGATTGCCCATTATTACACGCCGCTCGGAAACGACATCCACAAGGTCGGCATTACGCCGGATGTCGAGGTGGAGCTGCCGGATGACGCGACGAGCGATGTGCAGCTCGAAAAAGCGTTGGAAGTTGTCAAAGGACTGGAAAGTGCGGAATAAAATAAGAATTTTTACAGAAAAGCAGGAAAAAGGTAGGAAAAAAAGCACGAACGTGTTATCTTAGTAGAGGAGCCGAAAACAGATCTTGGCAGGCTCTAAAAGAAAGTGAGGAAAGACAGATGAACTTTACAGAAAGAAGAAAACAGGTTTTTGATAAAATGGACCAGGATTCCGCACTGCTTTTGTTTTCTGGAATCGAGCTGCATGTCAGCGCAGACGAATATCTGCCGTTTGAAGCAAACCGCAACTTTTTCTATCTGACCGGCCTTCGCAGAGATCACATGATCCTGATGATGAAAAAGACCGCAAAAGAGGAGAAATCCATTCTGTTTATCGAGAAAGCGGATCCGAGCCAGGAGAGATGGTTTGGAAGAAAAGTAACCGTATCCGAGGCACAGGAGATTACCGGAATCGACGACGTTCGTTTCCTGGATTCCTTTGAGGGTATGGTAAACCGTCTGATGGCACGCGAAGACATCGGAACACTGTATTTCGACTGCTACCGCTATCAGTTCGAGGATCTGCCGGACTACAACATGGTAAAGGCAGAGGAGTTTGCAAAGAAATTCCCGGGCAGACCGATCAAAGACATTGCGCCTGTCATCGCGGCACTGCGTATGCAGAAGGATGCGGATGAGATCGCACTTGTCCGCCAGGCAATCAAAATCACGGATGATGCGCTGAAATTTGTAATGAAAAACCTGAAACCGGGCTGCACCGAGTATCAGGCACAGGCTGATTTCGAGTACAAGATTTTCCACGAGGGAGCAGACGGAACCGCATTCCCGACGATCGCAGGAAGCGGTGCAAACGGAACGATGCTGCACTACGACACCAACCGTGACGTGTGCGAGGATGAGACCCTGCTTCTGATGGACCTCGGAGCAAAATTCCAGGGCTACTGCGCAGATATCACCAGAACGTATCCAGTCAACGGAAAATATACGGACCGTCAGAGACAGGTTTACGACGTTGTTCTGGCAGCAAACCGCGCCGTTGCAAAAGCAGCAAAACCGGGTATGACATTAAAAGAGCTCGACGATATCGCAAAGGATGTTCTCGGCGAGGGCTGTGTGAAACTTGGCCTGATCGAGAAGAAAGAGGAGGTCGGAACCTATTACATGCACGGCGTTTCCCATCACCTCGGCATCGATGTACACGATGTGACCGCGGCATGGAACGACAAGCTGCGTCCAGGCGCTATCATCACCGATGAGCCGGGTCTTTATATTGACGAGTGGGAGATCGGAATCCGGATCGAGGATGATATCCTGATTACAGAGGACGGATGCGAGGTTCTTTCCGAGAATCTGATGCGTGATCCAGACCAGATTGAAGCCTTTATGCAGGAAAAAGAGGCGTAAGAAAAAACTACGGAGGATTTAGTTAGATGAAAATTGCAGTTACATACGATAACGGGAATATTTTCCAGCATTTTGGAAAAACAGAGAATTTTAAGGTTTACGAAGTAGAAGACAATCAGGTGGTTTCCAGCGAAGTGATCGGATCCAACGGAACCGGCCACGGCGCACTGGCAGGCCTTCTTTCCGAGCAGGGCGTGGATGTTCTGATCTGCGGCGGCATCGGCGGCGGTGCACAGGCTGCTCTTGCTGAGGCAGGCGTAGAGCTCTGCTCCGGAGCGGAGGGAGATGTGGATGCAGCGGTGGAAGCTTACTTAAACGGAACGCTCACATCTGCGGGTGCAACCTGCGATCACCACGATCACGAGGAAGGCCATTCCTGCGGCGACCACTGCGGAAGCCATGAGGAAGAGGAGAGCTCCTGCGGCGGTTCCTGCGGAACCTGCGGCGGCGGATGCGGTGCACCGACTCCGGTTATGGAAGGTAAGAATGTCGGAAAAACCTGCCGTACCCACTACAGAGGAACCTTCAACGATGGAACCCAGTTTGATTCTTCCTACGACCGCGGCGAACCGCTCGAGTTCATCTGCGGTGTGGGGCAGATGATCCGCGGCTTCGATGCAGCCGTTGCAGAGATGGAAGTCGGCGAAAAAGTCAACATCCATCTGATGCCGGAGGAGGCTTACGGAATGCCGGATCCGAACGCAATTTTCACCGTTGCGATCGCACAGCTTCCGGGAGCAGAGGAAGTAGAGATCGGACAGCAGGTTTATCTGCAGAACCAGTACGGCCAGCCGTTCCCGGTAAAAGTTACTGCAAAAGACGAGACCAATATCACGTTTGATGCCAACCATGAGATGGCTGGAAAAGAGCTGAATTTTGAGATTGAGCTGGTTGAAGTGAAATAAAAAAATGCATAAAAAAGAGTGTCAGGACGAAGGAGCCAGGCACTCTTTTTTGATGCGCAGAAAAATCAACGATTCCCATTTCCGATTTCCGTTATTTTTTGTAAAAGTAAACAAAAAATGACCAAAATTCATTTTTCACCATTTCAAATATTGACTAATAGTCATTTAAGTTGTAAGATGTGGTACTAGAAAAACAAGTTAAAAATGAATCAGAGGAGATGAATGAAAATGGTTAAAGTTGGCAAATGGATTGCCAAGCACAGGATTCTGATGCTGATCATTGGATTTCTGCTGATTATTCCGTCAGTCATCGGAATGGCAGCAACGAAAGTAAACTATGATCTGCTCAGCTATCTGCCGGAGCATCTGGAAACTGTAAAAGGACAGGACATTCTGGTAGATGAATACGGCATGGGTGCGTTCTCCATGGTTGTCGTGGAAAACATGGAAATGAAGGACGTACAGAAACTCGAAGAAAAATTCGAGCAGGTAAACCACGTAAAAGAAGTTTTATGGTATGACGATGTGGCAGACATCAGCGTGCCGGTTGAGATGATCCCGGAAAAACTCCGGAAAGCATTCTACAATGGGGATGCAACCATGATGCTCGTTCTGTTCGATAATACGACTTCTTCCGATGACTCCATGGAGGCAATCGAGGATCTTCGTAAAATTGCGAACGAGCAGTGCTTCATCGGCGGTATGACCGGTGTTGTTACCGATATCAAAAACGTAGCATTAAAAGAGCTGCCGGTTTACGTTGTCATCGCCGCAGTTTTGAGCCTCGTTGTCATCGAGCTGACATCGACTTCCTTCGTTGTTCCGATCCTGTTCCTGTTAAGTATCGGACTTGCAATCCTTTACAACCTGGGAAGCAACGTGTTCCTTGGTGAGACTTCCTACATCACAAAAGCGCTGACCGCCGTGCTGCAGCTTGGTGTTACGATGGACTACTCCATCTTCCTGCTGAACAGTTTCGAGGAGAATAAAAAGCGTTTCCCGGATGACAAAGAGCGTGCGATGGGCCATGCAATCGCCAACACGTTCAAATCCGTAGCCGGAAGCTCCGTTACCACCGTAGCCGGTTTCCTGGCACTGTGTGTTATGACCTTTGCCCTTGGCCGCGACCTTGGTATCGTTATGGCAAAAGGTGTTTTGATCGGCGTTGTCTGCTGTGTCACCGTCCTGCCGGCCATGGTTCTGGTATTTGACAAGGCAATTGAGAAAACGAGACACAAACCGCTGGTAAAAAGCCTGGATAAACCGTCCGCCTTTATCACCAAACATTATAAAGTATGGGTTGTGATCTTCCTGGTTCTGCTGTTCCCGTCGATCTACGGAAACAATCATACCCAGATTTATTACAACATCGCACGTTCCCTTCCATCTACCCTGGACTGTAACGTGGCAAACGATGAAGTAAAAGCGCAGTTCAACGTCAGCAACATGCACATCGTCATGATGGACCGCGATATGGATTCCAAACAGAAAAAGAAAATGATGGAGGAGATCGGCAACGTAAAAGGTGTCAAATCGACCATCAGCATGAGTTCCCTGCTTGGACCGACGATTCCGGAATCCATGATCCCGGAAAATCTCCGAAGCATGCTGCAGAGCGATGAGTATGAGCTTGCATTTGTGAGCTCTGAATATGAGTCCGCAACAGATGAAGTAAACGAACAGGTCAAAGCGATTGACAAAATCGTAAAATCCTACGATAAAAATGGAATGGTCATCGGTGAAGCACCGTTGATGAAAGACCTGCAGGATGTTACCGATGCTGACCTTGTCAACGTAAACGTGCTTTCCATTGGTGCAATCTTTATCATCATTCTGCTGATCTTCAAATCGATTTCTCTGCCGATTATTCTGGTAGCAGTCATCGAGTTTGCAATTATGCTGAATATGGCAATCCCGTATTATCAGGGAACCAGCCTTCCATTCGTGGCCAGCATCGTAATCGGAGCGATTCAGCTCGGTGCAACCGTGGACTACGCGATCCTGATGACAACCCGTTATCAGAAAGAGCGCCAGAATGGAAAAGACAAGAAGGAAGCTATCAGTATTGCCCATAAGACCAGTATGCCGTCCATCATCAGCAGTGGTCTGAGCTTCTTTGCCGCAACCTTCGGTGTGGCCTGCTACTCTCAGGTTGAGATGATCGGTTCCATCTGTACTCTGCTTGCACGGGGCGCGATCATCAGTATGGTCGTTGTTATCCTGATTCTGCCGGCAATGTTTATGATTTTCGATAAACTGATCTGTAAGACATCGATTGGATTTTTAAAGAAGAAAACAAAATAAAGTATGACAAATCCCCTGTACCGGAAGTAGCTGGTGCGGGGGAATTTTTTTGCTTTGCGTTCAAATTTCTGATGTGACGGATAAGATTCTGCCACGGATTGAAGACTGGAAGAACCGGCCACTGGACGAGGTCTATCCTATTCTCCACATCGATGCAATCCATTATTCCGTAAGGGATAATGGCGTGATCCGAAAGCTTGCTGCTTATCCAATGCGTCGTAAAACCCCTTGCTGTGGGGAGTGTCAAATGGAAGAAGTATACCGGAAAAGAAGAAGGATAATATGGAAAATCTGAAAAGATAAAAACTACTCTTTATGAAGCGTATTCTCATAGTGACAGATCACTGGATGATATCCTGGCGTTTATTGAAAACTGCGCGTCGCATTCTCGTTACTTCAGTGATGAGTTAGACGCGCAAAATTTGCACCAAAAAAAGGAACAAATGTTTGATATATTCCTATGCATATGGTATACTATTTTTATGAAGAAAGATATGTTTACAATTAATAAAAATGGTCTTTCCTATGGTAGAGGATATGTGTACTCTCTGCAGTATCATCTGGTCTGGTGTACAAAGTACAGAAAAAAGGTTTTAAAAGACGGAATTGATGTGGAATGCAAAGAAATGCTGGAAAGTCTTGCACAGGAATATAAATTTCAAATTCTGGCTATGGAGGTTATGCCGGACCATGTTCATCTGCTTGTAGACTGCAGACCACAGTTTTATATTTCAGACATGATCAAAATCATGAAGGGGAATCTTGCACGCCAGATGTTCCTTTTGCATCCAGAGCTAAAGAAAGAGTTGTGGGGAGGGCATTTGTGGAATTCGTCTTATTGTGCAGTAACGGTCAGTGACCGAAGCCGTGAACAGGTACTTGCTTACATAGAAGGTCAGAAGGAAAAATCCAGTTAAAGCCAGAAAGGGGAAGAACGATGAAAATCATATCCAGTTATGGTGTAGAATTACGAAAACAGAATATTCCGATCCGCCAGACACTGGAGATTTACCGTTCTGCTGTCTGCTATCTGATCAACGCGTATGAATCTGTATGGGAAGAACTGGCAAAAATTGAGAACAGTAAGAAACGTTTCAATGCAGCGGAACATCTGGTGCATACAACGAAACGGAATCCGGCCCGGTTTGATTTTGATTTCTGCTTTCCCAAGATGCCATCCTATTTCAGACGGGCGGCAGTCCAGCATGCGCTTGGGAGTGTATCTTCTTATCAGACGCGTCTGGAACACTGGAAAGCAGAGGGGCAGAAAAAGGGAAAGCCGTATCTGGAAAGTAAACAGTATGCGATGCCTGTTTTTTACCACGATGTCATGTACCGTAAAAATACAGAAGAGAAAGATGCGGCGTTTTTAAAACTATACGATGGCCGCGACTGGAAATGGTTTGCTGTGCGGATGAAACATACGGATATGGAATACTTAAGAAAACATTGGTCCGGGGAAAAGGCTTCGGCCCCAATACTGGAGAAAAAGCACCACAAATATTTTCTGCGTTTTACGTATACGGAAGAGGTATCTTTAAACAAAACACCTGTCAAAGAACAGACGATCTGCAGTGTGGATCTCGGAATCAATACGGATGCGGTCTGTACCATCATGCGTCCAGACGGAACTATCCTGGG